>JAICYT010000036.1 GCA_025934075.1 Gemmatimonadaceae bacterium
ACTGAATGGTGATCGACGTCGAGCCGAGGCTCGACGACGACGTCATGTTGTCGATGCCGGCGACGGTCGAGAACTGTTTTTCGAGCGGCGTGGCCACCGCGGACGCCATCGTCTCCGGGCTCGCGCCGGGAAGGCTCGCGTTCACGGTGATCGTCGGGAAGTCGACCGTCGGCAGGTCGCTCACCGGCAACCGCCCGTAGGCATTGATGCCGAAGAACAGAATGCCCGCCATCACGAGAACCGTGGTGACGGGACGCCGAATGAACAGTTCCGAGAAGCTCATCGTGTCCCTCCGGCCTGCGTTGCCGCCGGCGTCGCTCCATTTGCCGGCGGTGCAATCGCCTTCACGTCGACCTTCGCGTTGGGCGTGAGTCGCGACTGTCCGTCGACGACTACCTGCTCGCCCGCCGTGAGGCCCTGCTCGATCGTCGTCATCTCACCAACTTCGCGACCCACGGAGATCGGCCGAACCTTCGCGGTTTTGTCTCCACCGATCACGAACACGTAGCTCCCTTGCTGACCCGCCAGCACGGCCCGCGTCGGTACCGCAATCGCGTTCGCCTGCACCGAGAGCTCGACCGTTGCCCGCACATATTCGCCCGGCCACAGCAAATTCGTCTGATTCGCGAATCGCGCCTTGGCCGTGACGGTTCCCGTGAGCGAGTCGACGGCATTGTCGAGAAAGGCGAGCGTGCCGCTCTCGTTCACGCGTCCGCTGTCGGCCGTCGCAACGCGTACCGTCACCGGCCCCTGCGCGTTGCGCCGCTGAAGCGCAGGAAAATCATGCTGCACAACAGGGAAACGCACCAGAATGGGCCGGAGTTGATTGATGACGACCAAGGGGTCGGCGTTGGGGCGCACCAAGTTTCCTTGACGCACGAGCAGACGGCCCGTGCGACCAGCGATCGGTGCGCGTATTGTCGTGTACCCGAGGTTGAGCTTGGCATTGTCGACGGTGGCACTATCAGCCACCACCGTTGCGCGAAGCGACGCAGCCGACGATGACGCCTGATCAGCCTGCGATTTCGTGACGTAATCCTTTTCAGCGAGCGCCTTGTAACGTTCGGCGTCGCGTTGCGCGTTCTGCATTTGCGCTTCGTCCCGCGCCAGCGCGGCTTGCGCTTGTCTCAGTGCCGCTTCAAAAGGCCGCGCGTCGATGCGAAAAAGAATCTGGCCCGCCTGCACGTCGTCGCCCTCATGGAACCCGACGACTTCGAGCGTGCCGCCGACCTGCGCCTGCACGGCGACAGTTTGCAGCGGCTCGACGACACCGTTGGCTGAGATCGTGAGTGGCGCGGCAATTTGCGTCACCGGCGCGACCTGGACTGGCACTGGCGGCGTTCGCTGCTCGGGCGGCTTCGAGCAGGCGGCGGCCAGCACGACCACAAGCGCGTCAATCAGCTTTCTTCTATGATTACGAATACTCATCGGATCTGACACTCATCGTCCTGGTCTGATGTCCGGCAGCGGAGTGAGCGGCGAGAAAGTCGTGTCGCCGCGTGCGTTTAGGACACCAACGTCGTGCGCGAGTTGAGCCAACGACGTGCGCCACTGCCAGCGCGCATCGACCGACTGGGCGCGGGCGTTCGCCAACGCGCTCTGCGCCACGAGCAGGTCGACGATGCTGCCGACACCTTCACGATAGCGCTCGCGCGCGACCGTTTCGGATTGGATCGCACTGGCCAGCAAATCGGCCGCCGTACGAACACGGTTGGTCGAGGTGCGCAACGTATAGTAGGCGCTGAACACCTGTTGAATGATCTGTTGTTTCGTCGTCTCGGCGCGGGCGAGCGCCGCCTGATACTGTTCGGACGCGGACGCCACGTCGTATTGATTCGAGAAGCCGGTGAACACCGGCATCTGAACGCCGAGGTTGATCGCGTAGGTGCGGCCGGAAAACGTCGAGACGTTCGAGCCATTGTTCGCCCCGGTCGCGCCGATCGCCAATGCGGGCAAATACCCCGAGCGCGCGACGCGAATTTGCGACGATGCCGCGGCTGCCTCCGCCCGCGCCGACGCGAGCTCAGGCCGGTTGCGCACGGCGAGGTCGATCAGCGAATCGACTGACTCACTGACGAAGTGCACCGAATCCGTGGCCGGTACCTCCGGAATATCGAACGGACTGTTGGCCGGAACGCCCATCGCCACCGCGAGCGAGCCACGCGCCACTTGCAGCGCACCCTCGAGTGTTTCGAGTTGCAGCTCCGCTTGCGACCGCGCGGTTTGCGCCTGGAGCACATCGGCAATGGTCGCCAATCCGACACGATGGCGCTCGTTGGCGGCATCGAGAGCCGCCGTTGCGAGCTCCACGGCGACGCGCTGTGCGGCGAGCTGCGACCGCGTCGACAGATAACCGAACGCGGCGGCCTCCACTTGTAGGATCGTGTTCTCGACGGTGGCGTTGTGCGACAAGTCGAGCGCGATGGCCGTCTGGCGGGTCACGTCGATCGAGCCCGAGCGGCCGCCAAAGTCGAGGACTGTGTATGCCAGCGTCAGCGACGGCCCGTATTGAGATCGCTCGATTGGAGGACGTCCGGGTGTCGCAAGCGACAGCGAGTGATTGACGCTCAGGCCAGCGCTGAGCGTTGGGTACAGGCGCCCTTCAGTCGACCCATAAGCATCGGCGGCGGCTCGTGCCTGAGCCCACGACAATCGCGTCGCCGGGCTGTTGCGAAGTGCGAGGTCAACGACTTCCGGCAGTGTCAGCTGTCGCGCTGCCGTCGTGGAGATGGCGAGATGAGTCGTGTCGCGGGACGCTGCAGTGATCACCGACGCGGGCGGCGTCCACAGCGAGCTCGGACTCGCGGGAGCCGGCCGCACTCCGTTGATCGACGGCGGCGAGTGCACACATGCGGCACTGGCGACACCAGCGATACAGATGGCGGCGATGACCGTTCGCGTCACGGCTTGAGCGGCTTCCCCGCTCGGGCCGACGGTCCGGACCTCGGTGGCGTGGCGGGTGTTCCCGCTTGCGTCGGGGTGCGATTCGCTTCAGCCTCCCGCGCCACCGGAGCGCCGCGTCGCATGTCGGCAGCGATCTGCAGCTTGGGAGGTACCGCCGGACGCGACGTCATGATCGCGCCGAGCATGACGACGTGATCGCCTTCCTTCAATCCGTCGACGATCTGCATGACGCGAAGATCTGTCGGTCCGGCCTTTACCAGGCGCATCTCATATCCGCCGGTCGGAAGCGCGACGACTGCGTATCTGCCTGGGACGCCCGTTGTTCCTTCGCCGCCAACCAAATCACGACGCAGTTGTCCGGACAGTGTATCGACCGGAAGCGCAAACATTCGCGCGACCGGAGCCAGCTCGTTCGTTGGGCGGACGGCATCGATCGGCACTTGCAGCACGTCGGCGAGGTCAGCGGCCTTGATCGTCACCTCGCCGTTCATTCCAGGCATCAAGAGTCCGTCCTTGTTGCTGATGCTCACGAGAACCGGGAAGAACGTCACGCCCTGAGTCACGATGGCCTGCGGCTCGACCTTCTCGATGACGCCTTGGAAGGCGCGGTCCGGGAACGCGTCGACCTGCACGCTCGCCTGTTCGCCGACATGAACGTTCCCCATTTCGACTTCGTCGATCGTCACGCGCATGCGGACCCGATTGAGATCGGCGATCGTCATGAGCGTCGTGCCGCCGCTCGCCGAGGTGGCGGACGTGATGATCTGCCCTTGGGTGACCGTCCTCGAGATGATGGTACCGCCGATCGGCACTTCCATCGTCGCGTCTTCCATTTTTTGACGCGCCAGATCGAGGCTCGCACGCTTGTCGATCATGTCAGACCGGGCGTCCGCGGTCGCGGACCCGGAGCTGTCGTGTTCCGACGCCGTGATGACGTGCCTTATGAACAGCGTGTCTTTTCGCGCCTGGTCGCGGAGCGCCTTTGTCAACGACGCTGAAGACACGACGTCATCAGCCATCGCCTGCTCGAACTGGTTTTTCACGTCGCGCGGATCGATCTGCGCGATCAGCGCACCCTTTTCGATTCGAGAGCCAACCTCGACCGGCAGGCTCAGAACCGTTCCCTGTGCCTTGGACTTGATGTCCACCGGATCGATCGGCTCGACGCTGCCGGTGGCCTGCACACGGACGGCAATGTCGCCGCGGATCACCGTCGCGGTCGGCAGCGGAGCTGGTCCGGTCGTCTTGTCTTTGCATGCGACGATCGCGAAGGCGATCGAGGCGAATACGAATGGGCTACGGCGAAGAAGCATGGCGCTGGATGTGGGGCGCTGAAGCGCTCTTGAAAGCTATGAGGTCGTTGGGGTCAATGCAGTGACACAGCAATACATCGAAGCAAAGCGGCGCCCCCGAACGGAAGCGCCGCCACGTTCATGCAATATGAAGTACGCGCCGGCGCGATATGACGTTGTAAGCCGGTCTGTCGATGGAAGTTCCGTGGTCCGGGCCCTGCGGAGCGCCCCGATGGCCCGAAAACCCCTACGCTACACCGGTTCTGATGGCTGAAATCACGCGGTCGGCGAACAAATCGATCTCATCCACCGTGGTGTAGACATTCGGCGTGATGCGTATGCCTTGGAACTCGTCGTTGACGAGCGGCGTCGTCACGATGTTGTGCTTGGACAGGAGCCAGCCGCCGAGCTTCCCCATGTCCATTCCGTCGACGCCGAAGACGCCGATGGCACCGCTGGCCTTTGGCCCGATGGGCGTGATCATCTTCACGCGGTCGCTCGACGCCAGCAGCCGATTGGCCCAGCGATCTCGCAGATACCGAAGACGCGCGATCTTGCGATCGGGCCCGATGCCGCGATTGAACGCGATCGCCACCGCAATGGCGTTGTGATTCGCCGCCGGATGCGTGCCGATCTCCTCGTACTTTCGGATATTGTCTTCCTGCTCGACGCCGCCCGCCATCAGCGGCCACAGTTTCTTGATCTTCTCGCGACGCACGTACAGAAACCCCGTCCCAATCGGCGCGTGCAGCCACTTATGCAGGCTGGTGCCGTAGTAGTCGGCGCCGAGGTCGTCGCGGTTGAATGGGAAATGCGCGAACGCATGCGCACCGTCGACGAACACCTGAATGCCTTTCGGGCGCGCCAGCTCGACGATCTCCCGCACCGGCGCGATGTAGCCGGTCATGAAGCTGATGTGCATGACTTCGATGACCTTCGTTCGTGGCGTGATCGCGTTGGCGATCTGTTCCACATAGGACGCGGCGCTCTTCACCGGCGTTTCGATCTTGACGCGCTTGAGCACGATCCCCTCGCGACGCTCGCGCTGGTGCCAGGCGTTCTGCATGCGCGGATAGTTCTGCGTCGTGAACACGACCTCATCGCCAGCCTTGAGATCGAGACCGAAGATCATCGTCTCATTCGCCTCCGACGCGTTGCGCACGATCGCCATCTCCTCCACCTCACAACCAAAATCCTGCGCGAGATCGCGGCGCACCGACTCGACACGCGGCTCGAGCACGCGCCACATATGATCCACGGGTAGCTCGTTCGAGAATCTGAGATCTCGAATCATTTGCTCCAGCACGTGGGTCGGCGCTGGGCTGCAGCCGCCGTTGTTCAGATTGACCATCGTGCGATCGAGATCGAACGCGCGCTGGATCTCTCGCCAATACGTCTCGTCTTCCGCCACACTCATGGCGCCCCGCGCCGCGGCAATCGGCTCGGCGGCGAATAGATGACGGAAGGCCGAATGGCGCATCACAGGAAGCGATGCGCTCGCGCCGACCAGAGACGAGACGAACCCGCGACGAGTAGTCATGCCACCACATTCGGACTCACGGAGAGCCCCGTCAAGCGCGGGTTAGCCGGGCGGGCGCACCTGCTCGACCCGCAGCGTCGGCATTTCGACGATCGCATATGTTCCCGACGCCAGTCCAATCTTCGCCTGCTCCAGCCCCGCGAGAATCTCCCGATCATCCGGTCCGCGAGGGGCCGTGCGCCGTTGTCGTACGAGAGATATCGCAACGACAGCGCGATCCAGTTGTCCGTCAGATGATAGAAGACCTTTGGATGGACGTCCGGTCGATCACGCATGTGGTACTTGGCCAGTAGCGCATCCAACTTCGGCTCGGCATCGGCCATGATCTGCTGCGTCTGCCGGTTCGCGACGTCCAGCAGGATCTCTTCCACGCGCCCGCGGTCGTCCTGATAGCGCACCGGGATTTGGATCTCCTCCCACAAGAAGGGGAATTCCCGCGTGTAGTTGTAGATCGGCGTGTCGAAGACCTTGTCATTGGTGATGCGAACGATGCGGCCCGTGGGCTGGCGGCCCTTCACCCACATCGACGGGCTATCACCTTGCTCTCCGGGCGGCTGGCCCATCTCCATGACCGTCGTCTGCATGAAGCCGAGGCTCACGACGTCACCGCGCACACCGCCAATCGTGATGCGGTCCCCGATGGTGAACAGATTTCCGCGGAGAATGATGAGATAGCCAGCAAACGCGGTCACGACGCGTTGCAACGCTACCGTGAGGCCGACCGCGAGCCAACCGCCGACAGCGCCGAGGTCGCTCGCTTGTCGCGCCACACAATGAGCACTGCGGCGAAGACTCCGGCGAGCGTCAGTAAGCGAAGCGCCTGCGTCGTCCAGAATGCTGGCCGTCTTTGGTCACCGGTGAGCAACGCGTTCGCGACGAGTCGGAGCATCGCGCCGACGATCAAGACGCCGATCACGACCGCCACCATCAGCACGAGCTTCATCACCACACTGAGCGTCATGCGCCACGCACTCGACTGTTGACTTACTTGAGGTGATGGCGGAATGGAACATTGATGCCAAGTGTGCACCGGGCCAGTCGGGCAGACGCGCACTTCGAGCGAGGCTCCAACCGGTCGTCAGCAGTCCGGAACGCATCGTGCTTGGATGGGCTCGTCATTCATTCGGAGATCGACGCATGCAGTCACCCCTCATCGACTGGGCAGACCCACCACGAGAGCTCGTTGGATTCATCGGACAATTCCTCGCCGCCGGCGCAATCGGCTTTCGCTACTTCGCCCTTCGCGGGCAGCGACCTCACGGCGATCGCGCCTTTTACGACGACGCGGCTCGGCGCGCGGCCGTGATCGGACTCATAGGCATTCTGATGAGTGTCCTCTTAACGGCTGCGCAATTGCCCTCGCTCGCGGCGCGGCGGCATACGACCATCAGCTCGTTTGTGTCGACTGACACGTCGACGACCCTGCAGGTCGTCTTTCTAATCCTCGCGCTCGTCGGCTTCGTGCTCGCTGTCGCGCGCGCCGGTCCGGGATGGCCGCTCGCGGCAGTCAGTGTGATCGCGGGGTCGTTGCGCGCCGCATTCATCGGTAAATGGGCGTCCCTCGTGAACCCAGTGCATGTGCTGGCTGCCGGCCTCTGGATCGGAACGCTGTTCGTACTCGTCACAGCCGGGTTGTCCGCGCTGTTGCGCCACGAGCCAACTCGCGACCGCCGTGGCGCAATCGCCGCCGACATGGTGAACGGATTCTCGCCGCTCGCGCTCACGATGGGCGGCATCGTGGTGTTGTTTGGTCTGATCACCGCGTGGCGACACCTTCACATTCTCTCGAATCTCTGGTCGACCCCGTATGGCTATACGCTCATTGGAAAACTCTGCTTCGTCGCCGCCGTATTCACACTCGGCGCTTGGAACTGGCGGCGGCAGCGCCCCACGTTGGGCTCGGAAGGGGCCGCGGCGTCCATTCGCCGCTCGGCGACTGCTGAGCTGACGATTGCCGTGATCGTTCTGCTGATCACGTCGGTGCTCGTCAGTTTGCCCGCGCCGCGCCCTCCCGGAGCACAGAAAGTTTCGCCTGGAGGATCGCCGGTCGCTGGATCCGGCGCCGTCGCGGGCGCGCGTTGAATCGCTCTCTCGCTGAATCGCTCGTCGCGTTCGGTTCGACATGAGGATTGGCATGGCTGCTGCGGTCAAGAGTCGAGATACATCTCACCTAGCAGCCGAGACCCAAGGCGTGGTCTCGGAAAACCAGTCTCATGCGAATTGCCATCGTATCCACTCCGTTTCTCGCCGTTCCACCTCGTCTATACGGCGGCACGGAGCTCGTTGTCCACGAATTGACGGAGGGCCTCATTGAGCGAGGTCATGATGTCGTCCTCTTCGCGACAGGTGATTCACGCACGAGCGCGGACCTTCGATCACTCTACCCGCAAGCGCAGTGGCCACCGGGAATGCTGACTGACTTGAACCATGTCTCTTGGGCGATGCAACAGATCGCCGAAGGGGGCGGATTCGACATCATTCACGCGCACTCCGCCGTCGCGCTGGCGTGCGGGCGTCTCATCCCCTCGATTCCGCTCGTGTACACGCTGCATCACGAGCGCGACGAGCAACTGTCGGCGTTCTATAGAGATTGTCGAAGCGTGCACTACATCGCGATCTCGCAGGATCAACGTCAACGCGAGATTCCGCTCGATCATGTCGACATCATCTATCACGGGCTCCAGCCGTCGAAATACCAATGGTCGGTGCGCGCCGCCGGCGACTACGTCTGCTTCGTCGGTCGCTTTTCGCGCGTGAAAGGTCCGCACATCGCCATCGATGCGGCGGCGCGCGCGGGCATCCCGATCCGAGTCGCCGGCGAAGTGCACCCGCCGGATGAACCGTGGGCAAGCGCCGACCTTCGACACCGGCTGCTCGAACGTCATGTGGGTTACATGGGTTCGATCGGCCTCGAGGAAAAACGAACGCTGCTTCGGGACGCGCGCGCGCTGTTGATGCCGATCGAATGGAACGAGCCGTTTGGACTCATCATCATCGAAGCCATGCTCTCCGGCTGTCCCGTCGTCGCATTTCAACGTGGAAGCGTTGCCGAGTTGGTCGAGGAAGGTATTACCGGCTTCGTCGCGCGCGACATCGAGCACATGGCCTCACTCATTCGCCCCGGCGGACCGGTCGACAGCTTCAACCGCCAGCGCTGTCGTGAACGGGCCGTCGAGCGATTCAGTCGCGACCGCATGGTTGCCGATCACGTATCGTTGTATGAGCGAATCCGACGCTCCATCCCAATCCCTTTCTCGCGGCCCAATCGAGCAGCATTGGCGCGGGCATCCGGGGAATGAAGATGACCCGATCGACATCGGATCATTCAACCGCCGCCGCCGGTCTCGAGTCGAACGACGCCTTGTCGGCCGACGTCGGCTGCTCGATGGAGGAGGCAGTCGGATACGCGGTGCTGCCCTGCGAGCATGAGTTGCCGGTCGCCGACGCGCTCGCGCTCAAGCAAGATCGCGTGTTTCTCCTCGTCGACCGTTCAGGAAACATCGCGCCGGCCGGACGATGCTCGCTGGGTTTGTTCGAGGATGATACGAGAATTCTCAGCTACTACGAGCTGACCGGAGCGGGCACTCCGCCAGTCAGACTGTCCGCGCAAGTCGTCCAACCATTCACGGCGCAAGTCGATCTCTCGGTCAACGACCACGCATTCGGCGGCGACAGCTGGGACCCGAAGCATGCGATTCACCTCCAGCGTGAGCTCGTCGTCGATGAGGGACTCGTCGAGCGCTTGACGCTGACGAATTTTCTCATGCGCCCGATCGACTACTGGGTCGAGCTCGCGGTCGGCTGCGATTTCGCGGACATCTTCGAGCTGCGCGGCTGGAAGCGCGACGCACGCGGCCAGTTCTTTCAACCGACGTTCGACGATCGCTCGATTCACTTCGCCTACCGCGGCCGCGACGGTGCGATGATTCGCAGTGCCGTTTGCTTTCGCGAACCCCCGCGCTCGATCGGGCCGCAGGGCGCGCGTTGGACGTTCCAACTCATGCCTGGCGTTCCAGTTCAACTCGAGTGGGAGGTGCGATGTCAACGACGCCGGTCGACTACGGTTGCGGGCGCCAGCCTCGAGCATCGACGAAAGCGTCTCAGCGACGTCTACGACAAATGGTGCGCCGAGTGCTCGCGATGGACGAGCGACGTCGAAGTGTTCGATGATGCGTTGTCGCGCGCGACCGTGGATCTCCGTTCACTCTATATCACGGCCGGCGGTGATCGGGCCATTTCAGCCGGTATTCCCTGGTACTCGACCGTCTTTGGGCGGGATTCGATCATTACCTCGATCGAGACGCTGCCTCTCAATCCCACGATCGCCGTCGACACGCTGCGCTACCTCGCGCGCCGGCAAGGCGTACGAGAGAACTCATATACCGAGGAACAGCCGGGTCGGATCATGCACGAGCTGCGTCGCGGCGAGCTGGCCCGCAGCGGCGAGATTCCGCACGTACCGTACTACGGCACCATCGACGCGACGCCACTGTGGCTCGTGTTGCTCCACGAAACGTGGCGGTGGACCGGCGACCTCAATCTCGTTCAAGAGTTGCTTCCCAACGCACGTCGCGCACTCGAGTGGATCGACCACTACGGCGATCTCGATGGGGACGGACTGGTCGAATACGCGAGCACGTCGGCGCGCGGCCTCGTCAATCAAGGTTGGAAGGATTCGGGCGACGGCGTTCCATTCCCGAACGGCCGGCTCCCCGATCCGCCAATCGCGTTGATCGAAGTGCAGGGCTACGTCTTCGACGCGAAGACGCGCGCCGCCGAGTTGTTCGAGCGCGCCGGTGATGCCGACACCGCGATTCGCCTTCGCAACGAAGCCGAGCGAATGAGGGCGCAAGTGATCGATCGCTTCTGGCTCGACGATCTTGGCACCTTCGCCCTGGCGCTCGATGGCCACAAACAGCCGCTTCCCACGGTGACATCCAACGCCGGCCACCTGCTGTGGAGTCGGTTGCCAGACCCGCGGCACGCATCGCGCGTCGCGCGCGCACTGCTCGGACCCGACATGTCATGCGGCTGGGGAATTCGAACGCTCAGTGCTCGGCACCCCGTCTTCAATCCGATGAGCTATCACAACGGATCGGTGTGGCCGCACGACAATGCGCTGATCGTCATGGGACTCTCGCACTACGGACTCGCGGCCGATGCGCTGCCCGTCGTCGGGGCCACGCAGGATGCTGCCGCCGCCGCGGACTTGAACCGTCTTCCAGAGCTGTACTGCGGCATCAGCCGTGACGGCGCCGCCGCACCGGTCTCGTACCCGGTCAGCTGCTCACCACAGGCCTGGGCGAGCGGAGCACTCTTCCTCATGCTCCAGGGTATGTTGGGGATTTTTCCAGATGCGCCGCACCACCTGTTGCACATTCGGAATCCCGTTTTGCCCTCTCACCTGCAAGAGCTCACGATCACCAACTTGGCAGTCGGGCGCGCTCGCGTGTCGCTGCACTTTGCGCGTCACACGACCCGCACACTCGTCAACGTGCTCGCGATCGAGTCCGACGACGAATCACTCCAGGTGCGAATCGAGCTCGGCTGATTTCGCCGTCTCGCTCTCAGCTGGCGACGTTGGCTGACTGGAGCTCGGCGAGGTATTGATGCACGAAGGCGATTGCCATGCTGCCTTCGCCGACGCCCGAAGCGACGCGCTTGATCGATCCGTGCCGTACGTCCCCGGCGGCAAAGATCCCCGGTACGCTCGTCTCGAGCAGAAACGGATCGCGTTCACGCGGCCAGGTCGTCGAGGTGCGCTCTCGCAGCAGGTCCACCACGTCTCGACCCGTGCAGACGTAGCCCCATTGATCCCGAATCACATCGGAGGGAAGCCACGCTGTCTCGGCGTGTGCTCCGATGAAGACGAAAAGCGCGTCACTCGCGCGCCGCTCCCGCTGCTTCGATCGGCTGCGGGTCACATCGATTGACTCGAGCCGATCGCCGCCGTCCACCTGCACGACCTCCGTCTCGGTCTCGATCGCGACGTTCGCCTTCGTGGCGAGTTGGTCGATCAAGTATTGCGACATGCTCGCCGCCAGCGATGGTCCTCGCACGAGCATCGTCACCGATTCGGCGTAGCTCGAGAACAACAACGCCGCTTGTCCCGCGGAATTTCCGCCACCGATCAAATGAACGGTGCGGCCGCGAAGGCCCTGCGCTTCTGTCGCGGCGGCGCCGTAGTACACGCCCCGCTCGGCAAAGCGCTCCATGCCGGCTACCTCGAGGCGGCGCCATTGAACACCGGTCGCCAACACGATGGCTCGTGCAGTGACCCGCGTGCCGTCTTCGAGCAGGACCGTATGGACGTCGTCGGAGTCGACCGATCCGCTGCCCGCCATGATGCCGATTGCCGATCGGGCAACCAACAACTCGGCGCCGAAACGCAGGGCTTGTTGTCGCGCGCGGCCACTGAGCTCGTCGCCTGAAAGTCCCGCGGGGAAGCCGAGGTAGTTCTCGATGCGCGAGGAGGTCCCTGCCTGGCCGCCACACGCAACGCGCTCGACCGCCAAGGTTCGCAAACCTTCGGACGCGCCGTAGACAGAGGCGGCGAGGCCAGCGGGTCCGCCACCGATCACGACGACATCGTACTGGCCGGCACCCGGCATCGTTTGCAGCCCGATCGCATCTGCGGCTTCGCGCACCGACGGTCCTTCGAGACGTCCCCCGTTCGGGAGCACGACGACGGGCAGCGCCATTCGCTCGAGATCCGCGGGCGTCGGCAGTGACGGGTCGCCGCCGATTCGCTCGAGGCATTCGGGATCGTCAAGATCGAGCCACGTGAACATGACACGATTGCGGGCGAGGAAGTCGCGCATGTTGTGGCAGGCGAGATCGAGTCGGTGACCGACCACCGTCGCTGCTGGCTGCGTCGACTCGATGGCGAGCTGCTGCAGCCGTCCGACGCGCTGCGACATCGTCTTGAAAATCTCGGCGTTGAGAACGCGGCAGTGCGAGATCAGCTCCTGGAAATCCGCGGCGTCGAGCCGCGCGAGGCGTGATGGCTCTGTGGCGCGAAGGCTGGCGATCGCCGGCGATCCGAGAAGAAGCGGGACTTCGCCGAAATATTCGCCAGGATCATAGGTGTGGATCCGGCGGTCCTGCCCCGCGACCATCTTGAAGACCGCGAGCTGACCCTCGAGCAGCGCGAAGAACGCGGGGGCTTGGCCCTCGAGAATGAGCCACTCGTCGGAGCGAATACGAACGTCCGCGGCGCGCGCGGCCAACGACGCCCGCTCGTTGTCTGGCAGTCCCGCGAACAGCGGGATACGGGTGAGCAGGTCGCCGGTGATCATTTCGTTTCCTCCGCCGCGATCTTTGCGTGTGCGGCAATGTCCGTGACTTCGACGCCCCGGACAGGCGCACGATGAGCGAAGGATAGCATCCGGCGGTAGACTAACCGCGGCGTACCGTTGGTCGGCGGCGCGAAAGCACGCGCGCGAGCTGGAGTGCGCATGCTTTGAGCGGAGCCGAATCCTGCGCCGCTTTGGCGATGGCCATGGCGCCTGAGAACGACGCGACGATGAACGTGGCCAAGTCGTCGGCGTCATCGTCATCGAGGGCGCCGCCGGTCTGGTCGGCTCGGATTCGGTCGGCGATCGCGTCGCGCCAGCGGTTGAACACGACGTGGAGGGCGACGCGGAAGTCGTCGTCTGCCAGCGCGAGCTCGAGGGCCAGATTGCTGACCTCGCATCCCGCCACGACTTGCCGGTGCTCCATCGCCGCGATGGTTTCGGCGAAGACGGTGAGTACACCGTCGAGGGTCGAGTCGGCGAGGCGCATGCGCTCGAGCCAAAGCGCATCGATTGCCTTGGCGACGCGCTCTCGAATGACCGCGACACCCAGCGTCTTCTTGGTTGGAAAGTGATGGTAGGTGGCGCCGCCAGTTGTTCTAGCGGCCCGCATGATTTCGTGCATGCTGGTGGCGTTGTAGCCACGCGACTGAAACGATTGAGCCGCGGCGTCGAGGATTCGGCCGCGGAGGACATCCGGAGCGTTTGTCCTTCGTTTGAGTCTGGTATTGCGCTCGCCCATAGTCACTTACGCGTCCGCTGAGTAAGGGGAGACAGTAGCACTCTTTGCCAAACCGGACAACCGGTCTGTTTTGTTTTTAGTGAACGGGAGCCGTTCCGCAACAGCCGCGCAGTTCAGCCCACTCGCTCCGTCCCTTCCGCGAGATCTTGACGGGGTCTGGACCAAATGAGATCCGAGGTTAGCAGGAAGAACCCGTAGATCCCCGCCCACGCGAGCGGCCGAACGTTGATCTCGTTCGGGAAAGCGCTGGCGTAGAAAACGCGCCGTGAAAAACCGACAAGGCAAGAAGAACGTTCAGGCCGCCCAGCACCTTTTTGACTTTGATGAGCCGGTCGAGGTTGGGCATTGTGGGCGCACAGGTTTGCCCTTGAATGACGAACGCCCAGCGTGGTGAGCGCTGAGCGTCAGCGATGCGTTCGAATCCTTCGAACTTTCCTCGACATTCTTCTAAGAGGCGCGGGCCGGAATCGAACCGGCGAATAGCGGTTTTGCAGACCGCTGCCTTACCACTTGGCTACCGCGCCAGAAGGAACTGCAACTTATGGCACGGTTGGGCCTTCCTCAAGCCGCGAGGCCCTTCGCAAGACGCTTCACAGGTGAACGGTGCGGGCGCCGAACGAACGCCTAGTGCATCTCACCAACTGCAGCGTGGCCGTGAGGCTTGCGCAGAATCAAGATCGCCGGCGAAACCAACACGAATGTCACCAGGATGAACATCCATGCGTCGTTGTAGCTCAACATGCTGGCCTGCTGCATGATCAACTGATTGATCACCGCCAGCGACCCCTCGTGCGCCTGGATTGCGCTGTAGCCGTGCGCCATCAATCCCGCCGTCACTTGCTGTTGACGCTCAATGAACTGGGGGTTCGCCGCATAGGTCGTCGCGACAAGGTCCGCCCGGTGCACCGCGATCTGATGGTCGAGAAACGTCGTGAGCAGCGCGATGCCGAACGATCCACCCAACTGGCGCGACAAATTGATCAGTCCCGACGCCTGCTGCGCCTCACTCGGCTTCAAGTTCGCGTAGGCAACATTGTTGATTGGCGTAAAGAGAAACCCGAGCCCCAACCCGCGAACGATGAGCGGCAGTCGCGCATCCGCTTCACCGGCAGCTGTCGTGAGATGACCCAACTGCCACATCGAGACCACGAACAGCGCCACGCCGAGATAGATCAGCAGACGCGGATCGACCAATGGACGTTTGCCGTTCAGCAATCGACCGCAGACGATCGCCATCGCGCCAGTCGCGATTCCGCCCGGCATGAGCGTCAGCCCCGTTTCGGTCGGCGTGAAATGCAGCAGGTTCTGCGTGAATAGCGGAAACAGAAACACGCCACCATACAGTCCGAAGCCCAGCGCAATGAACAAGAAGATCGACCCCGCAACATCTCGGTTGTGCAACACGCGGAAATTGACGACCGGATGCTCGTTGCGCGGCGACAACTCCCACCAAACCATGATGCTGAGGCAAACCACGGCGGCGATACTCAAGCGCACGATCACCGCGTCGCTGAACCAATCCTTCGATCGACCCTCCTCGAGTACGTACTGCAGCGACGCGAGGCCGACGATCAACAGACTGATGCCGAGGAAGTCGATTTGTTCGGGCTTGCGCTGCATGCCCGGCGGGTCGTGTAAGAAACCGCTGACGAGAAAGACCGATAGCGCCCCGATCGGAATGTTGATGAAGAAACACCAATTCCAGTTGTAGTTGTCGGTGATCCAACCACCGAGCGTTGGTCCGAGCGTCGGCGCGACGATGATACCGAGGACGAAGATCGCCTGGACCATTCCCTGTTGTTCCCTTGGGAAGATCTGGCGCAGCGTCGCCTGAGCCGTCGACAGTAGCGCGGCACCGCCGGCGCCCTGCACGACACGCCACAACACGAGCTCACCCAAGCTGTGCGACGTTCCACACAAGAATGACGCGACGACGAAGATGACAATCGACGCCGAGAGATAGTTTCGGCGACCGAACATCGACGTGAAGAAGGCGGTCATCGGCAGCACGACGACATTCGACAGGATGTATCCGGTCGCGACCCACCCGATTTCCTGCGTCGTGGCGCCGAGATTCCCCGCCATCTGCGGCAGCGCGACGTTGATGATCGTCGTGTCGAGGACCTCCATGACGGCCGCGGTGATCAGCCCGAGAAGGATCCACCAACGATATTGATCGACGTCTTCGTCATGCGCAGCCTGCTGCGCGCGCCGTTGCGCATCCTGAGTCGTCGGGGCAGCGGTAGCCATTCGGAGTCCTTCCTACTTCTACGTCGTGCCTGTTTTGTTGAGTACGTCTAGACTCGGGTTACAGGTCAAATCAGTTCGCAAGAAGTTTGCGAGTCGCCCGGAACCGGTCGCGGCGCGTGTCTTGAATGAGTGGAGATGTGTCCATGACAATTCCGAACAACGACCGACGAGACGTCTCTCCAGGACCGACGCGGGGCCATCTCCGCCTGCTCTGGGACATCATCTTTCACGCGCTCCGGTTCATCGGGAAATACGCGCGGAACGTTTATGCCATGTTCGGCATCTTCCTCCTGTCGGGCGCCGCGATTGCCGTCGTGTTGACGTGGGTGTTTTCGGAGGTCGCCGAACGCGTTCGCGCGGGGAGTACGCAAGGGTTCGACGACGCAGTCCTTCGGTGGATGGGCGCGCACCAGACTCCAAGCGTCCAGGCAGCGATGGTGGAGATCACCTCGCTCGGCACGAGCGTCGTCGTCGCCATGATCGTGTTCATCGCCGGACTGTTCCTTTGGCTCAACCACCACAAGCACTCCGCAATCCTGCTCGTTGCGGCGACACTCGGCGGAATGGTTCTCGACGGTCTGCTCAAGATCGGGTTCAATCGGCCGCGCCCTCAGATCTTCACGTGGGGAACGCACGCCGCGATGGCATCGTTTCCTTCGGGGCATGCGATGTCGTCGACGATCGTTTACGGTACTGTTGCCTACTTGGCCGCGCGCCTCCAACAGAATGTGGCGTCGCGAATTCTGACGATGACGCTGGCGGCGTTCATCATCGTGCTCATTTGTACCAGCCGACTCTACCTCGGCGTTCACTACCCGTCGGACGTGCTCGCCGGCGTGATCATCGGACTCGCATGGGCGGGATTCTGCATGGCAGTCCTCGAAGCAGCACAACTCTACGCGAAGCGAAACGCGCCGCAAATGCTCAAGGATGAGCGTCCTGCACCAAAAGGTGCGGCTCCCTCTTCATAGACGACTTCGCTGGAACGGCTTTTGAAGCGGTCCCGTCCGACCTCGCGTCGATCAATCGTCGCGAGCGACGCGCGGATTTCCTCAACTTCCTCACGGACGAGGCGACCATGGCAGCGAGGAAAAAGTCGGGGGGCAGAAAGAAGTCGAGCGGTCGAAAGTACGGCAAATCCGCTGGGAAACGTGTCGCGAGCGCGATGCGCCGGCGCAAGAAAGGCACGCTCAAGAGTGGGCGCGGTGGCAAGGGCGGCAAGGTGAAGAGCCGCAAGCAAGCGATCGCCATCGGACTGTCCGAAGCGCGAAAGAAGGGCGCGAAGGTCCCGCGAAAGAAGAGCGGAAGGAAAAGGCGCTCGTAAACGTCGCAAACAACTAAGCGCGACGTAAGCAAACCCGCGGATTCGATCATCCAATCGGTTGAGTAGGAAGCCTGTACTCAACCGATTGGAGGATCCATGACTCGTCGCGGTTTAGTTCCCACTACGTTGCTCGCGCTCATTGTCGGGACAGCAGCGTTTGCAAACCCTGCTGCCTCTACGCTCGTGAAATGGCCGCCGTGGCTGTCGATCGAGTCTCCAGTCAATCCGTTCGACCCTACGACACGCGGAGCCATACTCCTGGCGCACGCCACTTTCCGTGAGGGCCAAGCCCAGTTGTCCGATCTCGGCGGGACCGCTGAAGGGATCGTGAACGGGGCACGTCGAAGCATCACCCTTCGCTTCGACACGACCGGGCGCCCCAATGTGTTCGCGCTTCGCCGACAATGGCCGGCCGACGGCGCCTGGTTGCTTCGCATCACCCTGAGGCAGACGACGGCAGTCGTCACGCTCGATCGGAGCGGCGGCGTTGCGTCGGTTCGCGTGCCGACGGAGCTCGCATCCGGAAGCCAAATCCCTCGCGCCGTCAGCACCAAAGAAATTGATTCGACGCTTGCTGAAGTGGCCAAGCGGTAGCACATCAGTCTCAGGATGAACACTCGAGTCCGGGAATCGACGGACGCTATGGCGACGGACGACGTCGGGGCTGTCGACGACGTCGTTCGCCGCGCGCAGCACGGCGACGTCGACGCGTTCGAGGCGCTCTATCGAGCGCACTCTCCAGCGATCTACGCGTTATGTCGCCGAATGGTGCGAACCGACGGTGAGGCGCTCGATCTCGTGCAAGACATTTTCGTGCGCGCCTGGGAGCGCTTGACGACGTTTCGCGGACAGAGCTCGCTCGCGACGTGGCTGCACCGACTTGGCGTCAATGTGGTGCTCGAGCACTTGCGATCGACCAATCGAGACGCCCAACGCCTGATCGAAGGCAACGACAACACGTTCGGCTCGCGTTCTCCCGACGCTCAGATCGATGCACGGATCGATCTTGATGCCGCACTCGTCCAGCTCCCCGGCGGCGCACGCACCGTATTCGTGTTGCACGATATCGAAGGCTATTCACATGACGAGATCGCACAAATGATCGGCATCGCATCGGGGACGGCCCGCGCACAACTGTGGCGCGCCCGCCGCGCGCTCATGAGGCTGCTCGACCTATGACCGATTCGCACAGGCATCTCACCGAGGAACAGCGTCATGCGCTCGCTGACGGTTCTTTGCCAGCCGACCAGCTCGTGTCAGCCGAGACACATCGGCGCGAGTGCGTCGCGTGCGCGGATGATGTCGCGCGCATCGAGATACTCATGACGCGGACTCGTGACGCGTCGCCCGCTGCTCCTGCGAGAGCGCTCGACGAGTTATGGCCGTCGATTCGCATGCGGATCGAGGCGAGTAAAGTCGTGCCATTCTCGCCAAACGCGATTCGGCTCGAGAGCAGGCGCCGGGCGCGTCGCGTCGGTTCTGCGATCATGATGGCGGCGGCTCTCGTCGTCGCGGCCGTCGCGCTCGGCGTGCGGGCAAGTTGGCGTCGTCCGACGCCATTCTCTAACGCGGCCGATACCACATCGCTCATCACCGTGGCGGACTCGGCGCATGCCTATGAGACAGAAGCGCAAACGCTGCTCAATCAGCTCGAGCTTCGACGCTCGATGTTGCGACCGGAGACGGTGGTCGCCATCGATCACGACTTACACATCGTCGATTCGGCGATCGCCGAGCTCAAAGAGGCGATCGCTCACGATCCGAACAACCCGGCCTTGCGACGGCTCCTGGCGGCGTCGTATCGGCAGAAAGTCGATCTTCTCAAGCGCGTTGGGAACGCAGGTTGATCATGAAACGCTCATTCTGTATTGCGTCATTCGTCGCGGGGTGCGTCGCGACTCCGATTGCCGCCCAGGTGGGGCGAGATGATGCTCCGGTGCTTCTGGCGCGACACGCGGTCTCGGGAGTCCAGGCCAAAGTATTCAACCCCGTGGGCGCGGTACGCCTGGTGGGCTGGGACAAGGACTCGATCGTCGTGCGCGGGCGAGTCGTTCGCGGACATAGGTTTTACTTCGGCGGCACTGACTCGGCGATCAAGTTCGGGCTCGAGGAGCGCGGCGACGGCAAGGCTGGCGGTCGCAGTGATCTCGTGGCCTACGTGCCGAGGCGCTCTCAGGTCTCGCTCAAGACCGTCACGGGCGACATCATCGCTAGCGACGTGTCGGGTTGGTTCTACACAGTGTCGGGCGATGTCCGTCTCAGCGGTACGGCCTCGACGGTCGAAGTGCAATCGATCAGTGGAAACGTCGATCTCAACGTCGTCACGCCGTGGGTACACGCGCGAACCGGCGACGGGAATCTTCTCGTGCGCGGCGAGCCGCAGGATGTCGACGCATCGACGATCGGCGGAACGCTCAGCATCGCCAGCTCGACGATTCTGCGCGGTCAGTTCGGCTCGGTCTCGGGCGATATTCAGTACGCTGCGTCGCCGGCTGCCGGCGGAATATTTGATTTCTCGAATCACAGCGGGGCAATCGAGTTCCTCCTCGCGCGGTCCGTCTCCGGTGTGTTTTCGTTGTCGAGCATCGTCGGCGCAATCGAGAACGGATTCAGCCAGGTGCGGCCGATCGCGTCGACTCCGCAGTCGATTCGGCTGAGCTTCGGCCGCGGCGGGGCACAGATCACGGCTCGGACGTTCAAGGGCGCAATTCGCCTTCGCCCGCAGTGAAGCGATTGGGATCCAGCCATGCTCGATGCGCTGATTCGGGACGTTCGGTTCGCCCGCCGCAGTTTGGTGCGCGCTCTAGCACTCACTGTCGCGGCGGTCTTGTCGATCGCACTCGGCGTCTCGGCAACGACGTCGGTGTTCAGCGTGGTGGACGCCGCGCTGTTTCGACTGCCGCCGTTCCCGCGCGCCGACCGCTTGGCAATGTTGTTCATCACACGCCAACATCCGAACGCGCCGATCGGCCTCGAGCGGTGGTCATGGACGAGGAGTCGCGCGTTGCGCGACCGCGCGACCTCGTTCAGCGACGTCGCGAGCTTCAGTCTTTCGGTACTCGCGATCACGAGCACCGTGAGCGAGCCAGAGCCGGTGAACGTGGAGGTCGTGTCGTCATCGTATTGGTCGACGTTGCGCGTAACGCCGTTTATTGGCCGCGCCTTTGCGTCTGACGAGGACGTCGGCGCGGGCGCGCATCCGGTCGCGATCGTGAGCTACGATCTATGGCAGCGACGCTTTGGGCGCGATCCGTCGCTCGTCGGCAAAGTGGTCGGCATCAATGGGGTTCCGCTCACCGTCGTCGGCGTAGCGCCGGACGGATTCTCCGGGCTCTCGGGACGTGCGCAGCTATGGGTGCCGGCCGCCATGGCTCCGCGACTCAGCTACACCGACTACCTCGTCACGAATCAAAACTTCATCAGCGTCGTTGGTCGTCTGCGTGATGGCGTGACTCTCGAGCGCGCTCGCGCCGAACTCGCAATCGCCGGCAACGAAATCCAACGCGCGTCGCCGAGCGAGACGTCGGTTCCAGGAACGAGGTTTGGCGCGACTGCGATATCCCTTGCCGAGGCGCGAATCGATCCCTCGACGCGACGGCCGATGTGGTTGCTGCTCGCCGGCGCACTGTGTTTGCTGTTGCTCTCCTGCACCAACGTTGCAGGGTTGTTGCTTGGCCGTGCGGTGTCGCGCCGCCGCGAAATTGCGATCCGCATAGCGACGGGTGCGAGTCGCGGACGGATTCTCCGCCAGCTTCTGGTCGAATCGGCGTTGCTGGCCGTTGTCGGCGGGGCGATAGCGGTGTCGATCGCTGCCCCGATCGCCGGTCAAATCGTGTTTCCGTCGTCGGCGGCGCGCGGTCGCAATTTTTATGGCGCGGTGGGTGAATTCGCGACGCCACACGCCGACGTTCGGATGCTGGCGTTCTGTCTGGTGCTGTGCACGTTGACCACACTGACGTTCGGTCTCGTACCGGCCTTGCGCGCCACGCGTGTTGATCTGCCACGAGACTTGAAGGATGGTGCGGGAGCTGGAGGCGACGGTGCGCGCCGAATCACGGCCCGGTCATTCATCGTGGCCGCCGAGGCGGCGCTCGCGGTGATCCTGCTGTCGTGTGCCGGCTTGCTATTCGCGAGTTGGCGGCGCCTGGACGCGACCGACGCCGGGTTTGACCGCACGCATCTGTTGACCTTCATGATCCGACCGTCGGAAGTGATGTATCCCGCACCGACGGCGCCCGCGTTGATCACGCGGATTCTGGCAGAGATCGAACGCGTGCCCGGCGTGGAGGCGGCGACCGTCGACGGGTGCGCGCCGTTGGGAACGGGGTGCGCGAGCAGCACACTATTCATTGTGGGGCGGCCAACACCCGCGCCGGGCGATGCGCCCTACGTTTTGCGTCACTACGTCGGACCGAACCACTTTCGCGCACTTGGCGTGCCACTGATTCGCGGACGTACGTTTTCCTCTGCAGATCGCGGCGGGTCGTTGCGGGTGGCGATCATCAGCGAGACAGCGGCCAAACGATTCTGGCCGAACGAAGATCCGATCGGCAAGCGCGTCTGGTTCGGTGGCGGAAGCAATTTCGATCGCCCCGACTCGAGCGCGACGATCATTGGGATTGTCGGCGACGTCGCATATCAGCCGCTCGACGAGCACCCATTTCAAGCCGACTTCTATACGCCGTACCAGCAGTTCACGTACGCGTCGCGCATGGTGCTCGTGCGGACGCACGGCAATCCAAACGGGCTCGTGCCCGCGATGCGGCGTGCGGTTCGCGATGCTGACGCCAGCCTCGCGCTCTTCGAAGTGAAGACGATGGAAGATCGTGTGCACGACGCCTGGTCGCGCCTGTCATATCAGATGCGATTGATTGGCGCGTTCGCGACTGCGGCGGTGCTTCTTGCCGCGATGGGCATCTTCGGCGTGATAGCGCACGCGGTCGGCGACCGGCGACGCGAGCTTGGCGTTCGCGTCGCGTTGGGTGCGACGCGGTCCCAGGTCATCTCGAGCGTTGGGGGCCATGGGGCGCGGCCGGCGATGATCGGGATCGGCGTCGGTTTGGGTGCGGTGCTGATGATCGGGCGCGTGCTCGCGTCTGTGTTATATGGTGTGCGCGCGTTCGATCTGCCGGTCGTAGCCGCGGTACTCGCGATCGCGATCGGCGTCACGGTCATCGCCACCTATCTCGCCGCGCGTCGCGCGCTTTCCATCGAGCCCGTCGAAGCGATGCGAGCACTCTAGTGTCTCGAGTTGCGGATGCGCCCTAAATGACAACGAACTGTTGACGCACGACGCTGGGGGAACGCGTCAGCGATGTCGCGTGACGCCTACCTGCCGGCAATACTCGAGCACGGGACAACTCGAACACTTTGGGAGTCGCCCGGTGCAGACGTGCTTGCCGAATGGGACGAGCAGACGATTGATCTCGATCCAGTACCGCTTGGGGAGCACCTTCTCGAGTGCAACCATCGTTTGGTCGGGCGTGCGTGCCGAAATCACTCCCCAGCGATTCGTGACGCGATGCACATGGATGTCGACGCCAATGCGCGCCTGCTGGCAGGCGATTCCGAGTGCGAGGTTCGCGCACTTGGGGCCGACGCCCTTGAACGACGTCAACACATCGAAGTCGCACGGAAGCTGACTGCCGAATTCTTCGACCGTTCGCGTTGCAATCGCGCGAATTGTCTCGGCCTTTCCGCGGTGAAACGTGCTTGCTCCGATCAACGCGTCGATTTGAGCGACGGACAGCTTCGCAATCGCGGCGGGTGATGATGCGCGCTTGAAGAGCGCGAGCGCAACCGGAAGCGACACCTCGTCGCGCGTACGAATGGAAATGATACACGCGACGAGCTGCTCGAAGAGCGACCCGTGCCCACGATCGGCGAGGTCGAACATCGCCGCGTCGGCAAGGGTGCTTCCGCGTAAGTGTTCTCGAATGCGCCGCAGAACGACGCCAAATCGAAAAGGTCGTTTCACCTAGGCCGCTTGAACCCGCTCGAGAAGTCGAGGCAGCGCCGTCAAGACGCGCTCGTTCCCCTCACGCAGGAGTGCGGCCAGAATGTGTTTGCAGATTCGCTCGCGCCACAGATGATCGCCGCAGTCGCAGCGTGGGTGCGAGGTGGTGTAGAGGTCGACCCAGTGAACCTGGGATCCGCCCGTGACGCGATACCGGCCAACGCCGATACGCTCGCCGCGAAGCCCGAGGCTCCGCTCCAGTCGATCGAGATCGACGCCGCCCGCGGCATCGAAGTCGATTTTCGCTTCCATTGTCATGTGCTGCTCCCAATCCAAGCGGGGTAAGAAAGTCCTTGGATTGGTACCCCGAACAAGCGCCGAAGTTCTACTTCGTCGCGCTCCCGAGGATGACCATCTGTCCGGTTGGCTGCGGCATTCCACCGGCGGGCTCGTCGGTTACAGCAACGGCGCTCAGAGAGTCGCGCGCGAGCGCATAGGTCGCGCGCACCATGGCGGCCCCGCTCGTGTCCGGCATGAATGTGCCGGCACTGATTTTCCCAGCCGGTGTCACCAGCCAAAGCTGATATGTTCGGCCCGCTCGCGGCATTGGCAGGTTGTGCGCGATCAGCGTCCAGCCGTTCCGCGAATGATCCCAGAACATCATTGCCTTCGGCTGGCGTGTCGCGGTCGACGTCAGCTGGACCATCGCCACGTCGCGCCCGGTGATGCCATTGATGAGGCTGTCCTGCGACATCACTAGCGTGCGCAATGAGTCGGTCGTGCGTTGTGATCGCTGCGTGCTCGCGGTCGCGCCGACGAGTGCGTCCTTGAGATTCTCGCGATCGCGGAGGACGGATGCCATCACGCCTACGCCCACGATCAACAACACGCTGGCAGCGAGCGCCAACCATTCCGCGCGACGCCAGGCCAACACGTTGATCCGCGCGCGAATTGCTTGATACTGACGCCTCGTCAATTCCGGCTTTCGCTCCACGACTATGCCGCGCACGCGAGCGTCGGCCGCCGCGCGCGCAGTCAGCCGCGAGCGAATGCGATCGCGACTCTCGGGCATTGGCTCTGACGGAAGCGACGCAGCGTATGCGAGTTGCGCCGCGGTCTCGCGCAGTGCGGTCAGCTCGCCACGACAACTCTCACAGTTGTCGGCATGCGCGAGCACGGCGTCGCGCTCGGGCGCATCGAGTGCGTCGAGCGCGGCCGCCTCCAACGCGGCAAAAGCTTCCTCGTGGCTCAACTCAGGAATCATCGTGCAACCTCGCGCAGGGGAGACAATCGGTCGCGCAGCTTCTGCATTGCCAGTCGCATTCGCGTTTTCACCGTACCAAGCGGTTGTCCGGTCCGTTCCGCGATCTCCGATTGACTGAGTCCCTTGAAATATCCCAGCTCGAGCGCCTCACGCTGCTCTTGTGGAAGCTCTCCCAGTGCGGCCTTGATCAACCTGCTCCGCTCATTGTGTTCGACGGCAAGTGACGGATCACTCGTCGCCGTGGAGAAGCTCGCCTCGGCCAGTGACGCCAGGTTTTCGCCGCCGTCTTCGTCGATCGAATCTTCACGTCGCCGGCGAGTTGCGCGCAGGCGATCGAGCGCACGACTGCGTGCGATCGTCAGCAGCCAGGTCTGCACCGATCCGCGTCCTTCCGCGAATCGATTCGACTGCCGCCACACTTGCCAGAAGGTTTCTTCCACCACGTCTTCCACATCGTCCGCCGATTTCAGCATTCGCGCGACCAATCCATTCACGATCGGATACCAACGATCGTAGAACGTACCGAGCGCGCGCTCATCACCCGACTGCATGCGACGCACGAGCTCCGAGTCGGTGTCAGCACCGGACGAAGCTGTTGCGGCATTCCCGGCGACGCCGGACGCAGTCGACGCGTTCGCCATTGTTGAAGGGTACGGCCCGGATCGGGACGGCGGATTCATTGCGCACGAATGTACGAATGCAGGCGGATGCTGGCAAAGAATACCTCGCGGCTGTATGACGAGGCTGCTGGCCCCCGCTAGTTTCCTACTCCGTGGCCCACGATCCGTACGCCGCACTGCGAGTAAAGAGCTACCGCCGGTTCATCGTTTCCCTGCTGACGATGACCATCTCCTCGCAGATTCAGGGCGTTGTCGTCGCCTGGCAGATTTACGACATCACACACGATCCGCTCTCGCTCGGCCTGATGGGCTTGTCCGAGGCGCTGCCCTTCGTCGGCATGTCGCTCTATGCCGGTCACGTTGCCGACTTGTTCAACCGGCACCGCATCGCGGTTGCATCGCTCACCGTGTTGCTCGGCTGTTCGCTGGCGCTGCTGGTGTTCAATCTGATCCCGGGTTTTCTGCACGCACACGGTGCATGGCCATTCTACGGCGTCATCTTCGTGAGTGGTCTCGCGCGGAGCTTCTTGCAGCCGTCCCGCAATGCGCTCGGCGCCGAAATCGTGGACCGGTCGCTCTATGCGAATGCGGTCGCCTGGAGAAGCTCGACGTGGCAGTCGGCAGCAGTCGTCGGTCCAGCGCTCGGCGGATTGATCTACGGCTTCGCGTCGCCGCGCGTGGCATACATCGCCGACGCGATCATGATGGCGACGGCGCTGTTCACGTTTTCGACGATCGCATACGAACCGCGCATCATTGTCGCGAACGCCGAATCGATTGGCGAGAGTCTGCGCTCCGGCCTGCGGTTCGTGTTTCGTGAATCGATTCTCTTGTCGGCGCTGACGCTCGACCTGTTTTCCGTTCTGCTTGGCGGGGCCGAGGCGTTGCTCCCGGTCTTTGCCGACCAGATCCTGCACGTTGGGCCGCAGGGATTGGGCATCCTGCGGGCGGCGCCGGCCGCAGGTGCGGTGGTCGCGTCGGTGTACCTCGCGCACCGGCCACCGTTCAAGCAGGCGGGCCGCACGCTGCTCTATGCGGTCGCGACGTTCGCATTGTGCATCGTAGTCTTCGGTGTGTCGCGCAGCTTCGTGCTAT
>JAICYT010000298.1 GCA_025934075.1 Gemmatimonadaceae bacterium
CAACATTGGCGGAGGCGGATTCATGGTCATTCGTCCAGCCAAGGGCGAGCCGATTACCGTCGACTACCGCGAGCGCGCGCCGCTCAAGTCGACGCCGACAATGTATCTCGATTCGACCGGCAAAATCGCTCGCCAGCTCACGGCCACCGGCTATCTCGCACCAGGCGTACCCGGGACCGTACGCGGACTCGCTGCTGCCCACAAGCGATTCGGGACACTGGCGTGGAAGGATCTCGTCATGCCCGCGGTCGATCTCGCCGAAAAAGGTTTCGTGCTCTCCGACGCTCTTGCCCGCTCGCTCAATCGCGAAGTCAGCGGCGCGATGGCGCGCTATCCGGTGTCGGTCGCCGCGTATGGGAAGCCAGGCGGCGGCGAATGGAAGGCCGGTGACACGATTGTTCTCCGCGACCTCGGCCGAACGCTGCGCGAGATCGCGACGAAAGGCCCGAATGCGTTTTACACCGGGTGGATTGCCGACAGCATCGCCGTGGCGATGGCGCGCAATGGAGGTCTGATCTCGAAACGCGATCTCGCGGCGTACCAGGCAAAGATCCGCGCGCCAATTCGCGGCACGTATCGCGGCTACGGCTTGATCACCATGCCGCCGCCGAGTAGCGGCGGCGTTACAATGATCGAGATGCTCAACATGCTCGAGACCTTCGACTTGGCAAAGCTTGGCGCGATGTCGCCGCAAGCGTTGCACTACGAGATCGAAGCCATGCGGCGCGGCTATCTCGACCGCGCTCGCTACCTGGGCGATCCGGATTTCGTCAAGATGCCGATCGAGAAGCTGACGTCGAAGACGTACGCAAGAGCATTGGCGAAAACGATCGACCCCAACCACGCGTCGAGCAGCGCCGAGCTCGGCAAAGACATCGTCGGTCAGGTCGCGTCGGACGAGCATGAGGAGACGACTCAGTTCTCGATCGTCGACGACAAGGGAAATGCTGTCTCGAATACCTACACCCTCGAAGGCGGGTTCGGATCGCACGTCGTCGTCGGCGGCGCGGGGTTCATCCTCAACAACGAGATGGGTGACTTCAACAAGAAGCCCGGCGAGACGAATCTCACGGGCGACATTGGCACACCGGCAAACGTGATCGCGCCAGGCAAGCGGATGCTGAGCTCGATGAGCCCTACCATCATCACGAAGAACGGCAAGCTGTTCATGGTGACCGGATCACCCGGCGGACGCACGATCATCAATACCGTGATGGAGATCGTGCTGAACGGTCTCGAGTTCGGGATGGATGCGCGCCAAGCGGTGGACGCTCCGCGCTTCCATCATCAATGGCTGCCGGACGAGGTCACGTTCGAGCGGAATGCGATTCCCGACTCGACGGCTCAGCGACTACAGGCAATGGGGCACACGCTGCGCTTCGCCGGCCAACAGGGCGACGGGCATACCATCATTCTCAAGGACGGCGTGGCGTACGGCGCGAACGATCGGCGGAGCGCCGACTCGAAGGCGAGCGTGCCTTGATCCTGCCGACGACGAACGAGGGTTCTAAA
>JAICYT010000099.1 GCA_025934075.1 Gemmatimonadaceae bacterium
GCCCCCGCGTCGTATCGATGGCGATCGGACGCGAAATTTCGCCCGAAGATCTGGGCGGTTGGCAGGTGCTCGCCGAGCATTCGGGATTCGCGGACGTGGTTGTCGAAACGGATCAGGAAGCGCTGGATGCGATCAAGGCCTTCCTGAGCTATCTGCCGACCAACCGCAACGAGCGCCCGCCGATCGCCGCCGTTCCCCAGGGAGCCGACGAGCCCATCAAGAACGTACTCGACCTCATCCCGGAATCACCGTCGCAAGTCTACGATGTTCGCAAAGTCATCCGCATGATCGCGGATCCCGACAGCACGTTCGAAATCAAGGAGCGATTCGGCCGAAGCGCGACGACATGCTTCGCACGGCTCGACGGTCAGTCGATCGGCATCGTTGCGCACAACCCGATGTTCAAGGGTGGTGCGATCGACGTCGATGCATGCGTCAAGATAACCGACTTCATCGTGCTGTGCGACTCCTACAACGTGCCGATTGTCTTCCTCCAGGATCAGCCGGGCTTTCTCGTCGGTCCTGACGCCGAGAGACGCGGCATCGTCGGGCGCGTCATCAACTGGATGAATGCGCTGCTGCAGGTGACCGTTCCGAAGTTCAGCATCATTCTCCGCAAAAGTTACGGGCGCGGATTCATCAATATGGGCGGAGCCGCAACGGCGGATGAGATCGCCGCCTGGTGGGGCGCTGAAGTCAGCTTCATGAACCCGCGGACGGCGGTATCGGTCGTGCACGGCGTCAGCGAGGAAGACGATCCGGAGCGCTACCAGGGATTGCTGACAAACATGGCGCGCAATGGGTCGGCATACGACCTGGCCGCCGTTTTTGGAGTGAGGGAAGTGATCGATCCGCGCGAGACCCGAGCGTACCTAAGGGAAATGCTGGACGTTCACGTGCCGAGGCTCAACAACGGCGTGGGGCGACATTTGCTCGCGAATTGGCCCACCAGCTACTGAGTCCATATGATCATCAAGAGCCAGACGAGCGAGACCAGCGATCGCCATCAGGAAGGCATCGTCTGCGAGCGATGGACAAGCTGTGAGCGCAATGAGGATCGAAATGAGTCATAGAAGTCTTTGGCTTCGCCGAATGGTGCGATCGCTAGGTCTCGCAATCGCGATATTGGCTTTGACGGAAACTGCCGCCCACGCGGATGACTATCCTTCCAAGCCGATACGACTGATCGTTCCATTTTCACCGGGTGGAAGCACCGATATCCTCGCTCGAATCCTGGCACCCGAGTTGGGCAAGGCCCTTCATCAGTCCGTCATCGTCGAAGCCAAGGCTGGCGCAGCATCGATCATCGGCACGCAACTGGTCGCACACGCACCGGCCGATGGCTATACGCTGCTCCTCACCAACGTCGCGTTCGCGATCAACCCGGCACTGCGTGGCAAGGATTTGTCCTACGATCTCAAGGACTTCGCACCCGTGACGTTGCTCGCCTCCCAGCCCACCGTCCTGGTGATCAACCCTGCGCTACCTGCACATTCGCTGCAAAGCCTGATTGACCTGGCGAAAAAGGAACCGGGCCAATTGAATTTCGCCACCGCCGGTGTCGGCAGCGTCGGGCATATGGCGGGGGCGATGTTCGAGGCGGAAACCGGTGTGAACATGACCCACGTCCCGTATCAGGGTGGTGGGACAGCCGACGTGGGCCTGGTATCCGGAGACGTCATGCTCGGGTTTCTTGGCGCCCCTCCTCTGATCAGCTACGAAAAGGCGGGCAAGGTGAAATTTCTCGCTTTGACCGATGGAAGACGGTCCGCTGCGCTGCCTGGCGTGCCAACGCTTGCGGAACTCGGCCTGAAGGGATTCAGTGTCGACAACTGGATCGGCATGCTTGCTCCCGCGGGGACACCTGCGACGATCGTTTCACGGCTATTCGATGAAGTCGGCAAGATCATGAAAGAGC
Source organism: Gemmatimonadaceae bacterium (assembly GCA_025934075.1). Classification (GTDB taxonomy): domain Bacteria; phylum Gemmatimonadota; class Gemmatimonadetes; order Gemmatimonadales; family Gemmatimonadaceae; genus JAQBQB01. The sequence continues at coordinate 1,919 of JAICYT010000099.1, forward strand.
CGGAGATCGCAAAGCGGCTGATAGGTGTCGGATTCGAGCCTTGGATAAGCGAAAGCCCTACTGACTACCAGCACTTTCTGGAAAATGACATAGCAAAATACAAGAAGGCGGCGCGGAGCGCGAACGTAAACATCAAATGAGATGGTGCCGTCCACTTGGGCTCCTGGCCTTTCCCATTTCGCGCGCGGCTTTGGCGACGCTGTGCATGTCCTCGCGTGATAGCGCGTCCGTGATCAGCTGCAGGCCATCCACGAAAGCGCGCATTTCGCTCAGCATCAGTGCGCGCTCGACGGGCTCGAGGACAATCGCCACCCGTCGGTCGTCGAGCCTTTCGGTCGATCCGGCAACGATAAACTTGTACACCATGGCCGCAATGATCAACAGCAGCACGACGATGACCGTCTGATAGACGCTCACCTTCGCGGCACCGCTCTGCCCTCGCCGGCCTGCCGCTCACTCGTCCTCCGTGTGGTGCCGCAAAGATCCACAACGCCGATGATCGTGATCCGGCGTCGCTTCCTGTTCCCGTACAGCTGAAAGCTCGGGATCGTATTCGCTACCCGCCTCGACCGTCTCGCGGGTGACGTTCAGGTAGACCTCGTGCTCGGACCAACTCACGCCGACGATCGACTCGGGCGGCAGCAGCACCTGTCGGCCGTAGAGCCACTTGCGGGTGGCGACCACCGCATCGCGGATCGCCCAGTTGCTGTCGTTGAAAACGAAATCTGCGATGGTACCGACTGGCCCGTCGGTAGCCATCACTTCGTGGCCGATGACCTGGTTGCTGCTCCGCAGGTGGCAGTCGCCCGTCGGATGTTCGCAATCGAATCGTCGGCGCCTCACAACGTCATCGATCGACTGCGGTGGAGATAGGGCGGCCTCCGCCGAGGCGCCGACCCACGGAAGCGAATACATGCCAAGCCCCCAAGGGTTGGATCCTTCCCAATAGTTGGGGTAGCCGTAATGATTGTAGAACGCGATCTCGTGCTGCCGCGAGACAGGCTTGTCGGTATCGATGCGCGGGCTGTCCCGAACCTGCTGCTGCGTGATGCTCAGTTCCATCACCGCATCGTCCCAGCAAATCCCGCGCACCGACATGGGCGAAATCAGCACCTTGCGTCCGTGCAGCCAACGGCCGGTCGCGACGACGATGTATCGTATCGTCCAACGCTCGTCATCGAAGTAAACATCCGTGACCTCGCCGATGCCGCCATCCGTGGCGCCTATCGCGAAGCCGAACAAGCCATTGATCGTGTGCATCATTCGAGTCCCTGTCATCGTTGGGAGAGGCGTGTACCAATATCGGACGGCGGCAACGCCGCAGGTATCGGGAGACTCGGAGACTCGGCGTACGGATTTCTCCATGCGAGAAGTCAAACGTTCCCGGCAGCCAACTGCCCGCGGGTGGTATAGCTTCGTGGGCTCGACAGCCCCCCGTTGCGGAAAGGTGTGAATGATCAGGTTGATTCTCGCGGACGACCACGCCGTGGTGCGTGACGGTTTGCGGGTGCTGCTGGAGGCGCAGTCCGATCTCGAAGTCGTAGGCGCGGCCGCCAATGGGCGCCAGGCCGTGCGGCTCGTGCATGAGTTGCATCCCGACGTCGTGGTGATGGACATCGCGATGCCCGAACTGAATGGGATCGAGGCTACGCAGCAGATTCACGATGCGTCCCCGTCGACACAGGTGCTGGTCCTTTCGATGCATTCGACGACCGAGCACATCTTCCGCGCGTTGCAAGCGGGCGCGCGAGGCTACCTGCTCAAGGATTCCGCCGGCGCAGAAGTGGTGGATGCGGTGCGTGTCGTGCATGCGGGCCGGCGCTACCTCAGCCAGAAGATCGCATCCACGGTAGTCGACGACTACATTTCGGAGCGCCACCGCGCGAGTCCCCTCGACAGTCTCAGTCCGCGCGAGCGGCAGATCCTGCAACTCGTCGCGGAGGGGAAATCGAGCGCCGAGGCAGCGGCGATGCTGTTTCTTTCGCCGAAGACCGTGGACACGTATCGCAGCCGGATGATGCAGAAGCTCGACATCGACGACCTGCCGAGCCTCGTGAAGTTCGCGATCCAGCATGGCGTGACGCAACTCGACTGATCGGCGCGCGCCGATCGGCCGGAACGTCCGCCTTCGGTATCCCGGCGGACGCTGCTGCGGTCACGCCACTCGACGATCGAGCGTACGTTACCGATCCGCCGTCCGCGACTTGATTCCTTTCTATTCGGGCCATCCCTCGTTGGCGGCTGCCGCAGACTGCAACTCGGGCGGAATGGTCATGGATGTCCTGATCGAACGAGTCGCGTGTTCTGCGCGCGGTCGCGCTGCACCCGCGACCTCGTCCGATCGCAGAGCGTGTTCAATCTCGCACCCTTCAAACTCGAGGGCGAGCAGAAGCGCGTCCGCCGGACTCGTCGTCGTAATGGTGATGAGCCAAGTGTCATTCATGAAGAATCCCAACTTGTCCGGCTCTCGGATCGACCGCAAGCGGGAGAGCAGGCGGTCGGCAGAATGGCACCGTTCGCACGGCATGTGTCGGCGAAACCGCAGCGACGCCGGTCGCCGCGATGTTGGTCGTGGGTGTGCGCGACGCGATCACGCGTTCACTTCGAGGGAAACCACGGGCGCGCGGCATCGGCATCGCTATCGGCAGGAAGGACCGACGTTTCCCGGGTGATCATCGTCTCGTTGACCACGCTCTGGACGCCGGGCACACGACGGACGGCATCCGCGGCACTCCATGACTCGGCTTCGAAGCGAACGTTGCCGGTCAGGGTGGCCACGCCATCTTGAACTCGAACTTCGATGCTTTGCGCATCGACGCCGGGCTCCCGCATGAGCTCCAGTCGAGCGTCATGCTGCAATTCGGTGTCTGATCTCATTGCCGGCTCCGCTATTTACCGACGCGAGTCAACGCAGCGCCGGAGTGAACCAGGATCGCGGGCTCGCCAGGATGATGGTCATGCTGCTCGATGGAGTACATGGTGTTGGCCGCCGTAGTGCCCATCTTGTGGACGCCCTTGACGGTGCCGTGACCGATGGCACTGCGGTAGTGCCAGGTCACCGACGTCCCCGCGGGGATGGTTTCGAACGTTGCCGCCTTCTTGGTTGGCATTGCGTGTTTCTCCTCTCAGTTACAACGATCTGCCGCCCATCTATTCCGATGCCGCTTGGTAAATGAGCTTTAGAACATGCAGCTCACGCGTGGTCCCGTCGGGGAAGGGCCAGATGATCGAGTGACCCACCGCCACTCCCAGCAATGCCATGCCGACCGTCGACAACACCGAGACTTTGCCGGCGAATCCGTCGGCGTCCTTCGGGAATACGATGGTCACGTCACGGATTTCTCCGGAGCTTTCGTCCTCGAAACGAACTCTGGAATTCATCGTAACGACGTCAGGGGGAATGCAGTCCGGCTTGACTACAATCGCGTTGTCGAGCTCCGCCGCCAACAGTGCGTGTCCTCTGAGCACGTGCAGACGGCTGAAGTCGTCTTCGGAAATGGTGATCGAATGATCGAGTGCCATGGACGTCCTCCCTGTCGCAAAGACCGATGTGCCCGTCGAGCTCGGCATCCTGCGGATTGGCCGCGCCCGAATCTACGAGAGACTCTAGAACCTTATCGTCTGCCGCGGTATCCGGAAACTCGGACACTTCCTGTAAGACACTCTCGATCGCCCGAGGGGTGGCGCGTGAGGAATCGATGCAACTCCTCGGATTCCTCGGCCCAACGCCAACTCCACGATCCGCCGAGGCTCCCGCGGCCGCGTCGTAACCGAAGGGCCGTGTCCGGAGACCTTCACAGCAGAAGTCAAAACGCCCCTACAGAACCCTAAACGCTTCCGCGCTATCCTCGTCCGAGCGTTGGGATCGATATGCACGTCGCATTATTTCCATGCGATGCGACGCCCGCGCGCACTGTCTCTTCACTGCAAGAACAAGATGTCCAGGCATGAAGATCAAAGCCGCAGAGTCGAATCGGCGTCCTGACCGAAGCATTGTCTTCGCCGGTTTTTCGGCGATCGTGCTAGCCGTGGCCGAGGTCGCCCTGGATGTCGGAACGTGGGTGGAGCTCGACGTCGCAGCGATCTACGGCATCCCGCTCGTGCTTGCGGCCTTCGCCCGGAGTCGTCGGCTGTTGTGGGGAATGACGGTCGCGCTCGTGGTGGCGACATTCATCACCTACGCGTTGCAGACACCCATGGGCTCGTTCGGCCTGCACGAGGCGCTGTTCGTCAACCGGGTGCTCGACGCCGTCGCGCTGCTGCTCATCGGAGGTCTGCTCCATGTCTGGATGGCGTCGCTGGACGTTCGCGACGCTCAGTCGCAACAGTTGCGCGAGCAAAACGGCAAGCTCGTCGCCCACGAAGCGCGGATCGTCCAGCAGAACGAGGAACTGATCCGCAGCCGGCACGCGGCCGAGGAAGCTAACGTTCGCAAGACGCGCCTCCTCAACGCGATCTCGCATGACATTCGTGGTCCGGTGAACACGATCGGTCTCATGGCCGAGGTCATTCTTCGCTCGGCGGCGAACCCCGCGCAGGTCGCGGACGTCCCGCAGATGGCAAAACGCCTCCGCGCCAATGCGCAATCGCTGGTCGCGCTCGTGTCGGAGGTGCTCGACGTCGCGCACCTCGACTCGGGTTTGCTGCAACGTCACTCGAGCACGTTTTCGCTCGGCGAATTCATCGATGCGATGTGCCGCGATCTCGCCGCGCTGGCCGAAGCGAAGTCGCTGTACCTGCATGCCGAGCCACCGGAGCCAATCGTCGACGTATGCACGGATCGGATCAAGCTCGGTCGAATCATCACCAATCTGGTGATGAACGCGATCAAGTTCACCAGCGGCGGCGGTGTCACCGTGAGCGCCGCGATCGCGGACGACGGAGCGGCCGTGATCCGCGTTCGGGATACCGGTGTCGGCATCGCGGCAAGCCAGCTCGAGCGGATCTTCGACGAGTTCGCGCAGTTCGATTCACCGGCCGGGAATCCGGGCAGGGGATGGGGTCTCGGCCTGGCCATCTGCCGCCGGCTCGCCCACTTCATCGGCGCGAGGATCGACATCGAAAGCAAGCCCGGTCAGGGCAGCGTCTTCACCGTGCGCTTGCCGCCCGAATGCGTGGTCGGCACCGTCCCCGTCGGGCTTCTCGACAACATCGCGTAGCAGGCGTCGTTGCGTGTCCCTCGGATCAAGCCGTCCGTCACCCGGGCGCTCGTTCGAGCGACCCCCCCATGCCGACCAGCCTCGCCCGGTGATGCCCCGCACGGTTAGTGGTGGGCTAGCGCCCGTCGATCACGCGAAAGGCGAGCCGCCCGTCGGCGCCGAGTGATTCATGTCCCGTCGTCCTTCAACGTCACGGAGATGCGCGTCCCGCGTCCCGATGCCGATTCGACGGTCAACTCTGCGCCCAAAGTCGCGGCCCGCTCCTTCATGATCATGAGCCCCCAACCATGGTCCCTCGCCGGTCGACGCGCAGCCGACGGATCGAATCCACAGCCGTCATCCGCGATGGTGAGGCGGACCGAATGGGGCATGGTTCGCAGCGTCACCGTAGCCTTCTCTACGCGCGCATACCTTGCCACGTTCATCAGCGCCTCCTGCGCAATACGGAAGAGCGCCTCTTCGGCATTTGGCGGCAGTCGACGGGTTTCACCCTGTTCGAGCACCGCGACCGCGACCCCGGTGCGCTTGACGAACTGCGCGGCGTACCAGCGCAGACCTGACGCCACTCCGTAGTCGTCCAACACCGCGGGTCTCAATGCGACCATCACGTCGCGAATGCTTTCGATCGTCTCCGAGACGAGCTTCAGCGAATCCTGCAGTCGCGCGCTGCTCTGCGGTGTCATCGAGGCAGCCGATTCGAATTCCATGATATTGAGATTGATGCTGAGCGCCGTCAGCTTCTGCCCGACAAGATCGTGCAGCTCATTCGCAAGCACTCGCCGCTCGGTCTCCTGCATCTCGACCAGCCGCCGCGAGACGGCCTGCATTTCATCCGCGAATCGACGTAATTCCTGTTCTGCCCATTTCTTTCCGGTTATGTCACGCAGGTACGCGGTAAAAATGGTTTGATCCCGAAGCCGGACGGGCGTAATGGCGAGTTCCACCGGGAACTCGCTTCCGTCGCTTCTCATCGCCGTGACCTCCACGCGCCGGCCCAAAAAGCTTCCCTCGCCGGTCGCCAGGTAATGCTCGAGTCCGCGACGGTGGTCGCCTCGCATGGCGGGCGGGATGATCGTGGCGGCAACGTCCCTGCCGATGACGTGCTCGCGCGGGTAGCCGAACGTCTTCTCCGCCGCGGGATTGAACTCGGTGATTGTGCCCTGGCCGTCGATCGACACGATGCAATCCAGTGCGGCGCGCACGATTGCGGTGCTCCGCAATTCGCTTTCCCTGAGCTCGGTTTCCGCCTGCTTGCGCGTGCTGATGTCGACGACGCTGGCCCGGCTGTGCACGAATCGGCCGTCAGCGTCGTAGACGGCAATCACGTTGACCAGAACCGGAAAAGCCGTTCCGTCCTTCCGCTGCATTTCGTATTCGAGCTCGTTCAAGCGACCTTGCTGCTTGAGCAGGGCAAATTTCGTCACGAACAGGTCGTGCCATTGCGGCGCCATGAGATCGGTCATCCGCATCCTGCCCACGACTTCATCACGCGTGTATCCGAGCCATCCAAGCTCGGTAGCGTTGATCCGGATGACCAATCCCGCGGCGTCGATCGAGTGGTAGCCGCACGGTGCATTGTCATAAAGATCGCGCAGCTCGTCTGCCATGCGTCGAGCGTCAGGCGCCGGCGTGCTTTCCGCGTTCGCAGCGAACGTCCCAGCCGTGCCGAGACGTTCGCCGGCCGCGACTGCGCTCGGGGCTGCTACGCGCACCCGACGCGCGGTCTCGTCACCGCGATGAATCGTCCAGAAGCCGGGATCATTCACGGTCCCCGCATGCTTGCGAAGTCGGTGGTCGAAGCGAAGGCCATCGTTCATGGTTTCTCCGTTGCGCGGTACCCACCCGAACGGGTCAGCGGCCCTGGGATGTCGGGATCGTACCCCGACGCGGTTGGCGTCGAGCGTGGGGAGGAACATCATCAAACGAGTGTCGCCCAAGCTCGCCCCGGGACTCGAGGCGCCCAAGCAGAAGATGGTAATACAGCATGCCGCGCTGCGAACCCAACGCATCGATCGCGTGCGCCACGTCGAACGGTGCCGATCCGCCGAGAAAGGCGATGTTGCGCCCGACGCTCGTGTCGTTGTCCGGGAATACATCGAGCCGACCCAGCCCCCGCAACAGGATGAGCGTGGCCGTCCAGGGGCCGATGCCCTTGATTCGCCGCAGGATGGCCGCGGCATCCGGACTCGTGCACCGTTCCAGTGACGTCTCATCCAGCGTGCCGGTTGAAAGCGCTTCGGCAACGCGGCGCAACGTCGCGATCTTGTTGGCGCTCAGTCCGATCGTGCCCATGCTGTGGGTCGTTGCGCGCTGGACGCTTTCCGGCGTCGGAAACAGGTACACCGGTACCGGCAGATCATCCGTTTCCACCGGTCGTCCAACGGCAACGATCAGACGCTGCATGATTGCGCTCGCCGCGCGCAGGCTGAGTTGCTGGAAAACGATGGCGTTCGCACATGCCTCCCAAAGGGTGGGATAGCGCGGCGGCTTCACCCCACGCATCCGCCTCGCCAGCGGAGCCAGCCACGGGATGCGTGCGGCCGCCCGGTAGAACCGTGCGAGACCGCGATCCGTTCCGAGCGTTTTCCGTACCACGTCGAGCACCACGGCATCGTCGCGGACGTCGCCGTCGATGGTGATCGAGAGCGCGTCCGCGCGTCCGTTCTGCGCGACGCGGACGATCACCGGTTTTCGAAAGCCGGAAAGCGCGCGCACGTACACGCCCTCCGGCGTGAGAAGGTCGACGACATTGGTCGAGAGCCGCCGCAAAGCGCAGACAGTCAGATCGAGTCGGTAGGGTGTCGCCACCGGAACCTCGTGCACACGCAACGGCGCCGTCCCATGAACGGTTCTTCCTGTCTCTTTGCGAGCTTCCATTGCCGCAAACTCAGGCTGGCGCCGGGCGCCATCGAGCCGGCTGCCTGCACGGCAGCGCGATGTCGGCGTCAAGCGATGCTCGACCGGACGGACTCGACCGGCACCGCCGGATTCGACGTCGATGCCACGTGCTCCCTCACGATCACGATCACCCGGGTCCCGTGTCCCGGCATCGAATCGACCGCCAACTCGGCGCCGATGGCCGTAGCCCGCTCCCGCATGATCATCAGTCCCCAACCGCTTCCCTTCGCCGGCGATTCACAAGCCGACGGGTCGAAACCGCAGCCATCATCCGCAATCGTCAGCCGGGTAACCTCGGGCTGCGTGTCGATCGTGACGATGACTTTCCCGGCGCGCGCATATTTCGCCACGTTCCCGAGCGCTTCCTGGGCAATGCGAAAGAGCGTCTCTTCCGAAGCGCGCGGCAATCGCCGCGGCGATCCCTGCTCGACCACCGACGTCGGGACGCCGGTGCGTCTGATGAACTGCTCGACATACCACCTCAGCGCGCCGGGCAGTCCATAGTCGTCCAATACCGGCGGCCGCAGCGCCGTCATCACGTTGCGAATGTTCTCGATCGTCTCCTCCACCAGCTTGAGCGAATCATCGAGTCGCGCTCCGACCGGCGTACTCGTCGATGCCGCGGATTCCATCTTGACGATGTTCAGGTTGATGTTCAGTGCCGTCATCTTCTGTCCGACGAGATCGTGCAGCTCGTTGGCAAGGTCCCGCCGCTCGGTCTCCTGTACCTCGACCAATCGTCGCGACGCCCTCGCCGCTTCGAGTTTCTCGTCTTGTTCCCTGATCAGCCGCGCCTGCGTTTCTCGCGATTTCTCGGAATTCATCCTGATGTGAAGCAGCACGGCAATGAGCAGCAAATCCGCGACGTCGAGCACGCGGTTGACGAAGAAGGTCTCGCCGAGCAGGAACGCGCCCGGCGAAATCTGGTAGGCATATACGGCGAACGTAGCGATCGTGAGCAATCCCGCCAGTAACCACAGCAGCCGGGGACTGCGCGTCGGTGCGACAAGCACCAGCGGAAGACTGAAGATCGTCGCGATGTCGAGCTGGATCCACGTGACGAGATCGGCGACGACGAGGGACAGCGCGACGACGAAGACCGCTGCAATGCGCAACGAACGATCACGACCCGAATCGCGGGCAGTTGCCGAATCGATCGAAGTATCCTCGAATGATATGCCACAGTTCGGCTTGACCGGCGATCCTCGCGAAGCGCGCTTGCGCGGCGGGCACGGCGTCTTGCGACGCGGTCAGCGCGGGTTCGTCACGATGGGCGGTGTCGGTCTTGCGCGTGAGCAGCATGATTCGTTCCTGCTACGGAACCGTATCGTGACGCAATTCGAAGTAACCGCCGTCGCGCGCGGGGCTTGCGCGAACCTTAGAGGCGTGTCGACCGGTAGTGGTGACGAATGTGCTCCGTTTCCCGGTACCGAAGCGTCTGCCGAGTCTCAGCCGGCACGCGGGCGACGACGCGTGCCAGCGTCGCGACGACGGGCGCCGCGACCACCGCACCAACGGCGTCTGCACTGAATGTCAAAAAACGACGGCGATTGGCGTCAAGCGACCGTGCGGCGCACGACCACGCCGTGGATAAGTAATGATGAAATGCTTCGATCATGGATGCTCCTTCAGCATAGGTCGGGTTATCCGCACAATAAAAGTGCACGTCGCGCCATCGGGCGGCCACGTCATCAGCGCGATTGCGCAGCTACACTTTCGCGTGTCGACCCTTTTTTCGCTGTCGGGTAACCATGACAGTTCCCGTCGGAGCGTGAAGACACGTCGAGCGGCCCGTGCAGGACGCTCTCGATGCTGGCGCGCGCCGCGTCCTGTGCTCGATCGCTCCCGAGCGGCACTGCAAGCCCATCGCGCCGAACCGCGTACGGGATAACCGAGTCTCAACCGGATCATCATACGTCTCGCGCAACGCCGAAGAACAACTTGGGCGAACGGGCCGATGGCTGGACGCCGCGCGCGATGCGTTCACGCATTCGATCGAGGGCCGGCGGCATGGAAAGCCGCGCACTCGGCATCGCGAGCTGACGGGCGATCGAGGCCGCCAATACCGTTTACGGTGCGGGCCGCTTCTGAGGCGAACCCGCTCTCGGTTCCCGGACGTCGCGATCCCATCGTAGTCAGTAACACCGCGGTGCCGGGCCCAGGCAGAATCAGCGTGGATCACGAACGGGCCAACTCATGACCGACCAACCGCAACACCCAGCCCGACTCGACAGCGACGACATCGCCGGTGCGCACCTGGTGCAGCAGGTCGGCATGATGCTCAAAGCGGCCTGGGCCTCCCCCGTACGCAACACGCTGCTGTCGCTCGGCGGCGTGATCTTTCTGGTCATCGTAGCGACGGCCTACGGGCAAATCCGACTCAACCGTTGGAATCAGCCGTTCTACGACGCGGTGGAGCGGCGCGATTTCGAACAGTTTCTCGTGCAGCTCGGCGTGTTCGGCATCATCGCGGGTGCACTGCTCGTGCTCAACGTCTTTCAGCGCTGGCTGACGGAAACGCTCAAGCTGAAGTTGCGCGAAGGCTTGACGCTGGATCTCGTCGATCTTTGGATGCGGCCTCACCGCGCGTTTCGTCTCGCGAGCGCCGGACCGATCGGCGTCAATCCCGACCAGCGCATGCACGAAGATGCGCGTCACCTGACCGAGCTTTCGGCCGATCTCGGCATCGGTCTTCTGCAGGCCGCGATCCTGCTGCTCAGTTTCGTGAGTGTGCTTTGGACGCTGTCGTCGAACTTCGCCCTCGTCGTGGACGGTCGCGTGGTTTCGATTCCCGGTTACATGGTGTGGGCCGGCATTCTCTATGCCGGCTCCGCTTCCTTGCTGAGTTACTTCGTCGGTCGTAACCTCGTCCGGCGTAACGCCGAGCGCTATGCCCGCGAGGCCGAGCTTCGGTTCTCGCTGGTTCGCGTCAACGAACACATCGACGCCATCTCGCTCGCTGGCGGCGAGGCGGAAGAAGCGCGGCTTATCAAGCTGAATCTCACAGCGGTGCTGTCCGCGATGCGCGGCCTCGTCATCGGTCACACCAATTTGACGTGGGTCACCGCGGGGTACGGATGGCTGACGACTGTGGCGCCGATCCTCGTCGCCGCGCCGCTGTACTTCAGCGGCAGGGTCAGCTTCGGCGGGCTGATGATGGCGGCCGGCGGATTCCTCCAGGTCCAGTCGTCGCTGCGATGGTTCGTAGACAACTTCGACACGATCGCTGATTGGCGCGCGACGCTGCTGCGCGTTGCGAGCTTTCGCCGTGCCATGCTGATGTCCGATACGTTGCATGACGCTGCGGGTCGCATCGCCTACGAAGAAGGGTCTTCCGATGCGATGACGCTCGAGAATCTCGAGATCGTTTCGCCAATGGGATGCACGATGCTCGACGAGCGGAAAGTCGAAGTGAAGCCCGGCGAGCACGTCCTCGTCCTGGGAGAACCTGGGTCCGGCAAGACCGTGTTGTTTCGAGCGCTTGCAGGTCTTTGGCCCTGGGGCACGGGACGTATCGCCCTGCCGAAAAGCGCGACTGTCTTTTTCGTGCCGCGCCGGCCGTACCTGCCTCCCGGCACTCTGCGCGACGTCTTGGCATATCCGCGAAGCGCGAAGAACGTCGAGACACAGGCGTTCAACGACGCGCTCGCGCGGGTCGGCCTGACACGTCTCGCGCCGATGCTCGATCGCGTCTCGCGATGGGACCCGGACCTCAACTGGGATGATCAGCAAAGGCTCGTGCTCGCGCGTCTGCTGATCCACCGAGCGCGGTGGGTGGTGCTCGATGAGGTGCTCGACTCGATCGACGGCGAGACGCGTGCTCGCGCGTTGGAGATTCTCTCCCAGGATCTCAAGGACGCCGCCATCGTGCACATCGGCCGCGGCAGCGCACCCGATCCGTCGTTCACGCGATCCATCCGCGTCGTGACGGATCCCGGAATGCGCAGGTTGGTTCGTCAGAAGCCCGCTGAAAAAACGGGACTGCCACCCGGAATGCCGGCTGCAGCGGCCTCGTGACAAGTCGGCCAGGGCGCGATTGGCAAGTCCCGTTGGACGCAGCGGTGTGGTCGCCTGTCGCCGCGGGCGAGGCGCAGCTCGTTCTCTCGCCGGCATCAGTCGGCGAACGGCCGGCGCTGCGGCTGGATTTCGATTTCAAAGGAGGGAAGGGATTCGTCGTCGCCCGCTGTGCGTTGCAGCATGAGTTGAGCGACGACTACGCGGTTGCTTTTCGGCTGCGCGGCGTGGGTCCGGCCAACAATCTCGAACTCAAACTCGTCGACTCCAGCGGGCAGAACGTCTGGCGGCACGTCGCAGCGAACTTGCAAGCGCCCGCGCGCTGGAAGCGCTTTCGCATCGACAGTCGCGAGTTCGAGTTTGCCTGGGGTCCGGGGAGCGGAGACGTCCCCAAGGACCTCGGAGCGATCGAGTTCGCGATCGTCGCCGGCGAAGGCGGTGCCGGTACGCTGTGGATCAGCGATCTCGAGATCGAGGATTACGGTCCGCCAACGCCGGCGCGGGCGCGCGCCTCGAGCGCGCTTCCGGGCTTCGACGCAAATCAGGCGCTCCGCGGCATCGGCTGGATACCCAGTCCCGACGATGCGCATCCCTGGATCATCGTGGATTTCATCGAGGCGCGCACGCTCGGCGGGCTCATCATCGATTGGCGGGACGGCGCGCCGGCGAGCGGCTTTCGGGTGCGTGCGTCGTCGCGCGGTCAGCGTTGGCGAACGGTATACGCGACGCCTCGTGCAGGCGGCACACGCAGCTACGTGTACCTGCCGAATCTGAAAACGCGTTTTCTGCGGCTCGAGTTCAACGCACCGTTATCCGGTGCCGTCCTGGAACCGCAGTCGTTCGAGTTCTCCCGTTCGATCGAGGCCTTCTGCTACAGCATCGCACGGCGCGAGCCGCGCGGCTGGTACCCGCGCTGGCTGCATCGCGAGCAAACGCTGTGGACGCCGATCGGGACTGCGAGCGGCACGCAGTGCGCTCTCATGAACCAGGAAGGCGCGGTCGAGATTGCGCCGGCATCATTCTCGATCGAGCCGATGGTGATGGTCGACGGCCGGCTCTTCAGCTGGGCGGACGTCGGGCAGCGACAGGAATTGCTCGAGGGCGTGCTGCCCGTTCCGTCTGCGATCTGGGAAACCGCGGC
>JAICYT010000196.1 GCA_025934075.1 Gemmatimonadaceae bacterium
CGCGCCGAAACGTGCGAGCGACGGATCCCAGGCCACGGCCACCGCGTTGCCGGAGGAGTGCGCCTGAGCCAGCGCGTCACGATACATCGCATCGCTCGGCACGACATGGAACGTCGTCGACCGGCAGGCGCTGCCTCGTAGTTGATCGCTCGAGCAACCGGCGTTCATGAAAGCCACGCCGGCCGAGTCAGCAGCGGCGGCGAGCGTCGTACATCCTTCGAGATCGACGCCACCAATCACCGCCGAAAGACGGTGCTCGCGGAGCGATGATGTCGCGAGAGGTACGAGCTCGATTGAGCCTCCGAACAGAGCAGCGGCATGCGTGGCCTCGTCGATGCCGAGTCGAATACCTAGCGCCGTGATCGATTCGTCGTTGCGCATTTCTGATGAGACGACGCCGATCCGCAGGGGCGCGGGCGCCCGCCACGCGTTGACCTGTCGTCGGAAAATGGGAATCGCGGCCAAAGCGACAGCGGCGCGACTCACGAATGCTCGTCGTGTGATCGTATGAGTCATCATCAAATCGCACGCAGTGCCTGCAAAGCACAGGCCGCATGCGACGCGTGATCGATCGAGTTGCGATCGAAGCGCGCTTTTCCACAGGTCGTGTGGATTGTAGCCCGATGCGTGTTCGTCGCGGAAATGCGTTGAATCGGAACGGTTCGTGCAAATCGCATTTTTTGCGTCCAAGGGTTGCCCACCGGTCCGATGGAGGCGTCACTGTGCGACACCAAACGATCGAAGGCACACACCTCAAATGGTTGTTGTGCATCGCTGTTTGCGGGGCGCTGGCGTGCAGGACGGAGCCATCGCCCTCGACGGGAACAACGACGGTGCAGCGAGGATCCGCCCCCGCGAACGGCGAAGTCGATCTGCCGGCGGACGACGGACAGTGGGTTCGTCCGGCAAAAGACTTTGGCTCGACGCGATTCAGTGCGCTGAGCGAGATCAATACGACGAACGTCAAGAATCTGCGCGCGATCGGCACATTTTCCACCGGTGCGCTGCGCGGACATGAATCGGCGCCAATCGTCGTCGGCGCCACGATGTACATCATCACGCCGTTTCCCAACGTCGTCTACGCGCTCGATCTCACCAAACCCGGATTCCCGACGAAATGGTCGTACAATCCGAAGCCGGAGCTTGCGTCACAAGGCGTCGCGTGCTGCGACGTCGTGAACCGCGGATTGGTCTACGACGGCGGGAAGCTCTTCTTCAACACGCTCGACGATCACACGATCGCGCTCGACGCCGCGTCCGGGAAACCAGTGTGGGATACGAAGGTCGGCGACATCAATCTCGGCGAGACGATGACGATGGCGCCGCTGGTCGTGAAGGGCAAAGTGCTCGTCGGCGATTCCGGCGGTGAGATGGGCGTCCGCGGCTGGCTCAAAGCACTCGATGAGAATTCTGGCAACGTTGTTTGGACCGCGTATCACACAGGCCCCGACAAAGACGTGTTGATTGGTCCGAGCTTCAAGCCGTTCTATCCGAAGGATCAGGGGAAAGATCTCGGCGTGAGCTCCTGGCCTCCTGAGACGTGGAAGATCGGCGGCGGCACCATGTGGGGTTGGATCTCGTATGATCCCGAACAGGATCTGATCTTCTACGGATCGGCGAACCCGGGTCCGTGGAACCCGGAGCAGCGCCCCGGCGACAACAAATGGACGTCGACCATCTTCGCGCGGAAACCGGAGACCGGTGAAGCCATTTGGGCGTACCAGCTCTCGCCGCACGATCTGCACGACTATGACGGCATCAATGAGCAAATCCTCGTCGATTTGCCCATCAACGGACAGAAGCGAAAGGTGCTCATTCGCCCTGAGCGAAATGGCTACGTCTACGTCATCGACCGCACGAATGGGCAAGTGCTCTCGGCCGATCCATATGGATTCGTGAATGCGTCTACCGGCGTCGATCTCAAGACCGGCGCACTCAAATACAATCCCGACAAGGAGACCAAAGTCGGGAAGGTCGTGCGCGAGATCTGTCCTGCCGCGCCGGGTATGAAAGACTGGCAGCCGTCGGCATACTCACCGCGCACGGGCCTCCTGTACATCCCACATCAGAACTTGTGCATGGACGAGGAAGGCATTCAGGCGAACTACATCGCCGGAACGCCTTACGTCGGGATGAACGTCAAGATGTATCCGGGACCCGGCGGCAACCGCGGCGAATTCGAGGCGTGGAATCCGCAAACCGGGAAGCAAGTCTGGGCGATCAAAGAGGACTTGCCCGTGTGGAGCGGCACCGTAGTCACGGCTGGTGACGTCGCGTTCTACGGCACGATGGACGGATGGTTCAAAGCCGTGGACGCACGCAGCGGCACGTTGCTCTGGCAGTTCAAGACCGGCTCCGGAATCATCGGACAGCCGATCACCTATAAAGGTCCGGACGGTCATCAATACGTCGCCGTGCTGTCCGGCGTCGGCGGGTGGGCGGGCGCCATCGTCGCGGGCGGTCTTGACGCGCGAGATTCGTCGGCGGCGGCGGGATTCGTCAACGCGATGCGCGACCTGCCCGAAAAGTCGACGAAGGGCGGCATGCTGTACGTCTTTGGCCTATGAGCGACGACGAACGCAAGATCACCGGCCGCGACACGCGCGACCTCTCGCGATGGGAAGAGTGGATTCTTCTCCTCGTCCCGGCGGCTGTCCTGTTGATCGCAGTCGGCGGTGGCTCGGCCGCATCGCTGCTTGCGACGCAAACGGGACTTCGTCCGGCGCTCAAAGTGTGTGCCGACCCGAACAATCTTCCCTTCTCGAATCGCGCGACTCAAGGCTTCGAGAATCGGATTGCGGACGTTCTTGGTCGAGAACTCCACGAGCCCGTGGAGTACACCTGGTGGGCCCAACGCCGTGGGTTTGTTCGCAACACGTTGAACTCCGGCGCCTGCGATCTCGTTGTCGGCACCGTCGCCGGAATGGACATGCTTGCCACGACGCGCCCGTACTACAAGTCGACATACGTGTTCGTGTCGCGACGCGACCGGCACCTGAACATCCAGTCGTTCGACGATCCGAAACTCAAACGACTCACGATCGGCGTGCAGCTGATCGGTGACGATTTCATCAACACGCCGCCGGCGCACGCGCTGACGAGCCGGGGCATGGTCAACAACCTGGTCGGCTTCACGGTATACGGCGACTATCGCGTACCGAACCCACCGGCGCGCATTGTCGAGGCGGTCGCCAACGGGAAGGTCGATGTCGCCGTCGTGTGGGGTCCGCTCGCAGGGTACTTCGCCTCGCGCTCACGCGTACCGCTCGACGTCGTGCCCGTGCATCCGCAGGTCGATCTGCCCTATCTCCCGTTCGTCTTCGATATCGCCATGGGTGTTCGTCACGGCGACTCCACGTTCCGCCGGCAGCTCGACGAAATCATCGAGCGTCGTCGTCCGACCATCGACAGCATTCTCGCCGCGTACGGCGTCCCGCGTGCCGACGTCGTGACGACTGCGTCGACGTCCCAAACGTCGAAGGAGTGAGGCGATGTCACGACGTCTTTCGAATCATCGCGTCTGGATGCTCGCCGCGCTCATCGTTTCCGGCGTCGCGTGCGAGCGTGAAGAGCGACGTCTCAACGAGCCGCCGCCCCAACCTCCAGTCACCTTCGTGTCGCAATCGCCGTTGCAACCCGGCCCGAACGTCGTCACCGATACCGCCGAAGGTCCGTTCGACGACAATGCGTTCGGCACGATGCAAGGCCAGCAGTTGTTCACGCAGATGAACTGTACCGGATGTCATGCCAATGGCGGTGGGGCAATGGGACCTCCGCTGATGGATGACGAATGGATCTACGGAAGCAATCCGAATCAGATCTTCGCGTCGATCGCCGAAGGTCGGGCGAACGGCATGCCGTCGTGGAAGTACAAGTTGACGAACGAACAAATCTGGCAGCTCGTTGCGTATGTGCGTTCGCTGAGCGGGCTCACCCCCAAGGGTGCGCGCCCGAGTCGGGACGATCACATGATGGTCAAGCCGGCTCCCAGCCAGACGCCGAACGCAAAGCCGAAGAACACCGGGCTGCCCGGATCGTCACAACGTCCGTAAGCCATGCATTCGTTCTTCAATCCGACCTCGCCGCAAGCACGAGCCGTCGCGCATCTCTGGTGGTGGATGCTCGGCGTCGGCGGTGTGATCTGGATCGGCGTGGCGGCGATCGCCGTGTATGCGGCGCTGGCGAACGGCGGGCATCGCGAGTCCGACGACTTGCAACACGTCTCGCCGGATACGCATTCGCGAATGGAGCGAGTGGTCGGGGTGGCCGGCTTCGCAACGGTCCTCGTTCTCGTCGGCTTCCTCATCTACGACTTTGCTGTCGGTCGCGCGCTCGCGCAGCATCCACAGCGTGGGCTCACCATCCAGATCACGGGCCAGCAGTGGTGGTGGGAAGTCGAATATGAGAGTCCTGATCCCAGCCAGCGTCTCGTGACGGCGAATGAGATTCACATTCCCGTCGGTGAGCCGGTGCAGTTCAAGCTGCGCGCGGCGGACGTGATTCACAGCTTCTGGGCGCCAAACCTGAACGGCAAGCGCGATCTCATACCGGGCTACATGAGTACGATCTGGTTCAAGGCGGACACGGCGGGCGTCTATCGCGGCCAGTGCGCCGAGTTCTGTGGCCTCCAGCACGCGAAGATGGCGTTTTACATCGTCGCCGACCCGCGTCCAAAGTTCAACGCGTGGTACGCGGCATCGTCACAGCCGCATCAGACGCCAACCGATTCGACGCTCTTATACGGGCAACGAGTCTTCATGACGAGTGGATGCGCCGTCTGCCATACGATCAGTGGAACGCAGGCACAGTCGAACGTCGGACCGTCGCTTTCACACCTCGAGAGCCGGTCGACCATCGCCGCCGGGACGCTGGCCAACAACCACGCGAACCTCATGGGGTGGATCGTCAATCCTCAAGCGATCAAGCCCGGCACGCGCATGCCGGCCATTCCGCTCGAGCCGAACCAACTCACCGCGTTGGTCGCCTACTTGGAGTCGCTGAAATGACCGCGCATGGCACGAGCCTTCCCGCTGAGACGACGCTCGGCACTGTCGCCCTCGAGCAGGATGCTGCGGCGCTCGACGAAGTGTGGCGCGATCGTCCCGGATTTTGGGGATGGCTCACGGCCGTCGACCACAAGGTGATCGGCAAGCGCTATCTCATCACCACGTTCTTGATGTTCCTTGCGGGCGGCATCGAGGCGGCGCTCATGCGCACACAGCTCGCCCGTCCCGAGAACACCTTCCTCGGTCCCGACAAGTACAACCAGCTGTTCACCACGCACGGCACCACGATGATGTTCCTGTTCGCCGTGCCGATGATGAACGCGATGGGCATCTACTTCGTGCCGCTCATGGTCGGGGCGCGGAGCATCGCTTTCCCACGGTTGAACGCGTTCGGATATTGGAATTACGTTGTCGCCGTCGTGTTCTTGTACGTATCGCTGTTCGCGAACACGGCTCCCGACGCAGGTTGGTTCGCATACGTGCCGCTCTCAGGCCCCGCATACTCGCCAGGCCATCGGGTCGACGTCTGGGCCCAAGTGGTGACGTTCACCGAGATCGCCGCGCTTGTCGCCGCGGTCAACATCATCGTCACGACGTTCAAGATGCGCGCGCCCGGCATGTCGCTCAACCGGATTCCGCTCTTCGTGTGGGCGCAGCTCGTGGTGTCGTTCATGATCGTGTTCGCCATGCCATCGGTCGCGGTCGGCAGCACACTGATGCTCGCGATGGATCGCGCCGTGAATACGCACTGGTTCAACTACACCGAAGGCGGCGACGTGCTGCTCTGGCAGCACATCTTCTGGTTCTTCGGCCATCCCGAGGTCTACATCATTTTCTTGCCCGCGCTCGGCTTCATCACGCCGATCGTCGAGACGTTTTCCCGGCGAAAGGTGTTCGGCTATACCGCGTTGGTGATGTCGAACATCACGACGGCATTCTTCGCGTTCGGGTTGTGGGTGCACCACATGTTCGCCACGCCGATTCCGGAGCTCGGGCAAAGCCTGTTCACCGCGGCGAGCATGTTGATTGCCATCCCGACCGCGGTGCAGATCTTTTGTTGGATCGCCACCATGTGGGCCGGCCGCTTGCGCTTCACGACGGCCATCCTGTTCATCCTCGGCTTCATGTTCACCTTCGTGAACGGCGGCATCACCGGCGTCATGCTCGCGTCGGTCGCGTTCGACAAGCAAGCACATGACACGTTCTTCGTCGTCGCGCACTTGCACTACGTATTGCTTGGCGGCGCGGTGATGCCGCTCTTCGGAGCGTTCTACTACTGGTTCCCGAAGATCACCGGCCGCATGCTGAGCGAAACGCTCGGCAAATGGAATTTCTGGCTGTTCGTGATTGGCGTGAACGTCACGTTCTTCCCGATGCACATTCTCGGACTGAACGGCATGCCGCGGCGCGTATACACCTATCTCGCCGCGACCGGATGGGGCCCGCTCAACCTGTTGGCGACGATTGGCGCGGTCACCATCGCGACCTCCGTCCTCGTGTTCGTCATCAACGCGATCTCGAGCTGGCGCAGCGGTGAGCCGGCCGGTGAAGACCCTTGGGGATCGTCGGGCCTCGAGTGGGCGACGTCATCGCCGGCACCGAGTTATAACTTCTTGCATACGCCGTTGGTGACGAGCCGGCATCCGTTGTGGGATACCACGGTCGAGCAACCGGTCGTCACAGGATTGGCGACGGATCACCGCGAAGTGTTGATCACGACCGCCTTCGATGCCCGGCCGGATGCGCGGCACGAACATCCGACCGGCTCGATCTGGCCGTTCTATCTCGCACTCTGCATGGGCGTGGTCTTCATCGGCTCGATCTTCTCGCCGTATTTCGTGCTTGGAGGACTCGGTCTCTCGATGCTTGGTCTCTTCGGCTGGGGTTGGCAAGGCTCTCGTGCGACGGGTCCCGAGATCGTTGCGACTCCCAAGTCGATCACGGAAGGCATATGAAGCCGCTGCGCGCCACGGCGAGCGTCGCCGAGCTGCCCACCGTCACATTCGGTCATCGC
The DNA here is from genome assembly GCA_025934075.1 of Gemmatimonadaceae bacterium. GTDB lineage: Bacteria > Gemmatimonadota > Gemmatimonadetes > Gemmatimonadales > Gemmatimonadaceae > JAQBQB01. Next base: position 7,021 of record JAICYT010000196.1, read on the forward strand.
AGCATCATGTGGTGGGGCACACTCGGCTTCATGACCATCGAAGGATGGACGACGGCGCTTCTCGTCGCGTCGTATTTGTACTTACGCCAGAACTATGACGCGTGGCCGCCGCTGCGTACGCCCTATCCGAGTTTGCTCATTCCCACGATCAACCTGGCGCTCATGCTCATCAGCTACATCCCGATGCGCCGGGCGCAGGACGCCGCGACAAAGCTGGACGAAGGCCGCGTGAAGCGACGGCTGGTCGTCTCGTCGATGATCTCGCTGCCGATCGTCGTGCTGCGCTGGTGGGAGCTCTGGGCGATCAACGTTCGGTGGGACACGAATGCATATGGATCTGCTGCGTGGGTCATCGTCGGTTTTCACACGTCCCTGTTGCTCCTCGACGTCGCCGATACCTGGGGACTCACGCTGTTCTACTTCCTGAGAAAGATGCCGCTCAAGGCATTCAGCGACACGTCGGACAACAGCGTCTATTGGTATTTCACCGTCGGAGTTTGGA
>JAICYT010000062.1 GCA_025934075.1 Gemmatimonadaceae bacterium
GGAGCCGTGGCTCGACGAGCCTGCTTGCTGTGAATGCTGCTGCTTGTTGTGGCGGTCGAGTTGTTCGCGCGAGTCGAAGTGCGCGCCACATTGCTGACAGTCGTAGGTGTGGTCGTTCGCCATGATTCATCTCCTCAGGTTGTGGCCGCCACCGCCCACGTCGGACTGATGTGGCGAGCAGCCGCCGACAGGAGGTAAGCCGCACACGGCGTGCCGGTTTTTGCCTCGAAACGGACTAATCAGCGCGTGGCAGGCGCAGCGTGAACGTCGAGCCTTGGCCCACCGCGCTTCTGACGACCAGGTGACCACTCATTCCGCGCGCAAGATCGCGACTGATCGCAAGGCCGAGGCCGATGCCGTCGCGTGCGCTCGACGTTGCGACGCCAAGCTGGACGAATGGATCGAAGATGCGCTGTAGCTTGGACGCTGGAATGCCGATGCCGGTGTCCCTGACGTGCACGCAGACCATGTCGTCGACTTCCGTGCACGGTGTGCAGGCAATCGTGATGAGGCCGCCCACTGGTGTGAACTTGATCGCGTTGGTCATCAAATTGAGAATAATCTGATAGACCTTTTCTTTATCCGCGCGCGCGACGAGCGCCCCACCGTTCGGCTCCGCGACTTCGAGCGTGAGACGTCGCGTCGACAACAGCGGCTCGACCGTCGACGAGACCTCCGCCACGACGGAGCTCAGCGCCACCTCGGCCAGTTCATACTCGACCTGCCCGGCTTCGATATGCGCCAGATTCAATACGTTGGTGATCAAGGCGAGCAAATGGCGTTGGCTCCGCTGCGCACGGTGCAGCGCGTCGCGTTGTGCATCGCTCAACGGCCCGTGAACGCCCATCTCCACGAGCTCGATGTGGCCGGCAATGGCGTTCAACGGCGTGCGTAGCTCGTGGCTCATCGCCGCTAGAAAGTCGCTCTTCGCCGCATTCGCCGCTTCAGCCTCTAGACGCGCCACTCTCTCGCGCTGCAGGGACTCACGCAACGCTTCTTCCGCGTCACGCCGCGCCGCGAGCGTCTCACGAAGACGATTCTCCAATTCGCGGCGATGCTCGATCTCGCTCTCGAGCGCTTTGGCGCGCTGCTGAAGAAGCGTGATCTCCAACAACCGCGCCGAGTCGCTGGCCTCCGTGTATCGCTCGGTGGGAATGACGCGAGAGTGCTGGCGACAAACCTCATGGAATTGATGCGCGTGCGCTTCCTTGTAAAAATTGCCCATGTTGTAGGCACAGAGGAGCGTGAACGAGCAGGTCGCGGCAAGCTCGTTCCACAACTCCTCCAGTTGGATTGCGCCGTCCGTGTTGCCGTCTCTCCAGAGAACGTCGACCATCTCGCCGTACGCGCGAACGCTGCTCTGCCCGCCGCCGGCGAGTATCCCTTCGATGAGTCCGCCGACGACGCCCTTGAACCGCTTGGTATCGGGCGTCGAACCCAGCATGAACGCCGCGAGGGTATCGCGTGCGTCGAGCATCGTCAGCCGACCCTGGCGCTTGACCGCCTCTGCATCGACACCCCGATCGCGCAGCCTTGCCGCGAACGCATCGCGATGCGTTGGCGTGGCGATGATCACGACTGGTTCGCCGAGCGACAAGCCGTCCGCTAGGTAGTCCGCGACGGTGGCGATCAGAAAGTGATCGCTCTCGTAAAACTGCACGACGTGCTCATGCGCAGCAGAAGACCGGGCCGTCTGGTGTGCTGTAACGCTTGGCGCGCTCGCGATCGGGCGAATCTGGGCGGGTTGGGTCATTGTCCTACTACTTAAGGGAAGAACCAGACCACTATCTGGAGGGCAGGCTGGCGACGAGCAATCGCGTGAGTCCGTCGATGTTGGTTCCGAGCTGGGCGGCCGAGCTCGTCGTCTCGACGCGCTGCTCGTCTAGGTATAATGCGCGATTTATCTCGACCTGAACGCTATGAATGCCCCGCGGAGGTGAGCCGGTCCGCCGAACGATCACGCCGCCCAAGTAGGGGTCGTTCACAGTTACCGAATAACCCGAGCCCCGCAGGTATCGCACCAGAATGTCGGTTACATCGTTGGAGGCGCTCGCCTCCCTGGCATTCGAGACGACAAAGTCCGGCCTGCGCGCACCCGGACCGTCGGGTGTCATCGCGTTACCAACCGACTTCATCGAATGCCAGTCGATGTGCCAGACGACGCCGTGTGCATCGTAGGTTTCTTTCACAAGCGCGTCAAGCGCAGCGTGGTAGGGCCGGTAGACTCGCTCGATCCGACCACGCACAGCCGCAACGGTGAGGGGCCGAGCTTGTGCCTCGACGCCGGGCACGACAAAGCGGCGAATCAGTCCGAGGCCGCGCGCACTCTTCTCCGTCGGCTGTAGTGCTGTCGGCCACGGCTCGGCCAACAACGCCGCGTCAATGTCGTCCTCGCCGCGATTGACGTCGATGTAGCAGCGGGGATAGTTGGCGACGAGAAGGTGAGCGCCAAGTGACGGCGCGTTGGCGAGAAGTTGATCGACGTACGCGTCCTCGCCGCACCGCAACTCGGGCCGCGACGCGTTGCTCTCGAAATCGGGCGGGTAGAAGCGTCCGCTGTGCGGCGAATCGTACAGCAGCGCCGACGGCACCCGAGCGCGGTGGATCGTGAACGGTTCCACTAAAGACCAATCACCACGGCGAGCGTGAGCGAAACGACGCAGAGCGCGAAGAGACCGGCGGCGAGCGGAAGGATGAACCGGATCCATCGACCAAAGGAAATCTTTCCGGTGGCCAAGTACGCGAGCAACATTCCCGAGGTCGGCGTCAACGTGTTCATCAATCCGTTGCCGAACAGGAATGCTTGCACGCTCACTTGTCCCGACACGCCGGCGAGCTGACCGATCGGCCCGAGAATGGGCATCGTCACCGCGGCCTTCCCCGACGTCGATGGGATGAAGACATCGATCGCCATTTGCATGAGCATCATCAGATTGGCGACGATCACGGGCGGCTTGCCTTCGACCGATCGAGTGAGATAGGCGACGATCGAATCGAGAATCATCCCATCTCGCAAAATCAGCTCGACCGCGGCCGCGAGACCAACCAGTAGTGCGGCGAGCATCATTCCCTGCATGCCGCGCACGAACGCCTGCGACGCCTCGCGCGAGTTGGATCCGCCAACGATTGCGATCGCGATCGAAACCGCGATGTACATCGCGGCGAGCTCGGGGCTTCCCCAGGCGAGACGCCGCACGCCGAGGATCATCGTCGCGATGGCGACAAGCAACACGAGGAGTACGAGCATCTGTCTCGCGGAGAGCGTGGCGGCAGCTTCGGACGCGTCGCCTGAATGCTCCGTCAATGTCACACTGCGAACGGGACGACAGCGACGAAGCAAATACCAGATGCCGATCGGGAGAAACACCGCGAACGTCATAGCGCGGAAACCGGCGCCGCTAAATACCGGCACACCGACCAGCGGCTGCGCGATGGCGAGGGCCAACGGGTTCGTCACGGAGGTGAGATAGCCGATCTTCGCCGCGATCGTGACCATCGCCGTGCCGAACAAAGCATCGTAGCCCAATCGCTCCGACAGGACGAGCGCCATCGGAATCACGACGAGATACTCGGAGATCAGCCCCAGAAAAGTGCTGCCCGCCGCGAGGAGAATCATCACGATCGGCACGAGGACCTTGGCGTCACCGCGCGTCAGGACGAGCAGTCGCTCGATGCCGGCTTCGAGCGCACCGGTCTGCTGCAATACGCCAAACATCCCGCCGATGAAGAGAATCATGAAGATGAGCGCCGCCGAGCGCGTCATTCCGGCCGGGATCGAGCTCACGATCGCGACGGGGCGCGCGGGATACGCCACGCCTTTCTCCCGCCTGGATGTGACCGAGAACACATCCGCATAACTCTTCGCGACGGTTCGAAACGATCCAGGCACGACGACGCCCGCCGGATTTCGTTGATACTCGCCCGACGGAACGACGTACGTGAGCGCGACCGCGGCAACGATGATCATCATCATCATGACCACCGCGTGCGGGATGCGCCGCTCGTTCCTAGCGGGCGCCTGCACCGCGTTCTCCAAGGGGATCGTCGCCGAAACCATGGCGCGGAACAGAACAGAATCGGCCGGGAGTCGCAAGCCAACGCCGTCGACGGATACCCGGGAGTACTGACGTAATCCCCTATGGCCGATAACTTCTCGGGATGAGTTCCCCGCCCGCCGCCGACCACTCATTGCCTCGCCTCGAAGGCGCGACGCGCCACGAGGGCGTCGCGCTCGAGAAGGCGCTCGACGTCGTCAGCGACGTGTTCGTGTTATTCGATAAGGATTTTCGCATCGTGTATCACAACGAAGCGAATAAGGCGGCCATGCGCGCCGCCGGAATGAACCCGGACGCCGCGATCGGCAAGACAATCCTCGAAGCACTGCCGCAAATCGCCGGCTCGGTCGGCGAGCGCGAAACGCGGCGCGCGATGAAGGACCGCGTCGCCACCGAGTGGGAGGAATCGTACCACCCCGACGTGCGACTCCACGGGCGTGCCTTCCCGCTCGAAGACGGCGGCTTGATCGTCGTTGCCAGCAACGTCAGCGCCGAGTGGCGCGCACGCGAAGACGCTCGCCTCGCCGCCGAGCGCGCGACCCGATTCGAGGCAGTCACCGCCGATTTCCGAAAGGCCCTTCGTCCGGAGGAAGTCGCGCACGTGACGCTGTCGCAGGCGCTCGACGCATTTCACGCCATCGCGGGCATCGTCTATCTGCTCGATGAGAGCGCGGGCGTCCTTCGCGCGGCTGCACACCATGGCGTGGCGGTGAGCGAAGCATTGCCCTGGAGTGAAGTGCCGCTCGAGTCCGGCCGACTGATCGCCGACGCGGTCCGAATGCGTGAGCCCTACTACATGCCGACGCGCGAGGTCCTGCTCGAACGCTACCCGGTCGCGCGCGAGGTGAACAAAGCGATCAAGGCTGAAGCCTGGGCCGCCATCCCTCTCGTCAGTGAAGGACGAACGCTCGGCGGAATCTGCCTCGGCTTCGACAGCGATCCGGCGTTCGACGCCGATCAGAGAATGTTCATCGAGACCTTCGCCGCGCAATGCGCGCAAGCGATGGATCGTGCGCGGCTTTATCAGGAGGCGCAACTGGCCGATGAGCGTCTGCGGATTCTCGCGCACGCGGCAGATCGGCTGATCGTGCCTCTCGATCTCGACCTTCGCTTGCGGCGAGTGCTGGCACTCATGGTGCCATCGTTCTGTGACTGGGGCGCGATCTATCTGCTGGAGCCTGCTGGAGCGCTACGCCGGGCGGCCGTGCAAGGCGCGACCAAAGAATTCGAGGACTTGCTCGGCGAGATCGGCAACGCGTACAGCAAGGACCTGCGGCCGCCCGCGGTCGTGCGCGTGTTGAAGGAAGACACGACGATCACCATGAAGGTCGATGCCTCGTCGATACCGACCTTGGGAATCGATGAACGATACGCGTCGATGCTCGCGCGGTTCGGCCCGCACGTGGTACTCGCCGTGCCGATGCACGCGAGAGGAACGCAGATCGGCGCCTTGCTGCTCGGACGCCAGGGATCCTCGGCCGCCTTTTCCCCTGCGGATATCGGGTTCATCGTCGATTTGGCGATCCGCGCCGCGGGGGCGATCGACAACGCGCGTTTGTTCGCATCGGAGCACGCCGCGCGCTCGGCGGCCGAAGAAGCGAACCGCGCGAAGAGCGATTTCCTCGCCGCGATGAGTCATGAGCTGCGAACTCCACTCAACGCGATCGCCGGCTACACTGAATTGCTCTCTCTCGGGATTCGCGGGCCGTTGAACGAACAGCAGCACGAAGACCTCCGGCGAATCGCGCGCAATCAGGCCCATTTACTCAGCATCATCAACGATATTCTCAGCTTTGCTCGCATCGAGGCCGGCTACGTCGATTTCACCCTCGAGCCGTTGGCCGCGCGCGAGGTCATCGAGGGTCTCGAACAGTTCATGGCGCCCCAACTCGCTGAGAGACAGCTGCGCTTTTCACTTCGGCGCTGCGACGCGTCGCTCGTCATGCTCGCCGACCGAGACAAAACGCAGCAAGTGCTGCTCAATCTCCTCACCAACGCTGCGAAGTTCACGGCGATCGGTGGCGAGATCCACGTGCACGCGGACGGCGATGATGCGACTATTGGCATTCACGTCACCGATACCGGCATCGGCATTCCCAACGATCGTCTAGATGCGATCTTCGAGCCATTCGTTCAGGTCCATCGCTCGCTCACGCACCCGGTCAGCGGCACCGGTTTGGGTCTCTCCATCAGCCGCGACATCGCACGCAAAATGGGCGGCGACATCGGCGTCAAGAGCGCGCTCGGGCAAGGGTCGACGTTCACCCTGGTCTTGCCGAGACACAACGCAGATTCGTTAGAACAGAAGTGACGCCGAGACGTGCCAGCGAAGATTCCATTGTGCGCCGAATGGGTGAGTGCGATCCGGCTCATTGAGCAAATTGCGATAGAGCAGCTCGAGGCGGAAGCGTCGTTGCCACATCCATTTTTCCATCGATGCGTCCACGCGTCGAACGGGCGGAACGACCGCGGGAAGCCCGTTCGCGGTGCCAAATGCATCCCAGCGTGATCCGCCGGAGAGATTGACGATTCCGCTCACGCGGAAATCGCGGACCGGCGTAACGGACGCCTGCGCGCGCAGATCGTCGGCCGGCTGCGACGCCAGCTCGGAGGCGAATGGAGCGTCGCGGTCGAACGTCCCGGCGTGATCGTACTCGATGGATCCTTGCCACACGTGTTCGCCAATCGTCTCGATCCGTGCGTGCTGACTGAATATGATCGCGCGATGCGGCTGGAAATCGGGCGGCGACGGGAGCGAACGCGACGCCGGCACGGTCAAACCCGACCAGTCGGCAATGTTCTCGCCGCGCAACTCGATCGTTGCGGCGACATACGGAGCGAAGCGACGAACGAACGCCGTGCTCGCCGCGTTCAACGTCGGATCTTGCCGCGGGAGCGCGTAGCCAAGCAGGTACGCATCGATCCACGATCCATCCATGTTTGGATGCGCATGAACGCGACTCCCGCGGATCGCGAGCGAGGTGAGCGAATCCAGGCGAAACGATGCTTCGAGCGAGGCGTCGAGAGCGCCCGAGTGAGCGCCGTCGAAGATCAGCGCCGTGCTCGCATCGAGCGTCAGAGTGCTACCGAGCGGCAGCAGCGCGCGCGCAAACGGTCCGCCACCGCTCGACGACGGCGATCCCTGCGCCACGGGAGCATCGAGCGTCCATCGATCGGCAAGTCCGCCCAGCGTCACCGCGGCGCGTCCAACCTGGTGCGTCGCACTGAATTTTCCTCCCACGTGACGCCGAGTGTGCCCGACGGTGAACGCGAGCGGCGACGCAAGCTCGCTCGCGTCGAGCGAGGAGGCCGAGCCTTCGTAGGTCACGGTCGCCGCTGAGCCGGCATTCAACGAGCCATCGATGCCGACATAAGTGTTCGTGGTTCGGAGTGATTGTTCGCCACGCTGCGGCGGAATGAAGAACAGCCCTCGCTGCTCGCCGCGGCTCGCCATCAACTCGTGCCGTCCGCCGAGCGCGTCGACTCCGGCGCGGAATGTCGGCGTTATCGATAGAACGTCTTGGCGCACCCCGGCAAACGTCGACGGCGGGAAGCGGCTGCTGATGAGCGTATCTGTGATGTTGATCGACGCGATGTGCACGCCGGCATCGACGTCCCAGCTCGGTCCGCGCCAGCCGACGTCGCCGTGCGCGAACGGGCCGATCTTCTCGACGTTGGGCGACGACAGATTCGTGTAGCGGTACGGACCCGGATCGCCGGTCTCGTCGCCGTGCTGATAGGTCGACTCGCCGTTGAAGCCCGGATGAAACCGCCGTGAGAAAATGCTCATCACGCCGCGAGCCGCGGGTCTTCCTGCGTAAATCACGGGGCCGCGGGTGAAGATCACGCTGTCGATCTGACCCACGGAGACCGGCAGCAGCTCGAGCACGTGCAACCCGAATAGGTCGGTGGGCACACGCTGCCCGTCTAACACCACGATCCATTCCGGCATCGATGGCGCCGACTCGCCCGCCGCAGGGAGATGGTCCGGGCTCGCGGAATAGGTAAAGCCATCGACGGTCGCGCGCCCCCAACCAACGGCGCCGTCGAGAATCTCACTGACTCGGTTCCACCCGGCGCGCTCGATGTCGACGCGCCGCACTACTGTCGTCTGCGCCCGAGCCGGCGTGGCGAGCGAGGCGCCCAGGAGGGCGACGAGAACCCAGCTTCTCGAGAGACCGAGCCTTGCCAGTGCGACCGGCGACGTCACATCAGGAAGTCTTTCAGCCATCCCGGCGTCGTCAGCGTGTAGCCGATGCCAGCGCTCAACGGCGCGAGATGCACGGGCACGTGAAGGTGGACGTGCGTGTATTCACCCATCATGAATGCCGAAAAGTTTGCTGGGAGGCGCACGCTCGCCGCTGCGTTTACTCCGAACAGCAGCTCCATTTCTTTCCGGAGGCCCGACGCAATGACGGTATCCTGAAACGAGAACCGCATGGCGCCTGTATGCGCACCCAGCGCGACCGTGAACGGCCCGACACTTGGCAGCGGCATACGCCACTTGAGCATTCCGACGGTGCCGTGGAAGTCCGGATGCGGACTTGGTTCTTGGCCGGTGAAGGTCGCCCGCTCGACGGCCAACGCGAACTCGCCGACGTCGAACGGCATCGAGACCTCGCCGGAATACCCGGTGCTAGGCTTATAGAAATCAGCGAGGCGACTATCCGTCGTTTGCCAGAGCCCGCCCGCTCGAATGGTGAGTCGCGAAAATGCCGGCGGCGAGGTTGCCGTCTGCGCGAGAGCCGGCTCGGTGGCCGCACCAGCGAGAACCGCGGCGGCGACTGAGATGAGCCAAGAAGTTCGGAGATTCACGCCGCGTGCGTCATGCACGAAACCGGCCAATGGCGAGCTCGTGCTTCGCTGGCCGAGCTTGTTATCTTCCGAGCGCTTTCGCCGTCTTGCTGCGGCTGCGATGGCTACCTCTCCCGCCATCCGAACCAGAACTCCCACAACTGCCGTAAACCCTAGGGACGGTCCGCGGGTCAAACGGTCTGTGCGTCGAGGGCTTAGCAACACGGTGCCGTCTCACCGTCCCACCACCCACCCCTGGGTCGTCCTGTGAGCATACGCAGATTCTTCTTCGTCGCCGCCGCGGTGCTCGCGTCGGCGATGGTTCATCCCGCCTCCATCTTCGCGCAGACTGACGTCGTTCGCGGCCGCATCATTGGACCAGACAGTGTGCCCATCGAGCGCGCGACCGTGACGGTCACATCGATCTCGGGCAACGTGTCGCGCTCGACGCGGACCGATAAGAACGGGAGGTACACAGTCACCTTCCCCGGCGACGATGGAGATTACTTCGTCAGCATCGCCGCACTCGGTTTTGGCACGCGACGGTTCGAGGTCAAGCGAACCGGCGATCAGGAAATTCTCGTCGCTGACGCCAAGCTGTCTCGCGTCGCCGCCCAACTCGACGCAGTGAACGTCAAGGCGGATCGGCAGAAGGTGAGCCGCAACGATTTGGCGACCGACATCAGCGGCAGCGAGCGTGGCATCAACACGTCCGCGGTGTCGGCCGATCAGCTTGGCGACCTCGCCGCGCTCGCGGCGTCCGTGCCGGGCGTCCAGCTCATTCCTGGTGCCGATGGCGCGCCGTCAGGCTTCTCGGTACTCGGCCTGGGCGCTGATCAGAATGCGACCACGCTCAACGGCATGAACTTTGGCGGTTCGAATCTGCCACGCGACGCCAACGTCTCGACGTCGCTCGTCACGACGCCATACGACGTGTCGCGCGGCAATTTCAGCGGGGGCATGCTGAACATTCGCACGCAGCCCGGGTCGAACTACATCGTTCGCTCGAGCAGCGCAAATTTCGATGCGCCGCAGCTTCAGTGGACTGACCCGGCCGGCCGATCGCTCGGGCAGCAATACAATAACGTGTCGGTCGGCGGACGATTCTCCGGACCGATCCAGTTCGACAAATCGTTCTTCTCGTTGTCGTACCAAGCCGGACGGCGGTCGAGCGACCTTCAGAGTTTGCTGAACACGGATCCGCTCGGCCTCCAGGCAATCGGTATCGCGAGCGATTCGGTCAAGCGTCTATTGTCCATCCTCGGCAACTCGCACGTGCCGATCTCGGTCGGCGGAATTCCGTCGAACCGCCTCAGCGACAACGCGTCGGTGTTCGGCACGTTCGACTTCATTCCACCAACGTCGACCACCGGCCAGGCATTCAACATCACGTACAACGGCGCGTGGAGCCGGCAGGATCCGGCCACCGCGATGACGACCGAACTGCCCGCACACAGCGGCGAGCGCGCCAACTGGTACGGCGGCATCCAAGGCCTCCACTCGGGCTACTTCGGATTCGGAGTGCTCAGCGAGACGTCGGTCGGTGTGAATCGATCGCGATTCTACAGCGACCCGTTCCTCACCTTGCCGAGTGGCACGGTGCGCGTGAACTCGACGTTCGAGGACGGCACGCCGAGTGTGCAGAATGTGTCGTTCGGCGGCAATCCGACGATGAACATCGGGCAGACCTCGACGACCGCGCAGCTGACGAACATGCTCTCCTGGTTCAGTGAGAACAACAAGCATCGCCTCAAATTCACGACGGAGCTGCGTCGCGACTCGTACGAGCAGGACTTGAGCACGAACCAACTGGGCAGCTTCGACTTCAATTCGCTCGCCGATCTGCAAGCCGGGCGCCCTGCGTCATTCTCACGCCAGCTCGCGTCGCAGACGCGTCACGAGGACGAATACGTCGCCGGCCTTTCCCTCGGCGACGCGTACAAACCGACGACCGATCTGCAGTTGCAGTACGGCGTTCGACTCGACGGCAATCGATTCACCGCCGAGCCGACGGAGAACACCGACGTCGAGCGGCTGTTTGAGAGCCGGAACGACCACGTTCCGAATCACGTGTACGTGAGTCCGCGCGTCGGATTCTCCTGGACATATGGTACGGCCGCGCAGATCGGCGGCTTTGCCGGCGCGGTGCGCGGGCCGCGCGCCGTCGTGCGCGGCGGCGTCGGCATCTTCCAGAGCACGCCGAGTGCGACGCTCATCGGAACGGCGATGGACAACACAGGCTTGGCAGACGCCGCACAGCAGTTGACGTGCGTTGGCCTTGCCGCGCCGACGCCGGACTGGCTCGCATACGCGACGAACCCGGCCGCGATTCCCACCCAATGCGCCGACGGCAGCGCCGGGACCGTGTTCGCGAGCTCCGCGCGGAACGTCACATTGTTCGACAAAGACTACGTCGCACCGCGTTCGTTGCGATCGAATCTTCAGTGGAGCGGGACGTCGCTCGACAATCGGTTGTCGACATTGGTCGACGTGACGTATTCACGAAACTTGAATCAGGCCAGCACGTTCGATCTGAACTTCAATCCCGTGCAGCAATTCGCGCTGACCGACGAAGGAGGCCGTCCGATTTTCGCCCGGGCCACGAGCATCGTGCCCACCACGGGAACGATCGCCTCCGGCGAAGCACGTTTCTCTCCCACGTACTACCATGTGAGCCAGCTTCGCTCTGACATGGAGTCGGAGACGAAGCAACTCACCGTGCAACTGCGGCCGTTCACCTTCAACTCGACGTACACCTGGAGTCTCTCGTACGTCTACGCGAACGCCAAGGAAAAGTATCGCGGCTTCAGTAGCACGAGCGGCAATCCGCTCGACGTCGCGTGGGGACGCTCGAGCCTCGATTCGCGACACCAGTTCGTGTACACGCTGACGTACAATGCGTTCGACTTCATTCGCCTCGGTTGGTACGGCTCCTTCCGATCGGGAACGCCGTATACGCCGGTGGTCGCCGGCGACATCAACGGCGACGGCTACTTCAATGATCGCGCGTTCGTGTTCGACCCGGCGCAGACGAGCGACAGCGCTCTTGCATCAGGCATGCGCGCGCTGCTCGCCAACGGCTCGAGCTCGGCACGCGAGTGTCTCAAGAACCAGCTTCGCGAGATCGCCGCGCGCAACAGCTGCCAGGGCCCGTGGACGACGACGGCGAATCTCACGTTCTCGTTCAATCCGGTGAAGGTGCGCATGCCGCAGCGCGCGAATATCTCGTTCCAACTTTCCAATCCGCTAGGTGCCGCCGACGTCTTGATGCACGGCGAGAACAAGCTTCACGGCTGGGGACAAACCTTCATTCCGACCAATCAGCTGTTGTTCGTTCGCGGCTTCGATCCGACGACGAATCGCTACCAGTACGAAGTCAACCAGCGCTTCGGCGCCACGGCGCTGTCGCAGAACGCGACCCGGCTTCCGGTCACGCTCACGGCGATGCTTCGCGTCGATGTCGGCCCGACACGCGAACGGCAAGGCCTGACGCAGATGCTCGATCGCGGCCGCTCCACCGGTGGACAGAAGGTGCCGGAGATGATGTACAAGGCGATGTACGGGAGCGGCGGAGTCATCAATCCGATGGCGCAGATCCTTCGTCAAGCCGATACGCTTGAACTCACGTCCGTTCAGGCCGACAGCATCGCCGTCTTGAACCGCGGCTACACGATCAAGCTTGATTCGATCTGGTCGCCGGTCACGAAGTACCTGGCGTCGCTGCCTGACAAGTACGACCAGGGCGAAGCGTACGATCGCTATCGAATTGCGCGCGAAGCGTCGGTCGACGCACTGATCAAGATCGCGCCGATGGTCAAATCGCTGCTCACGGCGGACCAACTCCGGCGGATCCCGACCTTCGTCACACCGTATCTCGACACGCGCTATCTGGCCTCGGTCCGTTCCGGCACCGCCGGCACGAACCTGGGCATGATCATGCTGGGAGGAATGGCGATCCCTGCTGGGGTCGGCGGCGGCGGCGGACAGATGATCGAGATTCGTCGCGGCCCACCCTGATCGGAACGCAATCGTCTCGCTACCAGTTATCAACTTACACCGACACTTTTCTCCTATGATGAAACTCGCATCGACCGCCCTTCTGCTCGCCTCGACGGCGCTGTCAGCGCAAACCGCACCGACGATTCGACTCATCAACGCTCCCGACGCGTCGTCCAAACCGGTGCTCGGGCTGGTCGCCGCCGTGCGGCAGCTGCCGGATGGGAAGCTGCTCGTCAACGACGTACAAAATCGCCAGCTCTTGATGCTCGACGCGTCGTTGGCCAACGTCACGGTCATCGCCGATTCGACGAGCGGCGGCGCAAACTCGTATGGAATCCGCCCGGGCGGCATCATTCCGTATCTGAACGACTCGACGTTGTTCGTCGATCCCGCCGGCTTGTCCATGTTCGTGATCGATCCCACAGGAAAGATCGCGCGCGTCGCGTCCGTGCCGCGCTCGCAGGATGCGGGCACGCTGGGTTCGAATCTTCAAGGATTGCCATCGCTCGACGCGAAGGGGCGGATCGTCTATCGCGCCGGACTTGGACGCATCGCACCGGTGGCTCGCGCGGCGGGAGGAGCTCCCATGGGCTTGCCGGACTTTCCCGACAGCGCTGCCCTCGTCCGCGTCGACCTCGCGACGCGCAGGCTCGACACCGCCGCGTTCTTCAAGATTCCGAAAGTGAAAATGAACGTTACGCAGACCGAGCGCGGCATGTCGATGACCAACGAGATCAACCCACTCCCAATTGTCGACGAATGGGCCGTGCTCGCCGATGGCTCGATCGCGATCGTGCGCGGTCAGGACTATCATGTCGACTTCGTGAATCCTGATGGCTCGCTCACCGCGTCGCCCAAAATCCCGTTCGACTGGCAGCGTCTGAGCGACGACGACAAGACGGCGATCATCGATTCGGCGCGAACGCGAATGGAGAAGGCGCGGGCGGCGGCGGCGACGACGACGGCGGCGCCAGGCGCCGGCGGCGGACGAGCCGGCGCCGAGGGAATGATCGTGATGAACTTCAGCACGGGCGGCGATGGAGCGCGGACGAGCAGCGCCTCAGGCGCGACGCAAAATATTCCGCCGCTCGCATTCGTGAGCATCAACGAGATGCCGGACTATCGTCCGGCGTTCACGGCGGGTGCGGCGCGTGCAGATGCCGATGGCAACTTGTGGATTCGGACCACCGCCGTGCGCGCAGGATCTGTCGGTGGTGGGCCGGTCTACGATGTCATCAATCGCAAGGGCGAGGTCGTCGATCGCGTCCAGGTACCGGCCGGCCGACAAATCGTCGGATTCGCCAAAGGCGGCGTGGTCTACATGCAGGCGCGCGACGACAAGGCGGCGTGGATCGAGCGCACGCACCGCTGAGACGTCAGCGCATCACTTCGCCTTCCCCAGCACCTCGTCGATCGGCACGCCGTCGAGTGCTTCGGAAGGAGTGAGCCCAAGAAGCTTCGCGAGCGTCGGCGCGATGTCGACCGAGCGCACGAGGCGTTCATGCCTGCCGGGTGTGATGCCCGGGCCCATGAACGCGATAGGAATCGACAGCGCCTCGGCGGTCGGCGTCCCGTGTTCGGCGGCAACGTTGCGCGCCGACCAGATGAACCCGTCGTTGGCGACGAGCGCGGCGAGCCACCCCAACTGCGCTGGCAGCGTTCGGCGCCAACGCACGGCGCCGCTGTCGCTCGACGTCGCCAGCGTGCGCGGCGTGAAGCCGATTCTCACGCCCGGATTTTTCATCGACGCCGCGACGATCGCGTTGGACAAGCTGTCGACGTTCACCTTGCGCGCTTTCAACGTTGCGAGATCAGCATAGAACAATCCGCTCTCGAACTCGATGCCAAACGGAACGTGGTAGCGTGACTCGAGCGATTGCTCGGTGTCTTCTGCCAAGTCGTTCAGCGACAGACGACCACCGTGGCCGGCGCGCTGTGCAATGAGCTCGGGGAACGACGAGATGCCATGATCGCTGCTCAACACGAGAAGCATGCGGTCGGCTGGGACTTCACGCTGGAGTGAATCGAGGAACACGCCAAGCCATCGGTCGAGACGGAGGACGTGATCGTGCAGCTCGCGCGAGTCAGGCCCGAACGCGTGTCCGACCGCATCCGTCGTCGAGAGCGAAATCGACAACAAGTCGGGCATCGCGTTTCCGTTGGAGGCCGACGATTCCAGTCCACGCTTCCCGATTTGCAGCGTGTGAACGCCGTCGAGCGCAAAGGCGAGCGTCACGGAATCCATCCACGGATAGGCGATGAGACTCGAGCGCAGCGCCTCGGCGGATGGCAGCATGTGGGGGAACAGGTAATTCCCACCGCCGCCTTCCAGCGCTACCGAATCGGGCTCCGGGTATTGATCGGGTGGCAGCAGGAGGTTCCAGTCTTGGCCGGCCAGCTGCGCGTACGGAATACTCGCGTCGAATGTCTTCACCCACGTCGGGAGCGTATCCGCGTAGTACTTGCTCGTCGTGAAGCCGCCGACTCCGTACCAGTAGACATTTCCCTTTGCGTGGCCAATGGGCAGGATTGCGCCGCGATCCTTGCGCGAGACGGACAGCACTCGCGCTTTGGAGTCACGCGCGAGGATCCAGTCGAACAACTCGCTGCCGACGAATCGCCGGGGCGATGCGCCAGGGCCAGTGATGCCGCCGATCAGCGGCATTTCGGGATCGTACACGCCGTACGTGTTGTCGACGATGGTCGTGTGCGCCGGCTCACGTCCCGACAACAGGGTCGAATGACCCGGCGCCGTCTCGGTGATCGCGTGGTCCTGCCACGCGTGCGTGAAGAGCGCGGATTGCGCACGGACACGCGCCAATCCGCCGGTCAGCTGCGGTCCGAATCGATCGAGGTAGTCGCCACGGAACTGATCGATGGCGATCAGGACGACCAGCGCCGGGCGCGCGGCTGGCGCCTGCGCCTCGACCGCACGTGGAATGCTTGGCGCGACCGCGAGAATCGTCGCGCCAATGAGCTGGACGAGTTTCATTGATGGTCAGCGTATGGGTTCACTTTGCTTGATAACCTACACCACAAACCGCCCGGTGCACCCATTGCATTGGCCAGATCGCACCATGACGAGCCCGCGAACGGCGCTTGCGCTCCTATTCGGCCTTGCCGCTGGCGCCTGCGGTGGGAAGCCCGATGCATCGCCGCCAGGCAAACAGCGAACTCCGGCTCGGGAATCGCCCGCGCGGGCTTCGACGGCGACCTCACCGGCGACGGCCGTCGCCGGTGAGACGAGCGGTAGCCCGAAGGCGGATTCCTCAGGCAGACGAGGCACCGGCCGGCCGGCCAAGCCAGCGCCGGATTCGGCCATCCTGATTCAGATCGCGACGCAACCGAAGCTGCGCACGATGGCTGACAGCATCTCGCTTGTCGCGTCGATCCGCGCCGGGCTCAAGAATCCCGGTTGGCCCGTGAAGACGCCGCCAATCCTCGCAGGCTCCTTGCTGCCGGCGAAACGCATCGTGGCGTTCTATGGCAATCCACTCTCGAAGAAGATGGGAATTCTGGGCGAGCTTCCGCGCGACCCGATGCTCGCCAAGTTCGATTCGATTGTCGCTGAATGGCGCGCCGCCGACCCAACGACGCCAGTGCAGCCGGCCCTGCACTTGATCGTTTCCGTCGCGCAGGGACTACCGGGCAAAGATGGCATGTATCGGCAGCGGTCGGACACGGGGTTGATCGAGAATGTCTACGGCTGGGCGCGATCGAAGAACGCGATCACGATCCTCGACATTCAAGCCGGCAAGAGCACGATCGATTCCGAGCTTCCAAGGCTCATCCCATTTCTCTCACGACCCGACGTGCATTTGGGACTCGATCCGGAGTTCTACATGCATTACAGCCGCGAGGGGCGCGTACCCGGAACAAAGATCGGAACCATGGACGCCAGAGACGTCAACTACGCAATCGATCAACTCGCGGCGCTCGTGACCAAATACCATCTGCCGCCCAAAGTGCTCATCATCCACCGATTCACGACGAACATGTTGCAGCACGCGAATCAGATCAAGCTCGACCCGCGCGTGCAAGTCGTGATCAATATGGACGGTTGGGGTCAGCCGTGGCTCAAGTTCGACACATACGCAAAGTGTGAAGCATCGGAGCCGGTGGAATACACCGGGTTCAAGCTCTTTTTCCACAACGACACGCGAAAAGGCGACCCGCTACTTTCACCGCGCGAAGTCTTAGCGCTCCGCCCGCGTCCCATTTACATCCAGTATCAGTGATACTCGCCACGACTGAACGCTTCACCGCTTTGCGTTTGGTCCGCCAATTGAATGATTGACTGTGACTACGGCCTGGGGTATTCAGGCCGCGCACCTACGACCTCCGTGGAAAGCCGAGCCTGGTCGCGGGAACTGTCATATCCACCAGCGAGTTGACTCGATATGCTCAGCCGCGCGCCTAAAGTTGTTATCGGGGCTCTCCTTGCCGTCGCGGCGATTGCCGCGTTGACAACGCGACACGTGTCGCCAACGATGGCGGTGGCCGGCATTCCAGCGCGCGACTCGCTCGAACCGCCGCCTGGGACGGCGTCAACGACCGCGACGAGCGTCACCATGCGGAACGTCGACTTTCACGTCGCGGATGGCATCGTGCTGCGCGTTCGTCGTCTTGCGGGGACGATGCACGCCGCGAAGAACGGCATCGTGGACTTCGACGACATCGCGAGCTACGTGATCGACGTGAGCAGCGCCGAAGTCGGAATGACCGGCGCCGACCTCACGAACCTCATGAACGATCACGTGTTCGCCTATCGCGGATCGCCGCTGTCTCACCTGCACATCGAGATCGCGAACAACACGCTTCGGCAGACCGGGACACTGCACAAGGGCGTCAACATCCCGTTCGATATGACGGCGAATGTCGCGCTCACCGACGACGGTCGCATCGTTCTCCACACGACGCGCGTACGAATACTCGGCGTCAATGGGCTCGCGTTGATGAATGCCCTCCATCTGAGCCTCGAAAAGATGATGGATCTCTCAAAGGCGCACGGCGTCACGGTCAAAGGCAACGATCTCTTCCTCGAGGCACTTGCGCTCTTGCCGCCACCGCGCGTCGAGGGACGTCTGACGGGCGTCCGTCTCGAAGGCAATCAACTGGTCCAAACGATCGGGACGTTGGCCGATTCGCTCGCGCCGCGCCAAATGATCGACACGACGGTGACCAACTACATGTTGTATCGCGGCGGGACGTTGCACTTCGGCAAACTGTTCATGACCAACGCCGAGATGCTCGTTGTCGACGGCGATCAACGCGATGCGTTCGACTTCGACAACCCGCGGTATCAGCGCCAGCTCATTGCTGGACATTCGAAGACCTTACCAGACCTCGGGCTCGAGGTCTGGATGCCCGACGCGAATACGCTGCCCTGTCGACCG
Source organism: Gemmatimonadaceae bacterium (assembly GCA_025934075.1). GTDB lineage: Bacteria > Gemmatimonadota > Gemmatimonadetes > Gemmatimonadales > Gemmatimonadaceae > JAQBQB01. Next base: position 18,245 of record JAICYT010000062.1, read on the forward strand.
GCTAGCGGTGGAACTCGTGGTACATGTTGATCAGCGCACCAATCGCGAGCGACGTCGTACCGTTCGTCAACGTGATGTTGGCGCGGCTTCTCGATTCCGCGGGCCTCCACGCCGACTGTGCGTAAGCGCCACCATAGGCGCCGACGATTCGCGGAATCGCGAGTGCCTCTCTGCCCCGCGACAGTTGGTCGAACAATGCGCCGCTGATCGCATGCGCCATTCGCCCGCCGACGTCTCGGCAACGACAGTGCTGGTAGTCGAGCGGACGATTCATTGCGGCGGCGAGCCCTTCCGTCGCAATCTCCTGAACCCAGAACTCGCCTACGTTCGACGCGAGTCGCCGGCCGTAACCAGGCAGGCCCGTTCCCCATTCAGGCGGATTGAGACGCCACTGATCGATGGCCGCGTAGCCGAAGCCCTCGGCCGTGCCGTAGCTGAGGTCGCGCTCGAGTCGATGAATACGCGTGGATGAATCCGCTCCGACGCGACTTTGCGCTGCTGCGATGTGCCCAGCGCCCACCGCGACCGCGACAAGGATGAAGTATCGAGCGTCCATGGCACGGCTCGATTGCTATTTCGGGACCAACTCCCTGCAACCGGGCGGACGACTCGTGGTCTCGAACGCGGCGCACCAGCCATTGAGTACTTCCTTCGCCACGATTGATCCGCGGAGATAGCCAATCATCTCGTGCGGGTCGGGCTCGTCCGCGGGCGGGTTCGCAGGCACGTCATGACCAAGCGACACAGGGCCGGCCATCGGATCTTCCTCGTTGAAGATGTTGATCCATTCCTTCGCGCTCGCCGGCTTCGAGAGCACGTCGGTCGAGTCGCCGCCAATGACTAGACGACGCAGTTCCGGCGACCCGAGCATTGATCCGATGGTCATGAACCGACTGACGAGAACGCTGTCGGTGCGAGACGACAGATAGTCGTAGGCGACGAGCGAGCCCAAGCTATGCGCAATGAGAATGATCGGCCGGCCTTGGCGGCGCGCGCGATCGATCGCGTCAGCGAGCCGGCGCTCCGACGCGCAGCGTTTGCGCGCATCACTCAGAAATGCGGCGTCGGACGCGAGCCCACGGAGCTGTGCGGTCATCTCGGTATCGGCGACCAGACTGCTCAGCGAACCGATAAGATTGCCAGCCACCGATGCGAAAGCCTTGAGGTCCGGATCCTGGGTCGCGTCGCGGCGCACGCGCACATCGCCTCGGTCGTAGTCGCATCCAGCGTTCGATCTCGGATCGAGCACGTCGGCGTACCAGGCCACACGAACGTCGCGTTCGGCGACGACAGAAACCGGAGTGACGGTCTTGAGCCCTGAGATAAGTGCTGCGAGCCAAAGCTTGCGCATGGCGGACGAGTCGCGATCGACCATGCCTCGGCCGTGGACGAGCAGAATTACGGGACGTCCGCGGTCGTCGGGCGGAACGGCCGCCGTGAGCAGTAGCAAACCGGCGAAATAGATGAGACGGCGGGCCATGCCAC
>JAICYT010000049.1 GCA_025934075.1 Gemmatimonadaceae bacterium
GGCGTGATCGTCTCGATCACTTCACGCCGGACCACTCCCTTCGCGACCTTCGGATCTTCCACCTGCTCGCAGATCGCAACGCGAAACCCATGCTGCACCAAGCGGCGTACGTAGTCGGCTGCCGCCTTTACTGGAATGCCGGCAAGTGGGACATCGGCAGCGCCGCCATTGTTGCGCGCCGTCAGGGTCAGACCAAGCACCCCCGAAGCCGTTTCGGCATCGTCGTAAAACATCTCGTAGAACTCGCCCATTCGGAAAAACAGGATCGCATTTTGGTGGCGACCCTTGATCTCACGGTACTGCTGCATCAATGGCGTCTGCGACGGAGCGGTCACTTATCGTCAGACCCGATATCTGTAACCGTCGCGACAATCTTTCTGGCTTTGAGTTGCTTCGCTGCTGCCGCGGCATCGGCGCGCGTTTCATACCGCCCGATGCGGACGCGGAACGGTTTGGATTTGCCAACAACTCGGGCGTCAATATCCCGCGCCTTCAATCGTTTCACGAGCGCGTCGGCATCGGTGCGTTTCGTAAACGCCGCGACCTGTAACGTGTAGCGTGCCGCCGCCTTGCTTGGCGTGGCATCGCGCCGGGCCCGTGACGTGTCGCCCGCGGCGGGCAGCGGCAGCTGCGAGGCCGGATTTGCGTCAGCTGCTGCGCAGCGTGGCGAGTAGTATTGCAGTTGATTGCGCGTTTCGACGGCCGAGTCCGGAACGTCGTTGAGCGTACGCCGCAAAACGCTGCACCCGTGTGGGATTTCGTTCTGCTCGAACAGCAATCGGACAAGCAGTAGCCCGGCGCGCGCGCGCTCGGGGTGCTGCGGATTCTCGAGCAGAAACCGATCGAGGTGCGTGGCCGCCGCACCGCGATCACCGCGCGCCACTTCCAGCTGCGCGAGCTGCAAGAGCGCGTCGCCGCTGTGCGTTGATAGCGGATACTCGACGACGATGCGACGGTAATCCCGCTCTGCATCGGCGCTCGTGGTCGCGAGCGATGCCCGCCAGTACAGCGCGTCGCCATACTCCGGTGTGTCCGGTGTCGTCGCAGCAATGACCGAGTCGACCAGGACGCGACCGGCCGCGCCGTTCCCACTCGCGACGAGCTGCCGCGCCCGCGCGAACACGGAGTCCGCTTTCGACTGCGCGTGCGCGACGGCGCCACACGTCAGCGCGACGATGATGAAGGCTCGAAGTGTTTTCTGCAGCATGGAGAATCGAATCACGCGGCGCGACGACGGCCGGTCGCTCCGCAGAGCCTGAGTACGAGATTGGACACGAGTTGTTCGTCGGAGGAGAGACGTGTGGCCTTGAGAGCCGTATCCGTGTCGAGCAGAGCCTCGAGCGCATCGTCGATCGCACGACTCGACCACGAGTCCGATGCGCGCGCACAGGTCGAGACGAATTCGCCCCACGAGCGGCCGGTGTACACCGAGCCCGACTCCTTGAGCAAACTGAAAAGCTCCCCGCTGAGCCGCGCTCCGTTGCTACCGCGCTCGCGAGCAGCCTGCGCCCAACCGATGACGAGTGTTTGCGCGGTCAACGCCATCACCGTCGTCACGGCGCTCGACTTGGGCTGCTCGAGCACGATTGGAAGCATCCGCAGCGCTTCGGTCGGATCGCGTCGCGCGACCGCGTCGAGAAAATCACCCATCGTCTCGCCTGGTCGAACGCCGACGACTGCCGATACCGCGGCTTCGTTGATCGTATCGCCACCGGTGTAGCTCACGAGCTTATCGAGCTCGATCTTGAGCTGGGATAGATCCGTGCCTGCAGCTTCTTGCAGCAGCGTGACCGCGCCTTCCGTAATCGATGACTTGAGATCGTGCTCGACGTAGTACGTGATCCACTTGGGAATGCGCGCACCGCTCAATGTATCGAATTCGATCGCCGTCGTCGGGCCTATCAAGCGTTGGTCCGCCTTGGCGCCTGCGGGCGCAACGAGCAACAACAAGAGATCCGGAGCTGGTCGCTTGAGATACGTGTCCAGCATCGCGCGCGCATCCTTCTTGAGCGCGCTCACCTCACGCACGACAACGACGCGGCGCTCAGCCATCATCGGCGGCGTGCTGATCGTGGAGCCCAGGGTTTCGGCGTCGACGTCACTGCCGCGAACGAATTCCACATTGAAGTCGCGCGTCGATGGATCAGCAGCCGCGTCTACCATGCGCCGGACTTCCTCATCCTTCAGGTAGTCGTTCGGACCATGGAAATAGTAAGCCGGAGCGAAGACGCGCTCTTTCATTGCTGCACGCAGAACCTTGGCGTCGGCGACGGGTGACATGGCGTCCAATATACGAACTGCCGCGCCGGACCAGAATAAAAAAAATCGGCGCATCGCCGATCTCTGCTTCAGGACTAGGAGCTCGGAGGTGTCGCGCCGCCGTTACCGTGTAGTGCTGGCTTCGCGAAACTCCATGTTCGCAAAATGCATTGGCGCTTGACCGACCATGAGAACCGCCGGCCACACCGGCATTCCCGTCGGCACCGAGGCGACGAAAGCGGCATTCGCGATTGGCGGCGCGGGCTCGAGCGCACTGGCTACGGCGGGCGCAAGATAAAGATCTTGCGGCGCCGAGAAATACCGCGTCGTCTCGATCGACATGTACGCAACTGCCGCAATTCCGGCGGCGAGCGCTGCAAAGGCGCCGACGGAAGGCAGATACGGACGAGGCGCAACGAGATCGACACGTGATACTGGACCCAACTCCTCGAGGCGGGCATTGAGCCGCGCAACGAAGTCCGGCGCCGGCTCGATTCGCGGAAGACTTCGCACGATCATCAAGCTACGGCGGATCGCCGTGTCTTGTCGGGAACATCGCGAACAAACCGTCAGATGCCGCTGCATTGCCTCCATTTCCACGGCAGGCAGCAGATCATCGACGAACCCAACGTGTTTGTTTCGAAACTCGCGACAATCCATCAGTGACTCTGGATACTGGACGACTGCGTTCGATGTCGGTACCCTGCGTTCCATCACGTGTTCCTAACGTTGCGACCCACAGCTTCGACGGCTTCTGTGAGCGGTGTGCAACGCACTGGCGGGCTCCAGGCGAATCAATATTCGCGCCGGAGCCCGCCAGTGCCAGTCTCGATAGAGCTGCTTCAGCCGTTTCTTCGCGCTAATCGATCTTGGGCTCGATGATCGACGCGAACGCGTTACGGGCCCGATTCAACCGCGACTTCACCGTGCCCAGGTTGCAGTCGGTGATGTCGGCGATCTCTTCGTACGACTTCCCCTCGAGCTCGCGGAGGACGAACACCTGACGGTGATGCTCAGGCAGCTTGGCGACGGTCTCCTCGACGAGCTCGCGCAGGTGCCGCTTTCGATACATGTCGTCAGGGCGTGCGGTAGTGTCCTCGAACTGCAGGGGTCGGTCCTCATCATCCCAGTTGCCCTTGATCGTCTGGAAGAGCACGAGGGGGTTTCGCGAGCGATTCCGCAACTCGTTCTTGGCAAGATTGGACGCGATGGTGTACACCCACGTCGAGAACTTCTTCGTTCGATCGAACCGGTGAATATGACGGTAGACTCGAATGAAAACTTCCTGCACGAGATCTTCCGCCTTCTCACGATCACCGATCGTGCGGTAGATGAAGTTCAACAGCCGCGTTTGATATCGTTCGACGAGCTCTTGGAACGCGCGCTCCTCACCGCCAAGGAACGCCGTGACAACCGCCGCGTCGTCCTCGCTTCGGAGCCGTTCGCGTATTGCCGCACCCGGCAACTGCGCTCGTTTGATTGCGACCTCAGCCATGATAGTCCGTGCCCCCTTGGCACTGCTGGAAGGGTACGACCCGACAGACAGAACAGATTCGATCTTCACCCTTCGGATCCTTCGAGTTGCACCATTGGAAAAGGCAGACCGCATGCCTGTTAGACGCCAGCCGGAACTCGGCATTAAGATATTGGTACTAAATATTTTAGGTGCAATCTGTCGAGTCCGGACAGCCGGGGTGCTGTCCTCAAATCGCGACGATCAGGCGAGAAGATGGCGTATCTGTGTCCCACTTTTGACACATCGATCCGCCCATCTGTTGCCGGTTGCCGGCTGTCCGCCGACTAAAGCCCGGACCGAAAACCAGCGGCGAATAGGATCGCCAACGCGGTTTTAGCGTCCTTGATCTCGCCCTCGTGGATCAACCGCAGGGCGTGGGAAAGCGTCACCGTTTCCATGGTCATGAATTCGTCAGCTTCTCGGGCGGTTTCTCCGCGGGCGAGGCCGGTTGCCATGAAAAGATGGATCCGTTCGTCGGTAAAACCAGGCGTCGTGTACATCGTGAACATGAAATCGATCCGGCGAGCGGTGCAGCCCGTTTCCTCGCGCAACTCGCGCCGCGCGCAGTCGGCCGGCTCCTCGCCCGGATCCAGCCGACCGGCGGGAATCTCATACAGATATTGGTCGGCTGCATAACGATACTGTCGGATCAACAGCAACTGCGGATCGTTGCCGGCCGCGTCGGTCAAGAAGGGCACGATCGCACTCGCACCGGGATGACGAATCATGTCCAGCTCACCGATAGACCCGTCCGGAAATCGAACGGTGTCGCTGTCGAGTGAGATGATCTTGCCCGTGTGGATTCGACGACTGCTGATCTTGCCCGGCCGGATCTCTTTCGCTGCGTCGTGCGTCTCGCCGTCCGTCATGGACTCGGCTGACCAAGCGTGTCGTAGAGGATTACTGTCCCGAAGTTCATCGCTGCGAGCGGATCGCGGATGACGCCCGGGTCGCCAACGACCACCATCTGTAACATCTCTGGATGCAGATGCCGCTGCGCGGCGTCAAGAATCTGCTCTCTTGTGATCGCGCGAACGTGCGATCGATAGCGGTCGTAGTAGTCCTCCGGGAGTCCGTGCAGTACGAGCACAGACAGCGCCGCCGCAATCGAAGCGGTCGTCTCGAACCGAATTGGGAAGACGCCGTCGAGATAACTGGTCGCGAGCGATAACTCGTCTGGTGAGATCGCTTCGCTGCGGATGCGATCGATTTCCTTCAGCACTTCACCGGCCGCGGCATCCGTGATATCGGATCTCACGGCGGTCGACACGACGAACGGTCCTGCCTGTCGCCGCCACTCGAATCCAGAGAATGCGCCGTAGGTGTATCCGTGTGCTTCACGCAAATTCATGTTGATTCGCGAATTGAACAGGCCGCCGAGCACCGCGTTCATCACGTTGACCGGAAAGAAATCCGGATGATTGCGCGGTATGCCGACGTGTCCAAGCCGAAGCTCGGATTGCGGCGCGTCCGGTTTGGCGATGATGTGCACGCCGCGTGCGCTGCGAGCCGGCTTGTCGTCGGCAGTGATTCGTCTCGCGGTCCCGCCGACCCACTCTCCGAGCGCGTGGTGAGTCAACTCTTCAGCGCGATCCGCACTGATGTCGCCGGCGACGATCACTGTCGTACCACTCGGCTGATACTGAGACTCGTAGAATGAGACGAGCTGATCGCGATCCAGCGCTTCGATGCTTTGTTCGTCGCCGCCCTCGGGGCGTGAATAGCGCGACGCTGACGCATATAAGAAGCGCGCGAAGAGCTCATCGGCCAAACCTCTTGGCTCAGTGCGCAATTGCAGCAACTCAGCCAAGCGCTCGGCCTTCAGCCGTTCAACTTCGCGCACGCGGAACGCGGGAGTGCGAATCACCTCGCCGAGCAGGTCGAACGCGGCGGGCAAATGCTCGGAGAGCGCTGTAAGCGTCACGGCCGCGGCGTCCCAGTCGGCTTGCGCGTCGACCGACGCACCGAGCCGCTCGAAACGCTCCGTCAGCTCAGCACCATCACTCGATTCGGTGCCTTCGAGGAGCAACTTCGCCACGAGTTGCGCCGTGCCTTCGCGGCCAGCCGCATCACATACAGCGCCCGCATCGAAGAGCACCGCGACTGTGACCAACGGAAGCTTCGCGACCGGTGCCACGACCAACTGCACGCCATTCTCGAGCCGTCGTCGTTCGAAGCGCGGAAACTGGTATTCGCGCGGCGCGCTCGGTGTCGGTCGCTCGGCTTTGGGAATTGCCGGAGGAATTGCCGGAGCGGTCATTGGGTCGCCGCCGCTGCGCCAGCGCCGACCAGCTCACCGGGTGCGTCGTCTCTCGGTATGTAGACGAGACTCGCTCGGTTGTTCTCGCCAAGCCGCTCCTGGACAAACGCGTTCACGCGATCAGTTGAGACCGAGGCATACCGGTCGACTTCTTCATTGAGTCGCTCTGGACTGCCAAAGTACGTCGCAAACAGCGACAATTTGTCGGCGCGCTCGCCGGCTTCCTGCATGGACGAGACGAACATCGTCTGGATGAGCGCGATCGCCCGTTCGACTTCGGTCGCGTTGAAACCGTCACGCACGACCTGATCGATTTCGTAGGCCACTTCCTGCTCGAGTTGCTCCGCGGCGACGCCCGGACGCGCCATGACGTCGACCACGAGCAAGTCGGCGCCCTTTGCAAGATCGTAGGTGAATGCTGCCGCCTCGGCGGCGATTTGCCGTTCGCGGACGAGCCGTCGCCGAAGGCGGCTCCCGTTGCGCAATCCGAGAGCGGCGCCGCAGACGCTGGCCGCGTAGTACTCGTCGCTGCCGAACACCGGCGAACGAAACGCGAGAAACAGGCGTGGCAGCATCACGTCGTCCGGAACCACGTCTCGCTTCCACTGACCGAATACCGTCGGAAGACTCATGTCGGGGAGCGGAGGTTTTCCTTTGCCGCGCGGGATGGCGGCGAAGTGCTTCTCGATCATCTGCCGCGCTTCGCGGGGCTCGAAGTCGCCGGCAATCGTGAGAACGGCGTTGTCTGGCGTGTAGTAGGTCGCAAAGAATTGCGCGATGTCGTCGAGGCTCGCGGCGGCCAGGTCTTCCATCGAGCCAATGAGCGAGTGATGGAACGGATGGGTCTCTGGAAAGCACAGCGCCGGCAGCTTCTCCATCCACGTGCCGTACGGCTGGTTGTCCATCGACCAGCGTCGTTCGTTCATGACGACGTCGCGCTGCGTATCGAGCTTCTGCTGCGTCATGGCTGGCAGCAGCCTGCCCATCCGATTCGACTCGAGCCAGAGCGCGAGCTCGAGCTGGTTCGACGGAAGAGTCTCGAAGTAGTTCGTGCGTTCGAGCCATGTGGAGCCGTTCAACGTTCCGCCGGCGCGCTGAACGAGCTCGAAGTGCTCGTTGGCTTCGACATCGGCCGATCCCTGGAACAGCATGTGCTCGAACAGATGCGCGAAGCCCGTTCGACCAGGTCGTTCGTTCGCCGAGCCGACGTGATACCAGAGATTCACCGCGACGATTGGCGCGGTGTGGTCTTCGGACAGCGTGACAAACAATCCGTTCGGCAATCGAAACGTTACAATCGGAATGTGCATCGATCTAAATTGCACTGCCCCTGTGGCTACTGGAACCCTGACGCTGCCCTTTGCATCTCGAGTGACTCACGTGCTTTCCTACACGGCCATCGGCCTGATCACGATATATGCCGGGTCGTTGTTGATGCTCTGGTATTTTCAGGAGCGGATCCTTTTTCAGCCGCCCGCCGGGGTCGACACCTCGCCGGTTTCGGCGCGACAGGTGCGCTACCGCGCCGCCGATGGGGCCGAGTTGTTTGCGTTCGTGGTCGGCGAATGCACGCCGGCGAGCACGGTCGTTCTCGCGTTTCATGGAAATGCGGAGATTTCTCGATGGCTCGTGCCTTGGGCCTCGAGGCTCGCTCATGAAACCGCTGCGTGCGTCGTGCTCGCAGAATACCGCGGCTACGATGGGCTACCCGGGTCGCCGTCGTATGTGTCGTCGGCGCACGATGCGCGTGCCGCGCTCGACTGCGTGGTCGACTCGCTGAACGCTTCGCCGGCGAATATCGTTTTGTTCGGTCACTCGCTTGGCACAGCGGTGGCCGCAGAGCTTGCGACCACCTTCCAACCACGCGCGCTCGTCCTTCAGGCTCCGTTCTCGTCCGCGAAGGCGATGGCCGCTCGAATGATCCTTCCGGGATTGCGTGCGTTTTTTCGAATCATCTCGCGCGTGCACTTCGATACAGTCGCTCGAGTCCGCGAAATCGGCGCGCCAACCTGGGTCGTGCACGGCGATCGTGACTTGGTGGTGCCGGTGAGGATGGGCCGCGAAGTGTTCGCCGCCGCTTCACAGCGCGGCGAGCTGCTCATTGTCTCGGGGGCGGGTCACAATGATGTGGCCGAGGTCGGAGGGCGGACGTATTGGTCGTGGCTGGTGCGCGCCGTTCGCTCGCAGGCGACGCCGTCGACTACTCTCGGCGCTCGAGCAGGAATGCGATCGGGGCTTTGATCGACTCGTTCAAGATATACTTCAACGACTCGCGCCGATTGAGCGCGATCGGGCTGGTCCGCGTCGGCGACGTGAGCGGTATCAGACCATAGCGCCGAGCCAGAATGGACAATCGCAACATGTGGAACGGATCGCTCACGAGGATGACCTCGCGTGTCGGCGCGGCGTCCATGAGGGCCGCGACCTGCTGCAACGATTCCGATGTTGAGCGCCCGGTCGTCTCCATCAGAATCGCTCGCGCAGGAACCCCGTGCTCGAGGGCGTACCGCTGTCCGACGGCGGCCTCGCTCGTCGTATCGCGATCACCGACCCCGCCTGTGAAGATGATCCGATCGGCGTAGCCGCGACGAAAAAGGTCGAGCGCGTGATCCAACCGCGCTCGCAGCACGGGCGACGGCCTTCCGTCATATTGCGCCGCGCCGAGCACGACGATCGCCGAAGCCGGCCGAGCTTCGTCACGCCGGCTCCAAAACCACACGGCGCCGAACGACACCGCCCACGCGCCGAACATTAGAAAGCCCAGTATCCAACCGAGCCGCCACCAATTGGTCCGACGCCGCGGAAGCATGAGCGGCGTCTAGGACCCGCATACCCGGTATTCTTTCATGGGCGCGAAATTAGTAGCTTGCGCGCCATGGACACTACCCCCGTCTTTCCGACGCTTCGCGTCATCTCGCATCCGCTCGTCCAGCATAAGCTCGCCATCCTGCGAGATCGAGAGACGCCGACGAAGATTTTCAAGGAACTCGTCGACGAGATCGCGATGCTCATGGCCTACGAGGCAACGAGCGACTTGGCGGTCGAAGAGGCGGTCGTCGAAACGCCGCTCGAGCGAACTGTTGGTCGGCGGGTGAGCGGAAAGAAGCTCACGTTGGTGCCGATCCTTCGCGCAGGCCTCGGCATGGTCGAAGGTATTTATCGCTTGGTGCCCGGTGCGCGCGTCGGGCATGTTGGGCTCTACCGGGATCACGACACGCTCGAGCCGGTGGACTACTATTTCAAAGTTCCCGGTGATGCCTCGGAGCGCGATTTCTTTTTGCTCGACCCAATGCTAGCGACCGGAGGCAGCGCGGCGGCGGCGGTGGCATCCCTCAAGCGCGCCGGTGCGACGCGAATTCGATTCATGTGTCTCGTGGCCGCGCCGGAAGGCATCAAGCGGCTCGCAGCGGCGCATCCGGACGTGCTCGTCTATTGCGCCGCGCTCGACCGAGAGCTCAACGACCAAGGCTACATCTTACCGGGGCTCGGCGACGCTGGCGATCGTTTGTTTGGAACGAGATGACCGTGAGAGCAGGGAAGAGGTCAGGCGCCCAACCTGGTTCCGTCTAACCAAACCATTCCCGCGGACAATCTCGCTGCTGTCGCGCGGCATCGATGACCCACTGCTGCGTTTGCGGATCGGCGATCTCCGCGGCCACCCGGTTTAGCCAGGCGACCGAAAGCTTCGTTTCCCCAACTCGCCTCCACAGCTCGCCGACCAAATAGGTCAGCACCGCTCGCTCTTCGCGCGCCACCCCATCGAAGCTCTCCAACGCCTCTTCGAATTTCCAGGCCGCCTTTCGACGGAAAAACCGCTCCGCCTCGATATCTCCTTCGTCGACGCAACACCACGCCGCGCGCAGCAGCAGGTCAGCGACATGCCGTGCTTCCATTCCTTGCCATTCGGCCACCTTGGCCGCGGCTTCGTATTTTTCGGACCCGCTCAGCGTTCCACACGTAATCGCCGGCGCGAGCTCATTCCAGACTCGCTCCTTGAGCACCGGTGAAACGTCGGCCTCGTCGGTGAAGTCCCGGTCAGCGCCCGAGAATCCACAGCGATTGCAGGTGTGGATGAGATACGGCAGCGGCTGCGTGCCCGCAGCGCGCTCGTGAAAATCAGTTCGCTTGCCACCAAACGAGTTCGTCGACACCACCGATTGTGAGCGGAATCGCGTCTCGCAAATGGGGCATTGTAGTTCGATCTGCTGTAGCGTGGTCATCGGTGCCTCTCCCGCCTTTCGTCTTCGCCTTCACTGGCAGGGTAAGGGAAAAACTGTGCCATGCGCAGATTGTTATGGCACTTTGTTCGTGTTTACTGCGCCAATCACATTGTCGCGTCGTGTTGTTCGCGGTGCTTCGCACGTATTGCGCATCACACATTCGCGCAATTGCTCGATTCGTCGGTGTTTGACATTGTTTACTCTTGTTCACATTTCGTGACGCCACTATCATTCCGCGTCCGAAGTACGAATCGCGTCGCCCTCCCCGCGTCCGGTCGAATGCTGATCAATCTGCTGCCCGATTTTTTTTCAATTCTGGATAGCACCGATCGCCTCGCCGCTTATCAGCGTTACTTCGACAACCATCGCCAGATCCTCGAGCCGTATTGGAACAACTACGTCATCGATCCCGACAGTCCGCACTTCATGGACATCGCTCGAGCGACGGTCAGTGCCACGCGCGGCGACCTCACAGCGATGCTCGAGCGCGCCGACGTCATGTCACTCGCACGCACGACCGAGCAGGCGTGCCGGGACATGCTGGCGATGGACTGCGACGTCGACGTCGTGCTCATGGTTGGCGTCGGCGCGGCTAACGCCGGTGAGCTGGTCGTCAATGGTCGAGGCATTGCCTTCGTATGCCTCGAGCATTTTACGGGAACAATCAACACACAGACTGATGGCCTCGGTCTCGACCCCGAGCTGATTCCGCTCTGGCTCGCGCACGAGATAGCGCACGTCGTGCGCTATACGTCGCCCACGAGCCGAAGCGATCTGCGCACCATCATCACAAACGCCGGCGGCTACTACTCGTACTGGGACACCGGCCGCGAGGCGACACTGCGCGAGCTATTGATCAACGAAGGCCTCGCCATCCACGTGTCACGCGCCATCAGTCCTGGCCACGCGGCGTGGGAATACTTCGGCTACGAGCGGCGCCAGTTCGCCGACGTCCGGCAACTCGAATCGGTCATGTCGCGCGCCGTCGTGGGTGACTTGGATCACACGGGTCTCGGTCTTCGCCTTCGTTATCTCTCCGGCGGCATGAGCGACGAAGCCCGAACGGTCGACCGCTACGTGCTTCCCGAGCGCGCCGGGTACTACCTCGGGGCGCGCATGTGCGAACCGGCGATCAACGCCGAAGGGCTTGCGTGGGCATTGCGCGCGAGCGCCGCGGAGATCTCATCGCTCGGTCACTCCGCCGCGATGACGGCGTAGAAGTTCCGAGCCGCGGTCATTTCCCGACGCAGAAGCGTCGAAAGACTTCGTCGAGTACGTCTTCCACATCCACGGCTCCGATCAAGTCTTCGAGCGTCGCAACGGCTTCTCGGAGGTGTACTGCCGCGACCGGCGCCGGCAGCTCGCGGCTCGCCCAACGATCGCGGAACGCCCGCACCTCATCGAGCGCCCGCGTAACGGCATAGCGATGCCGCTCCTGCGTCAACAGCGGCGCATCGACATCCTGCCTGCCGGTCCCTTCGGACACCACGTGGGCAATCGCCGACAATAATGCGGACAGTCCCTCGCCTGTCTCTGCGCTCACCACGACTGTGGCGCTGGCCGCAAGCGTGTCGCGGTACCCGGCCAGTTGCGCCGCCGTCGGCGGCGCGACGTCTGACTTCGTGCGGACGGCGATGATTGCAACATGGCTCCGACCGTCCAATGCCTTGCGCATGCCCAGCATGGATTCGTCGCTGTCGCCGCACACCAACACGACCGCAGCACGTTCGACGTAGGACTCGCTCATCTCGACACCGAGTCGCTCGATGGGATCGAGCGCATCGCGGAAGCCCGCGGTGTCGACGAGCCGTAGTGGAATCGTCGATGTGTCGATGACGGCTTCGATAGCATCCCGTGTCGTCCCCGGAATGTCGGTCACGATCGCGCGCGCCTCTCCGACCAGCGCGTTGAACAAGGACGACTTGCCGACATTCGGTGCTCCCGCGAGCACGACCAACGCGCCCTCTCTTACGAGCTCGCCCGTCCGTGATGTCGCCAACAGCTGTTCGAGCGCCGAGACAATTCGTTCCGTCGCCGCGACGATGCGGGCGGGTGCAATCGGTCCATCGTCCTCGTCGGGAAAGTCGATGTCGTATGCGATGAGCGCTTCCAGCCCAATGAGTTCGCCGCGCAAGGCAAGAACTCGACGACTCAATCCGCCGTCGAGTTGACGCAACGCGACGCCCTGAGCGGCGCGCGACTTTGCGTTGACGAGATCTCCAGTCGCCTCTGCCTGGAGAATGTCGAGCTTCCCGTTGAGCACTGCTCGGCGCGTGAATTCGCCGGGAAGCGCCAGCCGGGCCCCGCGGGCAATGAGCGCCGCGACGACTGTCGTCGCGACGACGAGCCCACCGTGCGTGATGAGCTCGACCGAATCCTCCCCGGTGAAGGATGCCGGCGCGTCGTAGCGAATGATGACCGACTGATCGACGTCCCTCCCGGACGCGTCCCGAACGTGCGATAGGGTGACGGTGCGCGCCGCGCTCGGCCACCGATCGACGGCGGCGCGCACGACGGCGTGCGCGTTCGGCCCGGATAGCCGCACAATGGATAGCGCGCCGCGTCCAGGCGCCGTCGCCTGGGCGACGATCGTCTCTGAGAGATCGAGCGGGCTTCCGGTCACGGCACCGCCAGCCGCGTCGTACTACTCATCGCGCCGTTCACTGGGCGGGCGGTTTCACGACTTCGAGTGATTCTCCCGGCTCGATGATGCGAACGGTCGTATGCAACTTCTGTTCATCGACGCGTTCTCGAAGTCGTCGGATGGCGTCGTGTGCGGTTGCGGTTACGTGCCTGAACGTACCCCAGTGATACGGCACGAGCACGCGCGCCCGGAGCCGCTCGAAGAGAGTGAGCGCGTCGTCGTGCGTCAAATGACCGCGGCGAAATCCTGGCTTCCACCACGGCGCATACCCAATCGGAAGAAGGGCGAGGTCGAGCTCGCGTTCGTTCACCCACAAAGTCTTCTCGACCAGATGGTGCGTGTCGTCGACGAGCGCCGTATCGCCGGCGAAGAATGCGGTTTCTGCCGCGTCGAGCAGATACATGTTCGCCGAGCTTCGCCAACGGTCGTATCCGTAGCGATTGCCCCGGTGCGTCGCACTCGCGGCGCGAATCGTTGCATCGCCGATCCGCACGGATTCACCAGGAGCGAAATCGACAGCGTGCGTGTAGCCAAGGCGGCGTAGCCATTTCGCGATGACCGGCGGCGCGAAGAGTGGAATGGATCGGGGCAGTCGCTCGAGGGAGTCGAATGACAGATGGTCCGCGTGCGCATGCGTCAACAGGATTGCGTCGAGCGTCGGCAGCTGCTCGAGGGCGATACCGGGCGGCGATACCCGCGGCAGGATGCGCCCCAACTTCGCATCGAAGTTGGGATCGGTGAGCAGACGTACGCCGCCGAGCTCCAAGAGGAGTGTGGCGTGACCGATGTATGTGACTTTCATCGCCCCGAGCTTCTCTCAAACAGCCAGGAACAGCGCCGATTTCTTTGCGCGCGGCTCACACGTGTACCGCGCGGCCTACGTCTTTCGAGCCGCGCTCAGGCTTTTCCCTGCAGGCACCGTTCCCACTCCGGCTTTCGCTCGCTCGCGGGTCAGAATCCACTGTTGCGGGAGCGCGGCGATGTTTTGCACCGCGTAGTACAAATTGAGGCCGGACGCGAAGTTGAGAAACATCACCGTGAACATCGCCGGCATCATGTAGCTCATCATCTTCGCTTGCGGATTCGGCGGCGCCGCTCGCATGCCGATCCACGAGAGCACGAACATCGAGGCGCCCATCACGATCGGAATGATGTAGTAGGGATCTCTCAGAGAAATGTCCGGCAACCACAAGAACGATACGCCCCGAAACTCGATCGTATTCTGAAACACGAAATACAGCGCGAATAGAATCGGCATCGGCAGCAGCATCGGCAGGCAGCCAAGCAACGGGCTGAATGGACTCATGCCGTGCGACTGATAGAGCTTGACCATCGCCTCGCGCTGTTTGTCGGGCTCGGTCTTGTAGCGCTTTTGCAGATCCGCGAGCTCCGGTTGCAGCCGCTGCATCTGAATGCTCGACCGCATCGCGCGTTGGTTGAGCGGCCAGAGCATCAAGCGAATGACGATACCGAACAGGACGAGAACCCAGCCGTAATTCACACGAAGGGTCGCTTTCATCCAGAGAAGAACGCGCATGACGATCGTCGCGAACGGCTGCACCACTGCGTGGAGCCAACCGGCGTACGGATTCACGTTCTCTAAGTCGTTGCCCAGCGCATGAAGCTCGCGCCACGATTGTGGGCCGGCATACAGGTCGAACGCGAATTGTCCGTTCGCGAGAGGGTATGACGTGGTGGCATACGCCGCGTTGACGATCTTCCCCGTACGCGGCGCGCCGCGCGACGTTACTCCGCGGAAGACACCGGCGGGTTTCGCTGCGACCGGCTGCATCACCGCGATGAGCCAGTATTTATTGCGCACCGACACCCATTGAAAGGCACCCGTGTCGACGCGAACCGCGCCCGGATCAAGCTTTGAGAATGGTACGCTCGCCGCGTCGCGGAGCGGCATCTTGTAGCCAAACGCGAGGTGACGCAGATCGTCCACCGTGTCCGCTTCGATCGACTTCAGCTCGCTCGGAAGATCGATCAGCAGCGCGGCGCCGGGCGGCGCGTTGGGGACGCTTCCTCGTATGGCGGTGCGATACCCGTCTGATGTCGGCTCGTAGCTGATCGACATTGGCGGCGCGCTTGCGGTCAGCGTCGTCGTCGTGCCGGAGCGCTGGATCGTAAAAGGAATTGTATCGAGAGCGATCGTGTCGGAACCGGTCGCGAGTCGAAAGTGCAGCAGGGCACCGCGTGGCTGCGCGATTATGGCGAGTGTGTCCCGGCGATCGGGCCGCAGGTTGCGATATCCCGCGACCTGAACGGCGGTGGGTACCGCACCTGGACTGATGACAGTCAAATGCTCGTTCGGCGTGGCAACGGTTGCCGAATCGGCCGCGCGTAAGACCGAGACGGCTGAAGTTGGCGACGTGGCCGCCGGCCGTTTCACCGTCGGCGCTGGTGCTGCCTCTCCCGCCGTGGGGGCGGCAGGTGAATTGGCAGCGGTGCCCGGGGATGATACGCTGACTGCACGCGTGCTGTCGGCCCGAGCGCTGTCGACCCGAGCGCTGTCGGCCGCCTGTGCTGCGGGCCGCCGCGACGATGGGAAAAGTCGCGGCGTTATGACGATGACCAGCGCCATCAAGACCACGGCGATAATGGTGCGCTTATCCATGCAGCTAAATGAGGTCGCTAGGGAACCGGATCGTAACCACCGGGACGGAACGGATGACAGCGCGCGATTCGTCGTGCGGCCAACCACGAGCCCCGAAGCGCGCCGTACTTCTCGAGCGCTTCAATGGCGTACGCGGAACAGCTTGGATAATAGCGGCACGAAGACGGAAGCAGCGGCGATAGCGCCACCTGATACCCGCGCACCATCAGTACGAGCACAGTACGCATCGCGGTTACATGCCAGACCCGTCGGTAGCGAGTTGCGCCGCCACGGACATGATGTCGTCATGTAGTGCCGCGAACTCGGCCGCATACGATTCGCGCCGCGCCCGAATTGCGATGTCTGTCGACGGTCGATCGCGGAGCTTCGGCAAAAGCTCGATTCGAACCAGTTCTCGTAGCCGACGCTTGAGCTGGTTTCGATCGACCGCTGAATGCTGATGTCGAGGAACCACGATTCCAACGCGTGAATGTGCGAGAGGGGAAGCGAGGGCTCGGACGTCGAGATGCATGGTCCGAATTCGCTTCCCCTGTCGAATGACAGTCTGCAGGTCGAGGCCCCGCGTCAGTCGGTTGCGACGCGGAAATCCGAAGCCTTGATTAGGCGCCTGCGTACTTGCTTGGCAACTTAACGGTGAGGCTCTTGCGCCCCTTCTTGCGGCGGCGGCTGAGCACCGCACGACCCCACTTGGTCTCCATGCGAGTGCGAAACCCGTGAGTTTTGATGCGGCGCTTGTTGCGCGGGCGATAGGTGGGCTTACCCATGGACAACTCCAAAAACGTTGCGAACGAACCTGCGGTGCAGACCGGTAAAGTTATTTGGTGCAGTGGGATAGATCAAGAGACTGGTCACGCGTGAATCACGGGTCCTCTTCGGGCAGCGATCGCGCATTGATTTTTCCACATTCCCGGTCTAGCTTCGCTCCCCCCGCGCCGCCATCCAGTTCCCATCGTCATGACGCTGACTGCCCACGAAGCTTGGAGCCGGTTGCTCGATCGCGCTCGTCAGGAGCTCCCCGAGCAAACGTTCAAGACCTGGCTCGAGCCGACCGAGGCACTCTCCCTGGATGAGGGAACGATCTATGTCGGCGCACCGGATCAGTTCGCGGTCGATTGGAATGAGTCCAAACACTCCGACCTTCTGGCGAGCCTGGCGCCGATCGCGCTCGGGCATCCGGTTTCGGTCATTTTCAAGGTAAGCGAGGAGCGCCGCGCGCGAAGTCAGATGGACATGTTCGTTGCTCCGCCAGCTCAGAAGCCGAAGCCTCACGGCCAGCAAAGTCCCACAAACTCGCCACCATTAAGCGACCGATACACGTTCGACTACTTTGTCATCGGCAAGTCAAACGAGCTCGCAGCGGCCGCAGCTCACGCTGTCGCCCAGGCTCCCGGAAAAGTCTACAACCCGCTCTTCATCTACGGCGATACCGGACTCGGTAAGACTCACCTCATGCAGGCGATCGCGCATGAGATCGTCCAGCGGAAGCCCGAGACCCGAATCACGTTCATCGGTACCGAGCAGTTCACCAACGAGCTCGTGGCCGCAATCCAAAACCGAACCACTGCGGATTTTCGGCGCCGCTTTCGTGAGACAGACCTTCTCCTCGTCGACGACGTGCACTTCCTCAAAGGCAAAGAGGCGATGCAGGAAGAGTTCTTTCACACCTTCAACGCGCTCTACGAAGGCGGTCGCCAAATCGTACTCACCAGTGATCGCCCACCGTCGGAAATCCCCGGACTGGAGACCCGCCTCGTTTCGCGCTTCCATTGGGGGATGGTCGCCGACATCGAACTGCCCGATCTCGAGCATCGCATCGCGATCCTTCGCCAAAAGGCGCACCTCGACCACCTCGAGCTCACAATCCCGGAGGAAGTCGTTCGCTTCATCGCCGAGAACGTTCGGTCGAGCGTGCGCGAGCTCGAGGGATCGATCATCAAGCTGCTCGCGTATGCGTCGCTCAAACATCGCGAGATTACCGTTGAAGTCGCCCGCGAGGCGCTCCGCGACAAGCTCAAGGCGATGGACGGGACGCCCGGCGGAGGTCCGGCGCTGAATACCTTTGCGATTCAGCAGGCCGTGGCGAAGGAGTGGGGCGTTACCAACGAGGGGCTGCGCTCCAAAACACGCACCAAGAACCTGACCGTTCCGCGACAGGTCGCCATGTTCATGATGCGCGAGCTCCTCAGCATGCAGCTCGTCGAAATCGGCGCGGCATTCGGGGGCCGAGACCACTCGACCGTGATCCACAGTCTGGAGCGCGTCGCGACGATGATGAAGGAGGACCCGGCTTTCGCTCAGCGCATCGGGAAAATCCACGCGGCGTTGGAAAGTCTCCGGAATTGAACACCCACCATGCCATTTTCCACAAACGATGGGCAGTTTTCAGCCGCCGGCACGGTAGTGACGCACTCGAATCTGGACAACCTGCCTTGCCCACACGCGATCCACAGCTCCGGCTATAGTCGAACCGCTTGGTCCGGTGTAACTTGACTGCGGTTTTCCACGCCTCAACAGACACTACTACGACTACTAGTTAATTGCTTTTAAGAGAGAACTAGTATGGTCGAGTTGTTTTGCACACCATAGGAGCCGTGATGCGGTTTACGATCTCCCGGGAAAAGTTGCAGGAGGGTCTTGCCGCGGTCAGCGCGAGCATCCCAGCGAAGACAACGCTGCCGGTGCTCGCGAACATCATGGTCGAAGCCACCGAGAAAGGGATCCGGCTTTCCGGAACAGATCTCGATATCGCCGTCACGACCGAAGTCGCGGCCGACGTCGAAACGCCCGGCGCCATCACAATTCCGGCAAAGAAGCTCACGGAGATTGCACGAGAGCTTCCGCCCGCGCCGGTGCGAGTGGCTGCGGTCGGGGAACAGCGCGTCACCTTGGATTGTGGCCGCACGCATTTCAAGATTCTCGGATTGCCACGCGATGAGTTTCCAGCATTTCCAAACGTCAAGTTCAACGAGAGCTGGCGCATTCGATCAGGCGATCTCCAGAAGCTGATCCAGCACACATCGTTCGCCGTGTCGACCGAGGAGAGTCGTCCGATCCTCAACGGCGTTCTCTGGGAGCTCAAGCCGGACATGATGCGCATGGTCGCGACCAACGGCCATCGCCTCGCGAAAATGGAGATGCCGATCAAATCGACCGGCGCGCCCGCCAGCGATATGATCGTTCCTCCGAAAGCCCTCGAGCAGGTCCGCCGTCTGTTCCCCGAAGACGAGGAGCTCGAGATCGCGCGCGGTGAGAACCACCTTGGGTTTCGCTCACCGTTCACGGCGGTGTTCACGCGACTCATCGAAGGTCCGTACCCGCCGTACGAGCAGGTCATTCCACGCGACAACAATCGCGTCGCGATCGCTGACCGAACGGCACTGGCGAGTGCGCTGCGTCGCATGTCCATCATCGCGTCGGATCAAACCCATCGCATTCGCCTTGCCTTCAACTCTGGCATGCTCAAGTTCAGCGTCCAGACGCCGGACCTCGGTGACGCAACCGACGAACTCGCCGTCCGATATACAGGCGACGCGCTCGACATAGGGTTCAACGCCAATTACCTGCTCGAGATTCTGCGATACATTCCTACGGACGAGGTCAGACTCACGTTCAAGGCGCCGGAAAGAGCTGCGACGCTCGAACCAGAGGGTTGGGCCGATCCGGCATCGTACCTGTGTCTCGTCATGCCCCTCCGCCTGCTCGACTGAGCGCCACATCCTCCTGATGCGGAGGAAAGGAGGGCGGTCGCATTGTTCAGTCTCATCACGCTAGTCCAAAGTTTGGGACTGGCTTACGCGACCGGTCTCAACCTGTACGCGGCAGTCGCCGTCACCGGCCTTGCCGTCCGTTTCGGCTGGGTGCATGGCGTCCCCACAACCATCGAGAGTTTCGGCAACCTCGGCGTCATCGGCGTCGCGATTTTGCTGTACTCGATCGAATTCATCGCCACGCTCATTCCTGGCGTCGCATCCGCGTGGGAAACGCTCCACAGCCTGATCCGGCCGCCGGCGGCCGCGGTTGTCGCCGCCGCCACCGCATGGCATGCCGATCCCTTGATCGTTCTGATCGCCGCCCTCCTCGGCGGCGGTCTGGCGATCACGACG
Source organism: Gemmatimonadaceae bacterium (assembly GCA_025934075.1). Classification (GTDB taxonomy): domain Bacteria; phylum Gemmatimonadota; class Gemmatimonadetes; order Gemmatimonadales; family Gemmatimonadaceae; genus JAQBQB01. The sequence goes on from JAICYT010000049.1 coordinate 19,623, forward strand.
CACACAACAAAGCTGGGCATGCGCTACGCGATCGACGCGTCCCCGGAACCGCTCACCAACGGTGTCGCCAACGTCATAGAGCTTACGCTGGTCAGCGCAGTTGCCGTTTCGATTTGGCATCATCCCATCGTCACGCTCGCCGTCGCCCTCTTTCTGCTCGTCTGCATGGTGATGATGGTGCGACTGATCTGGCGCGCATTGCGCCAAGTCTTCTCCGGCCGGTGGATGCCGGCGCCGGGGCTCATGCAGGCGCCCCGCGTGATGGAGCGGCGCGGCGGCGCACACGATGACACGGAGCACGAGCTCTAGGACGCTCAACGCGCGCGACAAAAAAAACACACGGCCGTACCGCTCCGAAGAGCCGCACGGCCGTGCATGCAAACGGTCGCGAAACCTGTAAGCCGGGTTCTGTGAGACGGCGAACCGTCCCGGCGGTCATTCCTCTCGGAGCGTAGTCGCCTACGCCCTCCAGCAGCCTACCCGCAGCGTCTTGATCGAGGTGGGCACCTCTCGCTGCTTATTTGGCCTTGCTCCCGCTGAGGTTTACCCTGCCGCGTCTGTTGCCAGCCGCGCGGTGAGCTCTTACCTCACCTTTTCACCCTTGCCCAACCTCCGCTCTGCGTTCGCTCGGCATCGGCGTCGGCGGTGTGTTTTCTGTGGCACTGTCTGTCGTCGGTCCGGCCGAAGTCGGTGACGCCCAGGCGTTACCTGGCAGCGCGCCCAATGGAGCCCGGACTTTCCTCGAGCAGCATTCGACGAATACCACTCGCGACCACCCGGTTGGCGACCTTTGAGAAACATAGTGGAGCAGCTTGAACGCGTGCATCCCTCTTTCGCTGACGATAGCATGACTCGGTTCACGTATACTGCGCCCGCTTCGAGTCGAGCAAGATTCGATGCCCATCGTTCTCACCCGCAACGAGGCGTTTTCATGCACCAGAACCCAGCAGCATCGACTCGGAGTCCGCTGCCCATCGCGACCATGCTGACTCCGAACGAACGGATTCGCGTCGACGCTGCCGGCGACGGATCATACCGAGCGATTCACCGAGATACGGTCGCCGAGCTCGTTCAGGACCTCAAATCGAACCGGGCCGGCGCGGTGCTTGTCTCCGTCGCGCGATATGATCAACACGCACGCGCCGGTGTTGCCGCCCTCGTACGGGAATTTCCACGCGTGCCGACCGTGGCACTCCTCACGCAGCTCGACCGATCGACGCCGCAATCGGTGTTGTCGCTTGGATCCACTGGGGTTCGGCAGCTCGTCGACGTGCGAGAAGCAGAAGGATGGCGAGAGCTGCGAAACTGTTTGTTGGCCGCTCGCGGCGACGAGGTTCAGCGCGAAGCGATGGGCCAGCTCGCAATTGATCTCTCGGGAGTGCCACACGATTGCTGGCGCTTCTTCGAGATGTTGTTCGTCGCGCCGCCTCGTGTTGCGACTGTCCGGAGTTTCGCGCGGCGCCTCGATGTCCTTCCAAGCACGCTTATGAGCCGATTCTTCCGGGCGCAACTCCCCGCGCCCAAGCAATATCTCGCGACGGCTCGCCTCGTTCGAGCCGCACGCTTGTTCGAAAATCCGGGCTTCTCCGTCGCGAACGTCGCGAACCATCTCGACTATTCGTCGCCCCAAAGTTTTGGTCGGCACGTGCGAACGCTGATGAACATGACCGCCGTCGAGTTTCGCGAGCGCTACGATGGCGCCGGCATGCTCCATCATTTTCGCGAAACCCTGGTGCTGCCCCACCTCGATCGGCTTCGGCAACTGCGGCCGCTCAACCCATCGTGGAGCGCGTCATACGCACGCAGTATGATCAGCTGATCGGCGGCGTGCGTGCGCTTGATGAAGCGGCGCGTGAGACGGCACGCTGCCGCCTCGCCTGTCGCTCAAAGTGCTGTTCACGAAGGCGTCAAACCGGCAACATCGAGACGATTTCGCTCGCTCGCACGAGCGACACAACCGGCACACCTTCCGCCTCCAGCGTCTCTCGACCGCCCTCTTCCCGGTCGACGAGGGCGAGTACGCCGATGACCAATCCGCCGCCCGCCCGAACTGCCTCGATGGCCTTTCGTGCCGAGGCGCCCGTCGTGATGGTGTCTTCGATGACCGCGACGCGATCGCCCGCGCGAAACGGACCTTCGATCAGCTTCGTCGTTCCGTGGGTCTTCGGCTCCTTCCGCACGGTGAACGCCCGCAAAGGCCGCGACGTCGATGCGCTCGCGTAGCTGACGGCGCACGCAATAGGATCGGCGCCGAGTGTCAGACCGCCCACCGCGTCGACGTTCCAACCCGCATCTTCGATCGCTGAAAGTCCGAGCGGGCCAACGAGCGCGAGGCCATCCGGGCTCATTGTGGTGATGCGCGCGTCGATGTATAGAGAGGACTGTCGCCCCGATGCCAACGTGAACGTCCCGCGCCGTGTGGAGCGACTTGCCAGTATGTTGATAAGGTCGTCTCGTCGTGACATGGCGCGTTGGGTGTGATCGACGCGAGAAATTAACACAGATCGGCGCTCAAATAGAACATGGTACGTTCGTCGCTCGCACGAATCTCCGCCACGGGCTTCTCATTCCTCCTCTCGGCGGCGCTCTTGTCGATGATCGGCTGTCTCGTCGCCAGCGATCGTGCGCTCGCCCGTTCGGCCACCACGGAGGCGCGGATCGATGCGGAGCAATCGAGCGTCATCGTAACCCAAGTCTTGGTGGCGCGCCTTCAAAGTGGCATCACGCCGGCCGCTATGGGCGCCGACTTCTTCCTCCGTGCGGCCGTCGAACGCGCTCCGATCGAACGCGCCGCCGCTGCTCTGATCGCGGGCGTCGACACGGTGCTCGTTGTCGGAAATCCGGCGGCGTTCGCGCGCGGCGCATCGCGCGCCGTCCCACTCGCCA
>JAICYT010000202.1 GCA_025934075.1 Gemmatimonadaceae bacterium
TCGTGCAAGATACGATTCGCTATACCGATGTGCAGGTCGCGCTGCGCTATCCCACCAACGCGTTCGAGCTCGGATTGACGGCCGGTGTACGCGGTGGCTCTGTCGGAGCCGCAGTCGGCGGGACGTCGCGCGCCTGGGGAAGCGTGAGCGTCGTCGACTGGGTTGCGTCGCGTGTCGCCATCGTTGGTAGTGCGGGCAGCTATCCGGTCGATTTGACGCAAGGCTATCCCGGGGGACGCTTCGTTTCCGTTGCGTTGCGTTTCGCATCGCGCAACAGCCGGACACTGGATCGCGCGTCGGCCTCGACATCGACGGCGCCGGTTGCCGATCCGCCGGCGTCAATGACGTTCGAGGTCCGAACGGTGCGCGGCAATCAGCGAACGTTGCGCGTCAACGCGCCGTCAGCGCGGAACGTCGAGTTGAACGGAGATTTTACGCAGTGGCAGCCGGTTCGATTGACGCGTGCGGCCGATGGCTCGTGGGTCGCGACGCTGCCAATCACGCCCGGCACGCATCAGATGACCATCCGGCTCGACGGAGGCCGCTGGATCGCCCCGCCCGGCCTTCTGACGTCGACCGATGAATTTGGCGGTGTCGTTGGAATTCTGGCAATCGAGTGACCCAGGGATGCGTGGCGGCAGTCAATCATGCGAAGGCGGGGAACTCAGACGCCGCCGCATCGAGGTGAGATATATGCGCTATCCACAATTGGCCAGGACATTCGTTGCGATCGCGTTGCTCGGCAGCGTGACGGTCGTCGCGCAGACGCCGGCCAACGATCCGTCGGCGCGACTGAAGCAGGTGCTTCCGGCCGACGTCGCGGCGCGCGTGCTCGCCGTGATTGAAAAGGCTCGCGAGCGTGGATTGCCCGGAGAGGCGTTGGAGATGCGCGCGCTCAAGTTCGCCGCGCGCGGTGTTGCGCCGGACGCGATCGAAAAATCCGTGGTCGATCAGGAAGTGCGCATGGAGAAAGTACGCGATACCCTGCAGCGCACACGCGGCCGCAAGCCCGCGGACGACGAGATCGAGGCTGGGGCCGAGGCGATGCGAAAGGGCGTGGACGGTGCGAAGGTCAGCGCGCTGGCCAAGAGCGCGCCCAGTGGCAGGTCGCTCGCCGTGCCGCTCTACGTGATTGGAAGTTTGGTCGATCGGGGATTGCCGTCCGACGACGCGCTCGATCGTGTCGAGAAAAGACTAAAGGCTCGCGCGTCCGATCATGACCTCGAGCAGATGCCGAACGAGCTGCCGGACCAAGCGGCTGCGGGGCAGAGCAACAAGCCAGCAGAGACAGGCCGCGACCTCGCTGGAACGAAGCGGCCGGGCAGTGCTGCCGGCAATGGTCAGAACGGCGGCTCGGGCGGCGGACCACCAGCCGGCGTACCGGCCAACGGTGGACGTGGCGCAAAGCCGGCCACGCCACCGGGGCAGGGCAAGAAGCCAACGACGCCGCCTGGCAAGAAGCCCTAGCCAGTCGGCGGCCCACCGCGAATCAGCGCTGCGATCGAGCCGGCCTCGATCGCACGCGCCAGAAAAGCCGACGCGTTGGCGACGGCGAATGATACGCCGGCGAGATTGCGTTCCTTGGGCACGCCGGGAATCGGACGCGGATAGGCTGACGCTGTAAGACGCGACACGGCGCCGGAGCGCGATTCCACCACGAGTGCATCGCGCTCGCACGTCCAGTCCGCGACGACGCCCACGACGGATGCGAGCGATCCGGGAAATAGCGGCGCACCATTCGCCTCGAGCGCCGACACGATGAGCGCGCCGCGTGCCCCCGCATACTCCACGGCGACGGCCAAGCGTTCGGCGTGCGCGGCGTTTGCGGTTCCCAAGCTCAGATTGATGAGCTGTGCACCGCGCTCCGCGGCCCACACGATCGCGCGCGCAAGCACGTCGGCATTCGTCGCCAAATGCCGATCGAAGATTCGCACAGCGAGCAGACTCGCTGCCGGCGCTTTTTCATGGATCGCCGCCGCGACAGCGGTGCCATGCCCGATCCGGTCGACGAAATCGTCCGAGTCATCGATGAACGACACGCCGCCCGCGACTCCCCCGATGTGCGGATGTTCGGCGTGGATGCCGCTGTCGAGCACCGCGACGACGGCACCTTGTCCCGACCGTCCGGCGAACGGAGGATCATCGAGCGTGAGATGCACGATCAATGTTTGCGCGATTCGACGCCGCGATCTACTGCGCGACCTGCAGCGCGCCGCCCGCGAACAGTCCCGCGAACGACGAGTCGGCGTTGTCGAGCAGCTCACTCGCCGTTCCGTGTTCGACGATTCGGCCGCGCTCGAGCACGACCACGCGATCGGCGCGACGCGCCAGCTCGAGGCGGTGCGTGATGATGATCGTCGTTCGTCCGCGCATCACCGCTTCGTACCCGGCGGCGACTTGTGACTCCGTCACGGGGTCCAGCGAGCCCGTCGCTTCGTCGAGCACCAGCACCGCGGGATCGGCAAGGAACGCGCGCGCGATCGCGAGGCGCTGCCGCTCACCAGCCGACAGCGCGCGTCCTCGTTCACCCGCGCTCGTCTCGATGCCTTGTGGCAAACGATTGACCAGCGTCGTGAGCCCGGCCGCATCGGCCGCGCCCAGCACGTCAGCCTCACTCGCATCAGGCCGCGCGTACCGAATATTCTCGGCGATGGTCGCGTTGAATACGAAGGGTTCCTGATCCACGACCAGCACGTTGCGCCGAACGTCGGCAAGTCGTGTTCGTCGCACATCGATTCCGTCGAGCAACACGTGCCCACTCGCAGGATCGAGCTGGCGCACGAGCAGATCGGCGATCGTCGATTTTCCCTCGCCGCTTCGCCCGACGATGGCGAGTCGTTCACCGGCGCGAACCTCGAGCGACACGTGATCGAGCACGGCGACACCGCGGCCGAACCCGAACGTCACGTCATCGAGCGCGATGTGGCCACGCGCAGCGGGCAAGGGAACGGCATCCGGCGCCTCGACGACGTCGAGCGGTGCATCGAGAATCTCGTTGACGCGACGAAGTGATACGCGCGCCGATGCGAGACTCGCGTACAGTCCCATGAGTGCTTGAATCGGCCAAACGAGACGCATCTGAAAGGCGATGAACGCGACGAGGGTGCCGATCGTGATCGTATGATCGATGACGCGCATGCCGCCGACGACGAACACCACGGCACTTCCCGCGCTGAGCAGCAATCCCGGCACTCCGCCCGACAGATAGGTCAGGCGGCGCATCGACATCAGCGCGTCGATGAAGGCGTCGTTCCGATCTCGGAATCGCTTGGCCTCCCGATCCTGCGCGTTGAATCCGACGATCACCTTCATGCCGAGCAGCGTCTCGATCAGAAAGCTCCCGACGTCGGCGCTGCGATCGCGAACGCCGGTCACCGCATCTTCGAGTCGTGACCGATATCGCACGAGCGCCCACACCGCGAACGGAAGCACAGCCAAGCTCGCGGCAAAGAGCACGCGGTCCAATCTGTACAGGATGACGACGGTGCCGATCAGGAAGATGACGTTCCCCACCCACGCGAGCGCGATTTCGGCCGCGACGCGTTGAATCTCGCCGATGTCGGCGTTGAGCCGCGTCGCGATTTGCCCGACTGGCATGTCGGCGTAGAACCGCGGCGACAAGCGCTGCAACTGCCGGAACAATCCCAGCCGCATCTCGAACAGAATCTCGGCCGACGCTCGCGTGTAGACGAGCCCACTGACGACGTTCAGCGCGAAGCTGCCGAGGGTGAGCGCCGCGAACTGTCCGATGATGCGCACCAACAATCGCGAGTTGCCGCCGAGCAATGCGCCGTCGATCAGCTGCCGCGAGAGGAGCGGGATGTAGAGCGACAGGACTGTACTGATCAACGACAGACCGAGCACGAGCAGCAAGCGCCGCCAGTGCGGCGTTACATAGCTCAGCGCGCGGCGAAGATCGTTGTCCAGCAACGCCACGTTATTTCTGCGACGACGAGTGCGGCACCAGAATGACGTTGGTCATGTCGGCGCCGAGGTTGATCTGGCCCAGGTGGTGGAAGTCGCTCGTGGCGTAGCGGTCGATCGTCGCCCCGGCGGTAGTGATGTAGAGTTGACTTCCGTTCGAGCTGACCACGAGTCCCATGCGGGGACGGCCAGCGAATTCCGTTTTGCCGACGACTCGGCGCCCTTCGAGGTCGAAGGTCCAGAATTGATAGTTACCGACCTCCGAGTGAATACCATAGGCGCGCTTGCGATCGGGCGACAGGCGAAAGCTGACGCCCTGGCTGGGCCCGAGGGCATAGAAATCGAGCTGGCGGTTGACGAGATCCATACGCGCAACGCCCATCTGCGCGCGATGGTTCACCGGGTCGGTCGTCCGGAAGAGGCCTGTATAGAATCCCGGCTCTTCGTACACGTCATATGGAAAGCCGAATGCAATTCTTCCGAGTCCTTCCTCGAACAACGTGCGCGAGATCTCCCAGCGATCCACTTGCTTCAGCGTGTTCGCATCGTAGATGAGGACGTCGTCGCTCGTGAAGAAGTACATCAAATCGCCCTTGGGCGAAAAGATGATCTGTGCGCCGTCGCGCTCCTCGCCTCGGGGCCAGGGAATGGTGTCGGTAACCTGATGCTTCGCGAGATCGTAGCGGAGTAGTGTCGGCGGGCTGACTTCGTACCGATCCTTCTTCTTCGTGTAAGCTTTGACCAGCAGCACCGCGAACCGCTCCTGGGGATCGAGACTGAACCCCCACATCCGGACTTTCGTGCTGTCCGTCGACAGGGTGAATACGCCGCTCGACTTCTTGGTCGCGAGATCGATGATCTCGATCTTCTCGTTGCCCGGGTCGCTCAGATAGAGATGTTTGCGATCGAACGACAGTGACAGATCTGGAATCCCGACCTGCGACTTGATCGTGTCACGCACCTGCATCGTGGCTTCGTCGAGCACCAAGATCCGACGCGCGTATGTACCGACGTAGAGCGTTCCATTCCCGCCAGCCGTGATTGGATCGCCCGACTGCTGCGGCATCGCCGATTGCGCGATCGCCGATGCGGAGATCGCGAGAATGGCGGTGAGCGACGCCGTCGCCACGATGCTCGATCCGAACCACCCCGCACGCATGCTCATGGGAAGATCAAGTCGATCTTGCGCCAGTCTTTCTGCGCGGACGCGCACTTCGCTGTCCAATCCGGCGCGTGGTTGTAGAGATCCGGAACGTGCGCCGGCCAGAAGCAGGTCAGATGGCAGTCGAACAAGTCGCGTTCGACTGGCTGACACAAGCCCGCCGTGCCGCCGTTGCTGTCGACTTCCCAGCCTGGCGAAAACACGAACGAGCACCCCAGCGGAACGTGGGGTCCCTGCGGCGGTCCGCCCTGCTGCAGCGCCACGACGTCATTGTCGATGATCGACTGAATGTGTCGCGCTTTCTGGTTGATCGGTTTGAGATGCCGCATGTGGTTGCTGGTTGCTAGTCAAACTGCGCCAGGTACTCCGGCTTCCGTTCGGCGAGCGTGCCGTAGATCTCGAGACAGGTGTTCGTCCACGCGCGAATCCAATTGCAGTAGTGCAGGTTTGGCTCGACCGTCGAGCCGTACCGGGTATGTGCTTCATGATAGCATCCGCCCGCACACAGCGGCCGCGCCCAACAACTCGCGCAATCCGTCTTGTTCGCGATGTGATGCTTCTGGAGAAATTCATCTTGACGCGCGTGATCGACGCCGTCGAAAACGCTGCCGAGCTTGTGGTCATCGGAACCGGCGAAGCGGTGGCAAAGCGCGACGTCGCCATCGGTCGCGACACCCATGAGCCCGAGCCCCGCGCCGCACGGATAAGCCTTGCTCATGCCCTTGTGAATTTCCTCGAGCGTGTCGCGCACGTTCGAGAAGCCGTGTCTGCGTCCAGCGAGAGCAGCGTCGAGAAAATCCGCGGCGAGCGACTGGAATCCGGACAACAGCTTCTGAAAGCCCTCGTCTTCGATCGCGTACTCGCGCTGCCACGACGTCGTCACCGGCGCGAATCCGACTTCCCAGAAGCCGATCTCCTCGAAGAGGTGGGTGTAGATCGACGCCACGTCGAGGTTCTGCCCCGTGAGCGTGACGCGCGCTCCCACCGGGCGCCGGCGATGTCGAGCAAGCAGCGACTTGATGTTGGGCAGGATGATGTCGTAGCTGCCCATCCCGTTGGCGAACACGCGGAACTTGTCCTGCTGCTCACGCGCGCCGTCGATCGATACGGTGACGCCGACGTCGTTGGCGACGATCCAATCGATGATCTCCTCGCGCAAGAGCGTGGCGTTCGTCGTCAAACTCGCGTTGACTTCCTTTCCGAGCGCGGCACCTCGCTCGCGCGCATAAGCCAGCGCCGACTGCAGCATCTTGAAGTTCATCAACGTCTCGCCGCCGAAGAACGTCAAGTTGACTGATGGCGAGTCGCCGGCTTCGCTGAAGAGGAAATCGACGCTCTGCTTGGCGGTCGCCTCGTTCATGAACCGCGGCTTGGTCTTCGCTTCGACGATCTTGTCCTCGCCGTACTCGTAGCAATAGCCGCACGACAGGTTGCACTTGCTCGTCACGTTGAGCACCAGCGTCTGCAGCGGAATGCTCCGCTTCGGCTTCTCGGCTTTCGGCTTCGGTGGCGGCGCGGCGACAGTATGAATCGCGCGAAGACCAAGGAGCTCGTCGACCGACGTGCGAACCTCGTCGGCTTTCCAGCGATCGCTCAGCGTCTCGACGAGATCGGTGGCCGAGCGATCGCCGGCGGCGAGGGTCTCGAGGACGGCATGCGAAAGGTCGTCGAGCTGCACCACGGCCGCCGACGGCACGAGGTACAGGAACCGCGACGATCCGCTGCCGGTGAATGCGTGAAACTCGCTTCGACGAAGATTCATGAGCGCGTCAGGGCTGCGTTTGCCAGGGAACAAATTTCACGTACAGCGGGACTGTGACGATTAGTAGTGCTCGCGCCTTGATCGGCCGCGCGTTCTTGGTTTGCGGCGTGTAGGACGCGACGACCCACACGTCCCCGATGTTGTTCCGACTGGAGCTGCGCGCCGGATTCGGACCGTCGAGGGCCGGCGTGAAGAGTCCTGTCTGATCGAGCGCGCCGACGAACTTGACGTCGTCATCGTTGTACGTGACGCCATACTCCTCGAGACTCCACGCAGCCTTCACGCGGCCAATCTCCAAATCATCGTCGGTGTCGGGCTTTCCATCCGGCCCGTTGTAGTAGGCAATCGCGTCGAACTGCTGGAGCTGCTTCGGGAACACCGCGCCGCCGACGCGCGCCAGGCCCGCCAACGGCGTCACCTTGATGCGGCTCACCTGATCGTACACAACGGCTGCATCGCGGAGCGACGCA
>JAICYT010000013.1 GCA_025934075.1 Gemmatimonadaceae bacterium
CCCGTGATGCCCGGCAGCTTGGACACCTTCTCGAAGGTGTTCCGGAACTGCTGCTCACTCACGCCGTAGATGCGCTTGATCTTCTGTTTCTCGCGGAGCTGCTTCGAGTATTCGGACGACTTGCGCCGACGCGCCGTGCTTTGACCGTGTTGGCCCGGAGCATACGGACGACGCTCGACGGGGCATTTATCCGTGAAGCACTTGGTGCCCTTGAGAAACAGCTTGGTTCCTTCACGCCGGCACTGCCTGCAGCTCGGCCCTGTATAGCGACCCATTGTCTCAAACTCTCCGACGCTTGGGAGGACGGCAACCGTTGTGCGGAATCGGCGTCACGTCCTTGATCGACTTGACCTGGAGACCAGCGGTCGCCAGCGCCTGAATCGCTGATTCGCGACCCGAGCCTGGACCCTGCACGCGCACGTGCACTCGCTTGACACCCAGCGTCAACGCCTCGCGCGCCGCCTGTTCGGCCGCGACGGTCGCGGCGAACGGCGTGCTCTTCTTGGATCCCTTGAACCCGGCCTTGCCGGATGAGCCCCAGGACACGGTATTCCCGTGCGAGTCGGTGATCGTGATCGTCGTGTTGTTGAAGGTTGCGCTGATATGCGCGACGCCCTCCGCTTCCACGACACGCTTTGCCTTCTTCCCAGTCGCCATCTTGTGTGTTTGGTGTTGATGTACTTGGAGCGACGACTACTTCGTCACTTTCTTCTTGCCGGCGATCGCGCGGCGCGGACCCTTCTTCGTGCGGGCGTTCGTGTGCGTCCGCTGACCGCGAACCGGCAGACCGCGACGATGACGAATGCCGCGATATGAACCGATGTCAATCAGTCGCTTGATGTTCATCGCGACCTCGGTACGAAGCGCGCCTTCGACCTTGTGCTCACGTTCGATGACGCCGCGAATCTTGTTGACGTCGGCATCCGTGAGATCGCGCACGCGCAGCGACGCATCGATTCCAGACTTCTGCACGATGTCCGCCGCCGCATGACGACCAATTCCGTAAATGTACGTCAGACCGATCTCGACCTTCTTGTCGCGCGGGAGATCGACGCCAGAAATACGAGCCATGTTTGATTAGCCCTGACGCTGCTTATGCTTGGGGTTGCGCTTGCAGATAATGCGAGTCACGCCGTTGCGTTTCACAACTTTGCAATGCTCACAAATCGGCTTCACGCTTGTGCGAACTTTCACAGGCGCTCCAGATAGTTCCGAACGAAAAAATTTACGGCCAGACCCTAAGAGTAATCAGGGCAGTAAGTTCAAGCAAGGGGACGCTTTGCAACAGCACTGGTACTGTACCAGTGCCCTTTGCAACAATACGGTACGCCGCCGCGGCCTGCCTTCTCACGGCGGCAGGACCACAACCCGCTTCGACGAATCCGGTTGGAGCGACTTCGCAATCCTGAGAAACGACAACCATGTCGCTCCCGACCGGCCATACATCCCGCCGTCGATCCGCTGGACGTCGAGCGAATCCTTGGTCACGAACATCACGGTTCGTTCACCATACAGCCGCACACGGGTCGAGCCCGGCTCCGCCGCCGCAACCAGTCCACGAGCGACAACCTGATAGTTGACTCCGATTTGGTTGTCCGCCGGCAGCTTCGCCTCTATGAGGCCCGGCTGTGACGACGTGACCGCAAGCGACTCGGCCGCGAAGGCGCTTGATAGTCGCTGCGCTACCTCATCGGAAGAGCCCGCAACCGCGAATTGAACTTCGGCAGGCCCATGCTGCACCACGAAGCTTCGCTCGAGCTCGACGCTTTCCGCGGCCGATGGCGGCGGAGCGATCTGGAGGGACGCGCAGGCGCCAAGCACCAGCATTGTCGCAAGTGCGGCCGATCCCATTGCCGCCGATTTCATCCGATTCACTGCTCCTCCCGTCGCATCCAATGCCTCGCGTCCAATCACGCAACGTCGCGGAGCACGCTATCCATTGCAGCGCACCGATCTGTCGCGGCGGTCACCATTCGGCCCACCACAACGTAGCGAGCGCCGGCATCTGCGGCCTCGCGCGGGCTCACCACCCTCGCCTGGTCGTGTAAGGCCGCGCCCGGTTGACGGACTCCGGGCACCAAGATCGCGAGGCCGCCGAACCTTTGATGCACCGCCCCAGCTTCCAGACCGCTGCAGACCACGCCGTGCGCCGACGCCTCCGCGCTCAGAGCCGACAGCCGCATCACCTCAGCCGAAATATCGAGGGATTTCTCGCGCCCCCAACCCGTGGCGATGTCGCTTGCCTCGAGCGACGTCAGGACTGTCACCGCTAACACGCCGCACGAATCACCGCCTGCGTCGACTGCAGCCCGAAGCATCGCCAATCCGCCGGAGGCGTGCACCGTCACGAGTCGAGCGCCCATTCGCGCGGCGTTGCGAACGCCGCCTGCAACGGTGTTGGGTATGTCGTGGAACTTGAGGTCGAGAAAAACATCGCAGCCCCGATCGAGAATTGCCGCCACGACACTCGGCCCCGTCGCAGTAAACAATTCGTTGCCGACCTTGTAAAAGCGGCAACGCTCGCCCAACTCGTCGACGAGCGTGAGTGCTGCATCGGCGGTAGGTACATCGAGCGCGACGATTGGGATTGCCGCCATCAGTGAGGCCACTCCAGCGTGCCGGTCAGGTCTTGAATGTTCTTCACATTGTGCCGAGTGCACCACTGCTCGAGCCCCGCGACGATCCGCTCCGGTGCGCGCGGGTCGCGCATCGCCGCTGTTCCGACTCCGACCAGCGAGGCCCCTGCGATCGCATATTGTAACGCGTCCTCGGCCGACGTTACGCCGCCGACTCCCAGAATCGGGAGAGGGACGGCTCGTCGCACCTTCCACGTCGCGAGTAGGCCAACCGGGAGAATCGCGGGCCCGCTCACACCGCCGGTACCGAAACCGAGCATCGGCTTTCGCCGCTCGATATCGATCAGCAGACCAGGAATCGTGTTGACGACGGTGATTCCGTCCGCGCCAGCATCTGCAGAGATGCGCGCGGCGTCGCCGATGTTTTCGAGCACGGGTGACAGCTTCACGAAGACAGGTCGCTTGGTCGCCGCTCGTACGCTGGCGACGACTGCGCGTAGCGCCGTTCGATCGGCACCGAACTCCATCCCGCCGGCTTTGACGTTCGGACAGCTCACGTTGATCTCATAGGCGTCGACGGCCGACGCCTGCTCGCCGTCGAGCGCTTCCTCGAGACCTGTCACCACCGCGGCGAATTCGTCCGCCGCGAATCCGACGACGTTCACCATCTTGCGCGTTTGCGGCAGGTGCGAGGCAAGCCACGGAAGATGTTGGACACGCACCGCCGCGAGTCCGGGGTTCGCGAGTCCCACGGCGTTCATCATTCCGCCCTCGAACTCGGCGACCCGAGGCGCCGGTGCGCCGACGCGGGGCTCGAGCGAAACTGCTTTCGTGACGAAGCCGCCCAGCGATTCCAGCCGGACGACGCCGGCCAACTCCTCACCGTAGCCGGCGGTGCCGGCGGCGAGAACGATAGGATTCTGAAATACGAGATTGTGGACGACGGTGCGGAGGCGGCTGCCCGTCGTCACCGGGCGGGCCCGGACCCTGCGCGCACGCCGTTCACGCGCTGCTCGTACCGGTCGAGATATTTCATTGCCGCATCGGCGATAGCGGCGGCGATCGCGTCCTGCTTCGCGGGCGACGAGATGAATGCCGCCTCGCGGGCGTTCGTGCCGAACCCGATCTCCACCAAGACCGCGGGCATGTAGGCAGTCACGAGCACACGGAAGCCGGCTTGCTTGACGCCACGACTTGGACCGGGATGCATCTTCCCGAGACTCTGTTGAATGATGTCCGCGAGCTCGCTCGATTCGCGCAGATGCTCATTCTGCCGCATGTCGCTGAGAATGAAGCTCAACGGGTCGTCGCGGTCGATTTTGCTTGGGGAATCCTCGAACCGCACCGCTGCGTTTTCCATCTGTTCGACGCGTCGGGCGTCTTCCGTTCGCGCTTCCGACAGGAAGTACGTCTCGAAGCCGCGGGCACCGACCGGGTCCTTCCAGTTTGGGTTCGCGGCGTTCACGTGAATCGAGATGAACAGATTTCCGTTCGCGCGATTGGCGATTCGGCCGCGGTCGTCGAGAGCGATCAGCGTATCGGCGGTGCGCGTATACACGACGTCGACGCCCCGTCCGCTCAGCTGTGCGCCCAACCGGTTCGCGACGGCCAACGTGATGTCTTTCTCGTATATTCTCGGACCGCCATTGAGCGGTCCGGTCATGCCGTTGTCGACGCCGCCGTGCCCAGCGTCGACGATGATGGTGCGACGGAAATGTTTCGTCGGAACGGGCGGCAGCCTGCTGTCGTTCGCCGCAGGCCGATCGTAGTTGGGGCGTGGTGCGCGCGCGACTTCTCCGCCGTTCTGCGCCACGGCGCGCGGCATAGTGACCGCAGAGCTTCCGACGTTGAACACGACCAACTGGCCGCTCGTGACATCCCACCGCGTATTCGGCACCGCGACTGGAAACACTTCGGAGATCATTTGCAGCGGAAGCATCAGGCGCCCGTGATCGACCGTAGGCGCGGCGGCCAGCGGATACACGTCGTCACCCGCCTTCACCATCGCGACTCCCGCTTCGACTCGCAGTCGCGCCCCCCAAATCTCGATCGTGTACGAGGAGGCCGAATCGTGGTGTACGTCGATCGGAAGCATCGGAGCGAGTGCGTCGGCACGAAGCATCGGGCCGTTCGCCGATGCAACGGTCGCCACGCGCACGGACTTGTGGCCGTCGCTCACCATCAACGGAGGCGCGGCGGCCGCGAGCTGCATTGCGACGAGCGCAGTCCAGATCATCGGGTGCGCACCGCGCGCGCAATCTCGCGGGCCGCGTCGCGGCCTCGCTCGGTCTCGCGCTTGTCGTGCAGCTGCTTTCCTTTACCCAATGCCAGCGCCACCTTTGCGACTCCGTCTTTGAAGTAGAGCTCGAGCGGAATGAGCGTCAGACCTTGCCGCTCAACGGCTCCAATGAGACGACGGATTTCCTTGCGGTGGAGCAACAGCTTGCGCGTCCGCTCGGGTTCGTGATTGGTGTACCCTCCCCGCTCGTAAGGCGAGATATGGAGGTTTAACAGGAAGGCCTCGCCGTCGCGGATGATTCCGTAAGCGTCGCTGATGTTCGCCCTGCCCTCCCGGAGCGACTTCACTTCGGTCCCCACGAGCACCAGCCCAGCCTCGAACGTTTCGAGAATGTGGTAGTCGAAACGCGCGCGCTTGTTTCGGGCGATCGATTGGACGTCTGGCTTGTTGTCGGCGGCGGGGGGCTTCTTCGGCACAGTGTGGAGCAAGTTAGGCGAGCTATCTTCGCGCAGCAACGAGCGATACGTTGACGCACCCGTCGCTGCAAACTAATTTCTTTGGTTCGCTGCCGAAGTGGTGGAACTGGTAGACGCGCTGGCTTCAGGAGCCAGTGGGCGCAAGTCCGTGGGGGTTCGAGTCCCCCCTTCGGCACTCGGAAACAAATACCGCGAGATCGAAGCACCGCAATCATTCGAACCGATTGCGGTGCTTTTTTCAGCGGTTGAGCAGCGCCGACGGCGGAATGTTTTCCGGCAGCGCTGCCGCCCCGAAGCTCTCCCGCAACGCCTCATTCGCTTCGGCCAAGTACGCCGCCAAGAGCTCGCCTGCGCGGACAATGTTCTCGTCCTGTCGCCTGAAGCTGCCGCCCGCGAACGCGAACAACGTCTGGCCCATTCTGATCGCCGTCGGCGCCCCGGCCTTGGCCGCGAGTCCATCGCGATACGCGCTCAGCCGAGCATTGAATTGCCGCTCGGCGGTTTCAACTTTTCCGGCGGCGACATTCTGATCGCGATCGAACGCCTCGGAGATTTCTTTGGCGACGATCGACGCCGTCCGATCATCCAGCGCATCGCGCTGCGCGGCAATCAGGCCGAGGGCACGGCGAGCGTAGCGCAGCTCCCATCGGGCGTGGTCGGTATCGCCGCGCGTAGCCGACGCAGCGAGCCATTCTACGTCAGCATCGTCGGGCTCGCGAAAGATTGCCGCGACGAACTTTGCCGCTTTCCGCGCCAGATCCCGCTCAGCTCTCCAGCGCGCGAAGAGCGGCATGCATCATCCTTGAAGAATTGGCAGCGCACGAACATCGGCGCTGCCGGCGTCGGCCGTCACGAGCCCCACGCGCGCGCGTACTTCGCTCTCTTCGGCCAGCAAGTCCGAGAGATGCACGCCGTCGAGCACATGGTCGATTTTCTGCTGGAGCAACAGCCAGACCGGGCGAATGCTGCAGTTGTGGGACGACGAGCATCGCTCCTCCCCGACCGGATGCGACACGCAATGGAGGTCGAACGTCGTGGTCTCGGATGCCTCGATGACGTCGCGAATCGAAATCCGGTCGGCAGCCCGGGCGAGCGCGTAGCCGCCGTGAGCGCCACGCGTGCTGGCGACGATCCCGGCGCGGCGCATGCGCAATAAAATCTGCTCGACGTAGTCAGCCGGCAGACGCTCCACCTCCGCGATCTCTCGCCCGGTGATCGGGCCTTCGACCGCTCGTCGCGCCAGGTGGAGCGCGCAGATCACGCCGTACTCGGCCAGGGTGGTAATACGCACGTCTGAAAGTTACCCCAAGTTCATGGATCCCGGTATGACGATCAGCCTCCTGCCGAAACCCCGTGCCTGCCGCCGGGAACGCCAATTTCGGTCATTTTCTTGAGATCGAGCACATCGTCGAGCTGATCATCGGGCAGAACGTGCTCTCGCTTGACGAGCTCGCGAATCAACACGCCCTCCTTCACGGATCGCTTGCTGATCTCGGCCGCTTTCGCGTAGCCGATCTGCGGTGCCAACGCCGTGGCGAGCGCCGCCGAGCGCTCGACCCAATACTCGCACATCTCGCGGTTCGCGGTGATGCCTTTGACGCACTTGTCAGCCAGCACGTTGGTGGCGTTGGTCAAAATTTGCATCGAGAGCAACACATTGAAGGCGATTACGGGCATCATGACGTTCAGCTCGAGTTGTCCATGCTCCGACGCAATCGCAACCGTCGTGTCGCAGCCCATCACTTGAAAGCATACCTGATTCACCATTTCGGGAATCGACGGGTTGATCTTGCCCGGCATGATCGACGACCCCGGCTGAACCGCGGGAAGCGCGATTTCGTTGATCCCCGTACGCGGACCCATGACCATCAGGCGCAGGTCGCTCGCGATCTTGCTCAGGTCGATCGCGAGCACGCGCAGCTGCGCACTGAAGCCCGCAACGTCACCCATGCTCTGCATGAGCTGGACGCGATCCTCACCGACGCGGAGATCCAGGCCGCTGATCTGCCGGAGGTACCTGTTCATGAGCTCGGGATACTCCGGCTCGACCGTCACACCTGTGCCGACAGCGCTTCCGCCAATTCCAAGATCTCTCAAGTAGTCGGCCGCCTCGGTTACGCGTCGTAGGCCACGTCCGATCGAACCGGCATACGCCGTGAACTCCTGTCCAAGGCGAATGGGCATGGCGTCCTGAAGATGTGTGCGGCCCGCCTTCACGATGTCGTGGAATTCCTTGCCTTTCGCGGCGAGCGCACCGCGCAAATTCTCGAACGCGCCGGTCAATGCTCCGAGCTGCGACAAACACGCGAGCCGGATGTTCGTCGGGATCGTGTCGTTCGTCGACTGCGCCATGTTGACGTGATCGTTCGGATGCACCGGCGCGTACTCACCGCGATTCCCGCCCAACAGTTCGTTGGCGCGATTGGCCAGCACCTCATTCGCGTTCATGTTGTGCGACGTCCCGGCACCCGCCTGATACGGGTCGACGATGAACTGATCGCGATGCTGTCCGGCGATCACTTCGTCCGCCGCCCGGACGATGGCGTCGGCGAGTCGCGGATCGAGCCGCCCGGTCTCTTTGTGCGTCAGCGCGGCGGCTTTCTTGATCCACACCTGTGCGACCACGAACGCCTCGAGCGGACGCATGCCGCTGATTGGAAAATTCTGCTTCGCGCGCAGCGTCTGAACGCCGTACAGCGCCTCGACGGGTACGTCGAGTGGGCCAAGCGGGTCTTTCTCACGCCGAGTCTGTGTCATGATCGAGATCGAATGAGTTTCAAGTCAGAGTCAATTTCCGTGCATCACGTTCCAACTGCACGCGTGTCCAATGACCGTGCGCACAATACCAGTGCGATCACCGCGGCAAGCATCGCGACGCCAAGCCACGCGATGCTGACGCCGTGCAAGCGCCCAAACATCATGCGTCGTGCGTCGTCGACGGGCAGGCTCTCGATTGGTCCGGAGATCTCAGCGCGCAACCGAGCGATGCGCGGGCCGACGATGAGCTGCGCAATCGCGCAGGCCACCACGATCAGTGCGCCGAGCATCTCGCGGCCGCGCCAACTCCACGCGGCACGTCCGCCAACCTCGATGATGCCGATCAACAGACCGACGACCATCCCGGAATAGAACACACCGGGAAGCAGGCGCCCCACGACCTCACCGGCAAGTGTGCGTGTAGGAAGGACAGCGAACAACGTCGGCGCAACCGCGACGGCGAAGAACGCGGCGGCGCCGAGCCAAAAGGCCAGGACTGCAAGCTCAATGAGCATCGGGCTGATGCGCGGCACTATCCGATTACCCCTTCGTGCTCCGGACGGCGGCATCGATGCCCGCGAGGAACGGATTCGTCGCTCGCTCCTTTCCGATTGTCGTCGACGGACCGTGGCCTGGATGAATGATTGTCGCGTCATCGAGCCCGCAAATTCGGGCGAGCGAGGCGCTCATGCGCCGCGGATCAGAGAGAGGAAGATCAGTTCGGCCGATCGATCCCGCAAAGAGCAGATCGCCACCGAACACCATGTCTTCACTTCTGAACACGACGTGTCCGGGCGAATGACCGGGCGTGTGGATCACCTCGAAGCGCAGCCGGCCGACGTGGAGAACATCCCCGTCCGAGAGCTCGACGTCCGGATTTTCCGGCTGCTCGAACGCAACGCCGTACACGTGCGCTTGATCCGTCGCACGTTCATAAAGCGGAAGATCGTCGGGATGCAGATGCACCGGAACCTTCCACTGCCGTCGAACACCAGCGATGGCGCCGATGTGGTCGAGGTGCGCGTGCGTCAACCAAATCGCGTCGAGCGTTGCGCCTGATTCTCGGACCATGGCCACAATTTGCTCGGGCTCGGCACCCGGATCGATCAAGACGGCCCGATTCGTCGCCTCGTCGACGACGATGTACGCGTTCTCATCGAACGGGCCGACCGCACGCACGTTGAACTTCATTGACAACTCACAAGAACCTCATATCGCGTAGCCACCCGATCCGACGATCGCCTCGCTCGCATCGCCGTCGGCGATCGCCTTGAGATATTTCTCCACGGCAATCGCCGCGGTCGTCGCGTCGCCCACCGCGGTGGTCACCTGTCGGGTGAGCTGCGAGCGCAGGTCGCCGGCCGCGAACAAACCGCGCATGCTCGTGTGCATGTTCGCGTCGGTGACGAAATAGCCCATGTCATCGTGATCGACGTGTCCCTCGACGATTCCGCTATTCGGACGGAATCCGACGAAGACGAACAGTCCGGTCGCCGCGAGGTCGCGAAGCTCGTTCGTGTTCACATCGCGAAGCTTGAGCGAGCTCACGAGTCCTTGCTCGTCGCCGTCGACGCGTTCGACCGTCGTGTTCCAGATGACTTCGATTTTCGGATTGGCGAACAGCCGCTTCTGCAAGATCTTGGATGCGCGCAGCTCGTCGCGACGGTGGATCAAGTACACCTTGTCCGCATAGCGCGTGAGGAAGTCCGCTTCCTCGGTTGCCGCGTCACCGCCGCCGACCACCGCAATTGTCTGCCGGCGGAAAAAAGCTCCATCACAGATCGCGCAGTACGAAACGCCCTTCCCGGCATATTCGAGCTCGCCCGGGATCCCGAGTTTCACCGGAGTTCCGCCGGCGGTGATGATGACGGCTGGCGAGAGGTAGACGTCGCCCGATTCCGTACGCGTCTCGAAATTTCCATCGTCGCGCTTCCTCACGCTCTCGACGACGACGCCGTTCTTGAACTCGGCGCCAAACTTCGCTGCATGGTCGGCGAATTTGACGGCGAGATCGCGTCCAAGAATGTGCTCGAACCCGGGATAGTCCTCGATGATCTCGGTATTCAGCAGTTCCCCGCCCGGCTCAATGCGCTCCAGAACGACGGTCTTGAGCATCGATCGGCCCGCGTACATTCCGGCGCACATCCCCGCCGGGCCTGCCCCGATGATGACTACGTCGTAGTTAAACGTTGTGCTCACGTCCATTCCTCGTGTCCGGCGGACTGAAGAGTTCCGCCGCAATTCGATACTGATCTAATCTAGCCCGCATGGGAACTGCCCCGGCTGCTCGCGCCAGCCGTTCGCGGTCGCGTCAATGACGCGCGTGGCGGCCGCCGTCGACGATGATCGTCTCGCCGGTCAGGTAATCCGAGTCGAGAATGAACAGGACTGTCGCCGTCACATCACTCGGCGAGCCTGTGCGCTCGAGCGGCGTCGTTTGTCGCAGATGCTCAGCGCTGGCCTGATCCCAATTCTCAGGCAGCAAGACGGTTCCCGGTGCCACTCCAGCGACGCGAACCTCCGGTGCGAGCACGCGCGCCAGCGCTCGCGTCATGTACACGACACCGGCCTTCGAGATTCCGTGAGGCAAATAACCCGGCCACGTCTCGAACGCGGCCAGGTCGGCGATGTTCACGATCACGCCCCGCGCTGCACGGAGATGTGGTGCCGCGGCCTGCGCGAGAAAAAATGGCGCGCGGTGGTTGAGCGCCATGACCTCGTCCCACTGTTCGGCCGTGATCTCGCCGAACGGCGTTCGCAGCATGATCGCTGCCGAGTTGACGAGAACGTCGAGACCGCCGAGCTCGGACACGACGGAGCGAATCAATTCGGCCGGCGTGTCGGTCTTCGTGAGATCGCCGGCAATGGCATATCCGTCACCGCCGGCGTCGCGAACCTGGCGCAGCGTTTCCTGGGCGCCCTCGGCGGCCGCGTTGTAATGAACGGCGACACGCATGCCGCGGCCGCCCAGCGCGACGGCAATCGCTCGACCAACGCGATGCCCTGCTCCTGTAACCAACGCCACTCGTCCACGGAGATCCATGCGCGTCCTCCGTTAGGTGCCTGCAGATGCTTGCAGGTGCTTGCGGAAATCTGCTATGCGGCCCGTGCGCGAATGCGGCTATCCTGCCGACCGAGCCATTCCGCGGGAACACGCATCATGCCGAGCGTGCGCGGGCCGTCGGAGGAGCCATGCCAATCGGATCCTCCGCTGGGGACGAGCGAGAAGTGTTCGACCAGCGCGGCCAAACGTGCTGTATCCTCCGCGGAATGACTCGGATGGCGTACCTCGACTCCGTCCATCCCTTGGTCGACGAAGGCGGCGACTCGCTCGAGCGTTCCCGAGTGCGACGGATGCGCGAGAATGGCGAGTCCGCCCGCGCGGTGAATGAGCGCCGTCGCTTCGGCGACGGCAAGCCGCTCCTTGGTGACGTATGCCGGACGGCCGTTGCCGAGGTATCGATCGAACGCGTCTCGAAAGTCGACGGCCCAACCTTCGGCGATCATTGCACGCGCCACGTGCGGCCGACCGATCGCGCCGCCCGCCGCCTGCTCGAGCACCGACGCGAACTCGATGCGCACGCCGAGCTCGTTCAAGCGGTGTACCATTCGCTCAGCGCGCGTACGCCGCATCTCACGCAGCGCGACGAGCTTGGCTTCGAGCTCTCGCGTGTCGGACAGGTGTAGGCCGAGGATATGAGTTTCCAGATCACCCTCGACGGCGCTGAGCTCGACGCCCGGAACCACCCGAACGCCGAGGTCCTCGCCCACCGAAATGGCTTCCCGGATTCCCGCGACCGTGTCGTGATCGGTGAGCGCGATCGCGGCCAAGCCAATGCGCTTTGCTTCGCGAATGACGTCGGCTGGGGCGCGCGAGCCGTCGGACGCTGTCGAGTGCGCGTGCAAGTCGACGAACGCTGTTGCGGCCTCGCTCGTTGGGCTGGAGTCGCTCACGCCGTGTAGTCGACTTCAGGCGAAGTGTCGCTCGGCTGCGAGGTGGCAAAGAGTCGCTGCAGATCGGCGTCACTCATCTCGACGAGTGACTGCTCTCGGGAGCGCGCTCCAACAGGCGAGTAACGCGTGACACGCGCCTCGCGGTGCGGCCCGGTCCCGCTCACGAAGATGAGCCCAAACTCGTCGCGATCGTATTGTGTAACGCGACCCGAAGGAAACACTAGCCAGGTCTTGCCGCTGGCCGTGATGGTGCGGGATGGCATCTATTGCAGCTCCACTTCCGTGTAGATTCGGTTGGGATCCAGCACTTGGTCCGGCGCGGCCGCGTGTGCGCGCGCCAGCGTCTCCGCATCGGCTGCTTCAAAGAACTCTAAGAAGGCGCCGGGCAGCCCCGCCTCCTCGAACGCCCAGAAACGGCACTTGGCTTTTTCATAGTATGCCCGCTTTTGGCGCAGCCGCTCGTGAAACCGCTCACGCTCCGGTGGCGTCACGAGCGTTCGCTGGATGGTCAGCGCCCGCGCCACGGTCAGAGCACCGCTTCCGGGAACGTCTCCAGATTCTTCTTGATGAACGCCATGAATTTGTCCGCGTCTGCTCCGTCGACGATCCGATGATCGAACGACAATGACAGATACGCGCACGTACGAATGGCGATTTGATCGTCGCCGTCCGGGCCTGTCACGACCTTTGGTCGCTTCTCGATCGCGCCGATGCAGAGAATCGCTACCTGCGGCTGATTGATGATCGGCGTTCCGATCAGCGAACCGAACACGCCAGGGTTCGTGATGGTGAACGTGCCGTCCTGTACTTCGCGCGGGTCGAGACGCTTGCTCCGCGCCCGGCCCGCCAGGTCGTTCAAGGTTCGCGTCAATCCCGTGAGCGACAGATTGTCCGCGCCCTTGATGACGGGCACGATCAGCCCCCAGTCCAACGCGACGGCGATGCCAAGGTTGATCTGCTTGCGATAGATGATCTCGTTGCCGCGCACCGACGCGTTGACGACCGGATACGCCTTGAGACCATCGGTGACCGCCTTCAAGATGAACGGCAGATACGTGAGCTTCTCGCCCGTCGTCTTCTCGAACTCGGCGCGGTGCTTCGCGCGAATCCGCGCGATGCGCGTGAAGTCCACTTCAAAGAAGGAGCTCACATGCGCCGAGGTGTGGCGAGACACGACCATGTGGTCGGCGATGAGCTGGCGCATCTTCGACATCGGCTCGACGACGTCGCCCGGCCACGGCTCCGGCAGCGGTCCGGCATGCATCGGCGCTGATGGCGCCGGTCGCGACGTGGCGGCTTGCGCGCCCGATTCGAGGAACTGCACGAGGTCGCGCTTAGTGACACGCCCGGCGATTCCGCTCCCGTGCAATGCGCTCAGGTCGACGCCCTGATCGGCCGCCATGCGCCGAACGAGCGGCGATGACTTCGTGCGGATGCGATCTTCAAACGAGTTGCCGCCGTTGCTGTGCGGCGCAGTGGTTGGGGTCGCGGGAGTTTGGTGGGACGCGGCGGGCGTGGCAGTCCTAGATTCCTTGCGGGGGGGGGCCCCCGCTTCCGCACCAACGGCGTCAGGCGCCGCGGAAGCCGACGCGACCGGGACGGCGGCCACAGGCGCCGACGCACCCACCGCCGCGGTCACGTCCGTCTCGAGCCGAGCGACGACCGTCTGCACTGCAACGGTCTGCCCTTCGCTGACGAGAATCTCAGCCAAGATGCCGGTGGACGGCGCGGGAATTTCCGCGTCGACCTTGTCCGTCGAGATCTCGAACATCGGCTCGTCGCGCTTCACCTGGTCGCCGACCTTCTTCAGCCACTTCGATAGTGTGCCCTCGGCGATCGACTCCCCCATCTGGGGCATTGCGACATCTATCCGCGCCACTGCATCACCCTCGTTCCAAGTGTTGCGCGCGCTTGCGCCCGCGTCGTAGCAACGAAATCGTCAGCGTCGGGAGAATGATCGCTCCGGCGATCGCCCCGACCACAGCGTACGTGAACCAATTGCACGGCGCCCCCGTCTCCGACTCGGTGGGACACCTCGCAAACGCCCCCACAATCTTCGCGATCAACACCGCGATCATTCCGCCGCCCGCAAAACCGGCAATCACGGAAAAGCAACCGACTCCAAGATAGTGCGGACGCGTGTCTTCCGGCGCCCCCTCCCGCTCGCCGCCGGCCGCCATCTCAGTACGCTGCCAACGTTCGCGCGGCCCGAACGATGTCCGCCGTCTGCGGCAGCACGTAATCCTCGAGCGACGGGGCGTACGGCAGCGGGACGTCGTGCGCTGTTACACGCAGCACGGGCGCATCGAGCCAGGCGAACGAGCTCTCATTGATCCGCGCCGTGATCTCCCCGGCGAGGCCTCCGGTCCTCGTGTCTTCATGTACAATCAGCACGCGGTTGGTCTTGCGCACCGTCGCTTGAACCGCGTCGTCATCCAGCGGGGCGAGCGAGCGCAAATCCACGATCTCGACCGAGAGTCCATCCTCTTTCTCCAACTGATCGGCGGCGTCGAGTGCCTTCCAAACGGTCGCGGCATACGTGATGATCGACAGATCTCGACCCTCGCGCGCGATCCGTGCCTTTCCGATCGGCACGATGTGATCACCCGCCGGCATCTCGGCCTTGATGCGTCGGTACAGGTACTTGTGCTCGAAGAACAGCACGCAGTCGTCATCGCGAATCGCGGACTTCATCAACCCCTTGGCATCCTGCGCCGTCGACGGATAGACGACCTTGAGTCCCGGCGTATGAATGAATCCCGCTTCGGGGTTCTGCGAGTGAAACGGTCCGCCCCGCACGTAGCCGCCACTCGGTCCGCGGACTACCATGGGACATGGCAGAAACGCGCGATAGCGCGCCGTCGCGACGTAGTTGGTGAGCATGTCGTACGCGTTCGCCATGAAGTCGATGAACTGCATCTCGACGACGGGGCGCATGCCCATGTGCGCTGCGCCGGCGGCGGCACCGACGATGGCGATTTCAGAGATCGGTGAATCGATGACGCGTGTCTCGCCGAACGTGTCGAGCAATCCGTCGGTGACCTTGAACGCACCGCCGTATGCGCCGATGTCTTCTCCGAGACACATGACGTTGACGTCACGCTCCATTTCCTCGAACAACGCCTCGCGAATTGCCTCGAGGTACGTGATCTCCGCCATCAGTGTTTCTCGCCCGGCGTGTTGTACGTGCCCCACCCCTCGGGTCGTTCGTGCACCTCGACCACGCTTCCCGATCCGTCGCGGAACCAGAGCGGACTCGATGCCGGTGGATCGGCATACACGCCGACCAACGCATCGAGCGGTTCGGGCGGCCCTGAGCGCTCAGCAATGTCAGTGGCATCATCAACGACACGGCGCACGCTCTCGTCAACCGCTTCGATGTCCGACGTCGAGAAATCGAATTCGCTGGTGAGCCGCGCGACGTAGCGCGTGATCGGATCGTTCTCGCGCTCCCAGCGCTCGATCTCGCCCGCCGGAACATACGATTGATTGTCGTGCTCGGCGTGCCCCTTGCGACGATACGTCATGAGCTCGACGAGCGTGACGCCCTCACCTCGTCGCGCGCGATCAACGGCCCGCTTGGTAACGTCATAGACGGCGAGGACGTCGTTGCCGTCGGCTTGCTCACCCGGGATGCCGTAGCCGATCGCCTTGTCGACAAATTGCTTGGCGGCAGTCTGTTTGGCGATCGGCGTCGAGTACGCGTAGCCATTGTTCTCGACGATCACGACCAATGGACATCGCTGTACGGCCGCGAAGTTGATGCCTTCGTGAAATGCGCCGGTCGACGTTGCGCCATCGCCGACGTACACGAGGCCAACACGACTTTCATGACGGATCTTGAACGTCAGTGTGACGCCGGCCATCACCGGAACCATATCGCCGAGTGGCGAGATCTGACCGATGAATCCGCGCTCGGTGTCGCCGAAGTGAATGTTGAGCTCGCGGCCGCGAGTGGGCGAATCACCCTTGGCCATGTATTGCTTCAGAATCTCGACGGGTGTCGCGCCTTTCACGAGCATCGCGCCAAGGTTGCGAATCAGCGGAGATAGAATGTCGCGTCGCTCGAGCGCGTATGCGGTGCCGACCGCGTCAGCTTCTTGTCCGAGCGATCGGAAGAGTCCACCGACGACTTTCGTCTGCCGATACAGCGCGACGAGTCGCTCCTCGAGCGTCCGCGTCAGCCGCATCCAGCGATAGAGATCGAGCAGCTGCTCGCGCGAAAGCAGCTCTGAGGAAGACAGAGTGGACGGTGGATGGTGGATGGTGGAGGTTCGGTGTGGCGGCTTCGCCGCCTTGGTTGATCTACGCGCCATACAGCAAACCTAAGCGGCCGACGGCCGCGCACCTTCCCTCCACCATGCACGCTCAACCTTCGAGCCTGTCCGTGGCAGCATTAGTAGTTCGGGGTGAGCATATGCGATGGATCTTCCGTCCGATGAAGTCCCACGAAGAACCGCTTCACATTGCGATCCATGCGGCTCTCACCCATCTGATCGGTTTCGGCTTGGACAAACGTGTAGTGACCACCTTCGGCTTTCACCGAAAGCTTGAGTGTGCCGAGTGGACCCGAGTACGTGCGCGTTTTTGGCGCCGTCGTCTGCTGCGCGAGACCAACGTGCGGGAAGAATTGGTCGGCCGCCGCGAGGACGTCGGCCAATGCCAGCTGGCTACGATAGAAATGTCGCATCAGGGAATCGCTGAAGGTCGTTCGTTGATGACGTCTTGCATCCAGTCGATGCGCTCGAGCGGGAGAAGCGAGTCGCGGCGGAAGCGTATCGCCACCGCCCACGTTCCCGGGATGACGAAGTTCAGTTTCGCGTGATACGTGCCCATCTCGGGCCCGTACACCATGCCATCCCAGGTCTTCGCGCCCTGTCCGTTGCTGGCGAACAGCTGCCCTTCACCGTTCTCGATCGGCTGTCGCGTCTTTCGATCGAAGATCTGAATCGAGTAGTGAATATCGTCGCGCGCGTGCGGCGGCGCTTGATCTGGCGCGATGGTGAACGAGTACGTCTTGGAGATTTGGCGAAGTGGCGGCGGCGTGTTCGGTCCGCCACCACACGCCGCGATCACCGCCAGCGTGGTTGCCGGAATGGCCCTGAGCCAGCGTTGCATGGCTGCCTCCCTGTTAGGACTGGTAGTACTCCAGTCCGAGGTGCGTGATCTGTTCCTCACCCATCAGATGCCGGAGCGTGTTTTTCAGCTTGGTCTGTTGGATGAAAAGATCATGCTCCGGCTGTAATCCGGGAGCAGCCATGGGTGATTTGTAATAGAAGCTTAACCATTCCTGAATGCCCTTCATTCCCGCGCGATGCGCGAAGTCGGAAAACAGCGCGAGGTCGAGCACGATTGGCGCCGCAAGGATTGAATCGCGGCACAGGAAATTGACTTTGATCTGCATCGGATAGCCCATCCATCCGACGATGTCGATGTTGTCCCAGCCTTCCTTGTTGTCGCCGCGCGGCGGGTAATAGTTGATGCGGACGACGTGCGCGAAATCCTTGTAGAGGTCGGGATAGCTCTCAGGCTGAAGAATCGTGTGCAACACGCTGAGCTTGGATTCTTCTTTCGTCTTGAACGACGCGGGATCATCGAGCACTTCGCCGTCGCGGTTGCCAAGGATGTTCGTGGAGTACCAGCCGGCGAGGCCAAGCATGCGCGCCTTGAGCCCCGGCGCGATGACCGTCTTCATCCACGTCTGGCCCGTCTTGAAATCCTTGCCAGAGATTGGAACACCGCGATCGTTCGCGAGCTGCTGCAGCGCGAGCGTATCGACCGCAAGGTTGGGTGCGCCGTTGCAGTACGGAATACCCTCCATGATCGCGGCCCAAGCGTACAGCATCGCGGGAGAGATCGCTTCATCGTTGCGTTCCATCGCCTTCTCGAACTGCTCGATCGTCGCATGCTGCGGGCCCGGCTTGATGAAAATCTCCGTCGACGCACACCACACGATCACCAGGCGATCGCACTTGTTCTTCGACTTGAACTCACGCATGTCCTGACGCAGCTGCTCGGCGAGATCGCGCTTGGTTTTTCCCTGCTTGACGTTTTGGCCGTGGATGCGGGTCACGTAGTGGTTATCGAACACGGCCGGCATCGGCTTGATCGCACGGAGGAAATCAGCGACCGGCTCGAGATCGCGCTCTTCGAGCACGCCGGCTTTTTTCGCGGCGGTGTAGGCGTCGTCGGGAATCGGATCCCAGGCGCCGAATACGATGTCGTCGAGTGAGGCGATCGGAACGAAGTCCTTGATGAGCGGGGAGCGATTCTCGGTTCGTTTGCCGAGCCGGATCGTCGCCATCTGTGTGAGTGAACCGATCGGCTTGGAATGCCCACGGCGAATGCTTTCGACACCGGCCATGAAGGTCGTTGCGACAGCGCCAAGTCCGGGCGTGAGAATGCCAAGCTTGCCGCTGGCGGGGCGAATCGTCGGCGAAGCCACGATTGTTTTTCTCCTTTCGACGCTATGGGCGCGTCCCTGTCCGACGACGGCGACGCAGCCAGAAAGTCTTTTCGGTGGTGAGCGGAATGGGCGCGGCCCCTCCGCGTGAGGAGGTCTGCTGATACACGAAGTGCATGCGCTGCACGACGGTGATCCACGCAGTGACGGTGAGAATAACGATGATCAAGCCCAGGATGACACCGTTGAGCGCCAACCCAAAAAAGGCCTGGGGTGCCGAGAGCAGCACGATGCGCTCGGGTCGCTGCATCAATCCGACTTTCGCGTCGAGGCCCAACGCCTCCGCGCGAGCACGGATGTACGACGTGAGATACGCGCCGATGAGCCCGAGCAGGCACACCGACATCATGGGCACGTTATGATGCACTGGATTGAGCGCGTAGAACACCGCGAGCCCGCCGAGCAGCGCGCCATCAGCCACCCGATCGAGCGTCGAGTCGAGGAACGCCCCGAACGTCGAGCTCTTGTTGGAGCGCCGCGCAACGGTGCCATCGAGCACATCGAAGAGCGCTGTCATGCCGAGGAACCAGCCGCCCGTCTTGATGTGCCCCGTTGCGTAGATGATTCCGCCCGCGACGGTGCACAGCGTCCCGATGATAGTGATGGTGTTGGGATGGACGCCGCGCCGGACCAGCCAATTCGCGACCGGATCGATGATCTTGAGATATCCGTTTTTGAGCCAGTCGGGAAGAAGCGTCATGCGGCTCCGATTGGGCGCAGGGGGCGCAATGCAGCGCCGAAGTGCCGACGCGGCTGGACGGACGGAGCAAAACCGCGAAAAAGCCGGAGCCCTGCTCCGGCCGTAAAAGTAGCCCTTCCACGGAGTTGTAGCAACCGGCGAGCTCGCTAGCGCTCAGCTATGGCAACGGAAAGACGTACGTGCCCGACAATGTCACGTTGTCCCGCGAATATGTCTTTACGCCGTCGAGCGTCACCGCCTTGAGGCTCACCGTCGTTCCGGCGGCGAAGCCCTGCACGGGAATCGTCGCTGACGACTTCGCGCCAACTTGCTTGAGGAACGTGTCCGTGCCACCGGAGGTGACGTAGACGTTCACCGCCTGCGTGAGCGTGTTGTTCACCTGCACGGACACCTGCGCCTGCGTTGTCGGCGCGGTGCGCACGTCGACCTGACGCGGGCTACAGGCCGTAACGACCGCAAGTGAGAGCGCGACGAGCAGCGTACGTGAATTCATGTCGGACATCCTTGGATAAGTCTGTAAGCAATCGCACCAGAGGATCGCAAGACGTGTGCGCGACAGCCGGGACCGCTGCAGAACTGTGATCTCGGAACGCTGCAGGCGCTAACGTCATCATACATCCTTCGGTGCGGCAGGAAGAGCTTAGCGGTAGATCTGGAATGGCTTGGCGCCGCGCAAGAACTGCTCGACGGCCGCGCGCTGCGTAGCGAAAGCCACGTCGGGATCGGTGCCGGCGACGATTGCCTCACGAACAGCCCGACTGCCGAACCGCTCATCGAACGTCCGCGTTGAAATACGAAGCGAATCACGATTCGTCTGCAGGATCGCCCAAAGAATCGCGGCGCTGATTCTTCCACTCTGAACACGTTCCCGATCTGTCACGTCGACTCGAACTCCCGGGATGCGAACGCCGTTGAACTTCGCGTCGCCAGGATTCACGGGCGTGAATGAGTCGTCGACGAATCGCACGCCCGGCAAGTGACGCGCATTCAGCAGTTCGGCGACGCCTGCGGCATTCATCCACGACGCGCCGAACTGTTGAAATGCCTTGCTCGTCCCACGACCGACCGATGCGTTCGTGCCCTCGAACGCGACCAGAGACGGATACACGAGCGCGCTCGCGAGGGTCGGGAGATTGGGCGACGGTCGCACCCACGGCAAGCCGGTTTGATCGAACCACATGCTCCGCCGCCATCCGGTCACGGGCACGACGTGTAGCTGCGCGTTGATTCCCAGCACACTGTTGTAAAACAGAGCGAGCTCGCCCATCGTCATTCCGTGACGCAGCGGGAACGGGTATAATGCGTACGCCTTCCCCGGTCGCTGCGATGTATGCTCTTCCGCGTTGGACAACGCCGTATCAAGCATGGGGCCGTCGACGTGGTCGCCGGTAATTGGGTCGGGTCGATCGAGGACGATGATGGGAAGGTGCCTCCGCGCTGCCGCGCGCATGGCGTAGACCATAGCTCCCACATACGTCCACGTCCGAGTGCCGATGTCTTGCAGATCGTACACGATGGCGTCGAGGTCGACCAGCAGGCTGTCCGGCGGCGCGATCGTCGTGACCGTATAGAGCGAATGGACCATCAACCCGCTGCGCGCATCGATACCGCTCTCGAGGTGCTCCCGATCCTCCGTACCACGGATGCCGTGCTCCGGCGAGAAGAGACGGACCAGCGTGACACCGGCCGCTCGCGCGCGCGCATCGCGCAGCAGCTCGATGTCCGAGACGCCGTTCGCGTCGACGCCGGTCTGATTGGTGAGCAGCCCGATGCGTTTTCCGCGGACAAGTGCCAGACTATCCTCGAGCAGAACCGTGATCCCCGGCCGCACGGGTCTGCCGGGCACGGGCGCCGCAGTGGTGCCGTGCCCGGCGCAGGCTGGGGCTCCGATCATCACCATGAGAATTCTCAGATGCCGCCAATGATGCATGTCGTTCGCTCCTCGATCCGCCTTGCGGGCTCGGCGATCCTCTCGGCGACGCTCGTCGCCGGTTGTCACCGCGGCGCGGCGCAGTCCGTTGAACCTGGCAGATACGTCGGAGGCGTACCAGCCCTTGCGGACCCGGTGATCCGTGACTCGGTGAAGCATGTCATGGATCGGGCCCTCGCCGACAGCGCATTTCCAGGAGCGATTGCGGTCGTTGGAACGCGATCGCGCGTCATCACGACCTATGCGGTGGGCCATCTCGATTGGGCGCCGAGTCCCACGCCGGACGAGCATACGCTCTGGGACATGGCGTCGCTCTCGAAGGTCATGGGAATGACCAGCGGCATGATGCAGCTCGTCGCGCAGCACAAAGTCGACCTCGATGCGCCCGTGCAACGCTACTTCCCCAACTGGACGGGGCCCAGCAAGGAACGCGTCACCGTTCGTCACCTGCTGACGCACACGTCCGGCTTGCCCGCGTTCAAGGCATACGACGAGATCACGCATGATCCCGACAGTCTGGCCAAGCTCATGTTCACGACGCCGCTCGACACGCTGCCGGGTGTACGAATGGTGTACAGCGACATCGGCGCCTACATGGCCGGTCGAATCCTCGAGAAAGTCTCCGGCGAAACACTGGACGCCTACGTACACAATCACGTGTTCGAGCCGGCCGGCATGCACGAGACCATGTACAAGCCGCCCGCTTCCCTTCTCTCGCGGATCGCGCCGACGGAGGTCGATCCGCGACGCGGTGGGCTCGTGCGCGGCAAGGTGCACGACGAGCGCGCATACTACTTGGGTGGCGTCTCGGCGCATGCCGGAATCTTCAGCTCCGGGTACGATCTGTCCCGCTTTGCGCAGATGTATCTGAACGACGGAGTGATCGACGGGACACGCGTGCTGCCCAGCGCTCAGATCAAACAGTTCACCGCGTACGTCGATTCGACCTTCTCGAATCGCGGAATTGGCTGGCAGAAGCCCGATCTCCCCGGTATGAAATACACAACGCCCTCGTCGGCATGGGCCGGCCACCTGATGTCGACGCAGGCGTTCGGGCATACAGGATTTACCGGCACCTCGATCGGTATCGATCCACCGAACGACATCTTCATCGTCTTGCTCAGCAATCGCGTCAATCCAACTCGGGCGAACAACAAGATCACCGCGGTGCGCCGGCAGCTCGCCGACGCCGTGATGTCCGCAGTCCTTCACCGAACACCCACGAGACCATGAACCTCACCGTCATCGATTGGGCGATTGTCGCGAGCTACTTCCTCCTCTCGGCGGGAATTGGCCTTGCGTTCACCAAGAAGGGCGGCGAGAGCCTGAGCGAATACTTCATCTCGGGGCGCGCCGTTCCGTGGTGGCTCGCGGGCGCGTCGATGGTCGCGACGACGTTCGCCGCCGATACGCCGCTGGTCGTCACTGGCATCGTGACGGCGAACGGTGTCGCCGGCAACTGGCTGTGGTGGGACTTCTTGATGAGCGGCATGCTCACGGTGTTCTTCTTCGCTCGCCTTTGGCGACGCGCGCACGTGATGACAGATGTCGAATTTGCAGAGATCCGCTACGCCGGCAAGAGCGCGGCGACGCTGCGCGGCTTCCGCGCGTTGTATCTCGCCATCCCAGTCAACCTGATCATCCTCGGGTGGGTCACACGGGCGATGATCAAGATTCTCACGATCTCGCTCGGCCTGCGCGAAGTGCACATCGGCGGCCTGGCCATCTCAGGCGAAGTGATCGCTGTTGGCATCTGCTTCGTGGTGACCATGATGTACTCGGTCGCCGCCGGTATGTGGGCCGTGCTTTGGACCGATCTCGTGCAGTTCGTGATCAAAATGACGGCGGTGGTCATTCTCGCTGTGTACGCCGTCCGCGCCGTGGGGGGGATGGCCAAACTCAAAGCGGGTCTTGCCGCGCATTTCGGCAGTGAAGCGGCGGCGCTCTCGGTGCTGCCAGTGCGGGTCACGCCGCACGGGATCGAGACGTACGCGTGGATGCCATTGATGGCCCTGCTCGTCTTCCTCGGCGTGCAGTGGTGGGCGGCGTGGTACCCGGGAGCCGAGCCGGGGGGCGGCGGCTACATCGCACAACGCATCTTCTCGGCGAAGACGGAGCGCGACGGCGTACTCGCGACGCTCTTCTTCAACGTGGCGCACTACGCCATCCGCCCGTGGCCGTGGATCATCACCGGGCTGGCAACGGTGCTGCTCTACCCCGCCGGGATTGGCCCGACGCACGACCACGAGGCCGCGTACGTGCAGGCGTTCGTGGATCTGTTGCCGACGCCGTGGCGCGGCGTGATGATGGCCGGCTTCGCCGCCGCGTACATGTCGACCGTGGGCACTCAGCTCAACTGGGGTGCGTCGTACCTCGTGAACGACTTCTATAAGCGTTTTATAAACCGTGACGCGACAGAGAAGCACTACGTCTCCGTTTCGCGCTGGACGACGATCGGACTCTTCCTCGCGTCGGCCGTCGTCGCCTGGCAGCTCTCGTCGATCGAGGGCGCGTGGAAGTTCCTTCTCGCCATGGGTGCGGGCACAGGCTTGGTGCTGATTCTCCGCTGGTACTGGTGGCGGATCAACGCCTGGTCGGAGATCAGCGCGATGATCGCGTCGCTCGTGATCTCCACGATCTGCTTCTTCACAGTGCCGGGCCGCTGGTACCCGATCGGCGATCCGCGCAACGATTCAATGACGATGCTCATCACAGTCGCGGGCAGCACCGTGATCTGGCTGGCGGTTACGTTCCTCACGCCCGCCGAGCACACCGCGGTGCTCGACTCGTTCTATCGTCGGGTGCGCCCGGGCGGCCCGGGGTGGGCGCGGGTCTCGAAGCGGCTCGGCTTCGGACGCGAATCGATCCCCGGGGGCGCGCTCGCGTGGACCAACTGGATCGCCGGCATCGTCGCCGTGTATGCATCACTGTTCGGCGTCGGGAAGATCATCTTCGGCGAGATGCGCAACGGTGTCGTTCTGCTCGTGATTGCCGCGCTCGCGTTCACGTGGATCGCCCGGTCATTCCGCTCCGAACCCGAGCCGCCGAGCGCGGCAGTTGGTGCAGAGGAACGGATTGCGGCGGATTAGCCGGCCGAGGTTCTACCGTTGTCATGAGTTCCGGGCGACGCTATACTACGTATGTACCATTGCCATCAGCATTTGGCTGCTCTAATTGGAGGCTCCACAATGAGCACGATGAATCAACCCGAGGTGTTGGTGACGGTTACTCCGGCCGCCTCCACCGAGGTCAAGAAGTTCATGGAGCAGGAGAACGTCGAACCAGCCAAGGGCGGGCTCCGCGTGAGCGTCCAACCCGGCGGCTGCAGCGGCTTCAAGTACGGCCTGCTCATCGAAGACGAACCGGCCGAGGATGATCTCATCGTCGACCAAGGTGAGTGGAAGGTGTTCGTCGATCCCTTCTCGGCTCAATACATCAACGGCGTCACCATCGACTACGTCTCGTCGATGCAAGGCTCCGGCTTCACGTTCAAGAACCCGAATTCAACCGGCGGTTGTGGCTGCGGTAGCTCGTTCTCCGCATAACTCAGCGCTCTAGGTGTAAGCATGGAACGGTCGGTCGCTGGCGGACGCCGGGACGCGGTCGTGAACCACAGAGAGGGGGGCCGCGACGCAGGCGATCGCGAAGCCCCCCTCTCTCGCGTTTCACACGCCACGTATCAAGGCGAGCGGATTCGCACGGTCGTCGTCGACGACCATGAAGACATCGCGCGACTCGTGGCCAATCGCATCGCGACGTTGATTCGCGAACGCAACGCCGCGGGCGAGCAAACGGTGCTCGGCCTCGCGACCGGCTCGACGCCGATCGGCGTGTATCGCGAGCTGATTCGTATGCATCGCGACAACGGATTGAGCTTCGCCGACGTCATCACGTTCAATCTCGACGAGTACTATCCGATGCCGAAGGAGAGCATCCACTCCTACCATCGCTTCATGTGGGAGAATCTCTTCTCGCAGATCGACATCAAGCCGGAGAACGTTCATCTGCCGCCCGGCGATCTGCCGCGCACGGAGATCGAGGACGCGGCGCAACGATACGAGAGCGCGATTGAACGCGCCGGCGGCATCGATTTTCAGATTCTCGGAATCGGAAAGACCGGACACATCGGATTCAACGAGCCCGGTTCCGGCGCCGACAGCCGCACGCGGCTCGTCACACTCGATGCCGTCACGCGCAAAGACGCCGCCGCCGACTTTTTCGGTGAGGAATTCGTTCCGCGCGAGGCAGTCACGATGGGCATCGCGACGATTCTCGAGGCGCGCGAGATCGCGATCATCGGCACCGGAGAGCACAAGTCGAGCATCGTGCAGCGTGCGGTCGAAGGCGAGATCGACGTCGAGGTTGCAGCGACGTTCCTTCAGCGTCATCCAAACACGACGTTTTATCTCGATCGTGCCGCTGCCGCCGAGCTGACGCGCATCAAGACGCCGTGGCTGATCGACGAAGTGCACTGGACGCACGAGCTAATCGTACGCGCGGTCATCTGGCTGTCGCAGCGGACCGGAAAAGCCATTCTCAAGCTCACGCAGCGCGACTACGCCGATGCGCGGATGTCGTCGCTCGTCGCCAAATTCGGATCGCCGGGCGAAGTAAACGGCAAAGTCTTCAACATCCTCGGCGCCAAGATCCGCGGAAAGTCGAAGCTGGCGATGGGTCGCAAGATCATCTGCTTCTCGCCGCACCCGGACGACGACGTGATCTCGATGGGCGGCATTCTCCGCAAGCTCGTCGAGAACGACAACGACATCGTTGTCGCGTACATGACGAGCGGCAACATCGCGGTGTTCGACCACGACGTGCGGCGCTATGTCGATTTCCTCGAGCGACTCGGCGCAGAAGGCCGAATCGGCCGTGAGAAAACCGAACAGCTTGCATCGAAGGTCCACGAGTGTCTCGAGCGGAAGACGCCGGGCGAAGTCGATATCCCGGAGGTTCAGGACATCAAGCGCATCATCCGCGAGGCCGAAGCGGTGAGCGGCATCGAGACCGTCGGGCTTCCACGCAGTGCCGCGCGCTTCCTCAATTTGCCGTTTTATCAAACTGGCAAGGTGCGCAAAGACGCGATCGGTCCCGCCGACGTCGCGATCGTCCGCAAGCTGCTCGAAGAAGTAAAGCCCGAGTTGATCTTTGTCGCCGGCGATCTGTCCGACCCGCACGGCACGCATCGCATGTGCAAAGAAGCGATCGACCGCGCGCTCGCCGAGATCGGCGCCGCGGGACGAGCAAAGTCTCCCTCGAGCGAAGGCGGCACGAACGGATTGCCTGAGGTGTGGCTCTATCGAGGTGCGTGGCAGGAGTGGCCCGTCTACGAAGCGACGTGGCTCGTGCCGCTCTCCCAGGAAGAATTGCGCCTCAAGATTCAGGCGATCTTCAAGCATCAATCGCAAAAGGATTCCGCGCCGTTCCCCGGCGGCTACGACGAGCGCGAATTCTGGCAGCGTGTCGAAGCGCGCAACAAAGGCACGGCGGCGGAGCTGGATCGCCTCGGGCTCGCCGAGTATTTCGCGATGGAAGCGTATGTGGTGGAGTGACGCTGGAGTCGCATGCGCGGGCTGAACGCGCTCGACTTCATCGTCATCATCGCATATCTCGTCGGCATCACGCTGCTCGGGATCTACGTCGGCCGGCGGCAAAAAGACGCGAAAGATTACTTCGTCGCCGACCGTGAGATCCCGTGGTGGGCCGTCATGTTCTCGATCGTCGCCAGCGAGACGAGCGCGCTCACGTTCATCAGCATTCCGGGATTGGCGTACGTCGGCAACCTTGGGTTTTTGGAAATCGCCGTCGGTTATCTCGTCGGGCGCATCGCCCTCGCGTACACGCTGCTGCCGCGCTACTACGAAGGCAATCTCGTCACCGCATACGCGTTGCTCGAGCATCGCTTCGGCATCGCGGCGCGGCGGTTCACATCGGTCGTGTTCATGGTCACGCGTGGCATGGCGGATTCGGTTCGCGTCTATGCGACCGCGGTTCCGATCGCGTTGATCATCGGCCCGTTGCTGCCGCGCGCTGCCGTCATGCCCGTTGCGGTGCTGGTCCTCGGCACGCTGACAGTGATTTACACGATCCGCGGCGGCATGCGTGCGGTCGTATGGACAGAGATTGTGCAGGCGTCAGTGTATCTCCTTGGCGGACTCTCGGCGATTGTGCTCGTTGGGCAACTGATGCCAGGCGGTTGGAGCTCGATCATCGCCGCCGCTGCGCCCGCGGGAAAGTTCAAGATCGTCAGCTGGACGCCGATCCTCACGCAACCGCACACGATGCTCGCGGGCGTTATCGGCGGCGCGTTTCTCTCGATGGCGTCGCACGGAGCCGACCAGCTCATCGTTCAACGTTTGTTGTCGGCGCGGTCGCTCAAGGCGGCGCAGGCGGCCGTCATCGGCAGCGGCGTCGCCGTCATCATTCAATTCGCGCTGTTCCTCACGCTCGGTGTTGGGCTCTGGGGATTGTACGGCGGTAAGGTGTTCCCCGTTCCCGACGCGATCTTCCCGACGTTCATCGTCGATCAAATGCCGCATGGACTCGTCGGTCTCCTGTTGGCCGCGATCCTCGCGGCGACGATGAGCACACACTCCGGCGCGATCAACTCTCTTGCCGCGGCCGCGACCCACGACATCTACCTGCCGCTCACGGGCCGCGCGCCCGATGATCCGCGCACGCTTCGCATCGGCCGATTCTTCGCGCTATTCTGGGGCATCGTGCTCACCGGTGGCGCGCTCCTCTTCCCGCAGAATCCAAAGACGTCCGTCGTCGTCGTCGCGTTGTCGATCGCATCGTTTACGTACGGCGGACTGCTCGGCGGATTCTTCCTGGCTATCTTTTGGCGGCGCGCTCGCCAACGCGATGCGATCCTTGGCATGTCGGTCGGCATCGCGGCGATGAGCGTCATCGTATTCGCCAAGCAGATCGGTGCCGCCATCCCCGACTGGGCCGACACGCTGGCGCCGCTCGCCACGATTGCCTATCCGTGGTTCGTGTTGATCGGCACGGCGATTACGCTGCTGGTTGGAATGCTCTCATCGCTCACGCACGCTGCTGCGCAGCCGGAACGGATCGCGACAACATGACGTACATCGTAATTGGAATCGACGGTGGCGGATCGAAGACCCACGCAATGGTCGCCGACGAACAAGGTCGCACCATCGCCGAGACAGTCGGTCCCGGCAGCGCGGTGAGGCCGGGCAAGGCGGAGCATTCGGCCAACGTGATCGCCGATGTGGTGCGTGATGCGCTCGCGTCGTGCGAGATGACCCACGTCACGCCGCGCGTGTTGTCGATCGGTGTCGCCGGTGCCGGGCGTGAGACAGAACGCCACGAGCTTTGGCAAGCCCTCGTGAGTCGCGATCTCGCGGCGGAGCTCGTGATTCACTCCGACTTCAGCATCGCGCTCGACGACGCTTTCGCCGACGGCCCTGGCGTGCTGCTCATCAGCGGCACGGGCTCGGTGGCCTTTGGCCGCGGACCGACCGGGGCGACGTCGCGCTGCGGCGGCTGGGGACCAGTGTGTGGCGACGAGGGGAGCGGCGCGTGGATCGGACGTCGCGCCCTGTCCGTGGTCACTGCGGCCGCCGACGGTCGCGAGCCAGAGACGGCCCTCACGGGAGCGATTCTCACCGCGGCGCAAATCAATGAAACCTCTGATCTCATCGGCTGGGCCGCCAACGCACCGCCATCACAGCTTGCGTCGCTCGCCCCAGTCGTGCTCAGCGTCGCCGACGCTGGCGATTTACGCGCCAACGCGATCGTGAGTCTCGCCGTCGAGGAGCTCGTGTTGCACGTACGCGCGCTGGCGCGCCAACTCTTCGGCGACGAGCGCGCGGCATTGCCGATCGCATTCTCCGGTGGGATGTTGTCTCGCGGGACCACGCTCCGAAAACGACTCGAGCACCGATTGAAGTCAGCGGTGCCCGGCGGTCAGCTCAGGACGGATGTCGTGATTCCCGCGCGCGGTGCCGTTCGTGCCGCCCTACGGATTCTCGGCGAAGCCATGGTGTAGCCGAATGGCCGCCTTGCGATGAGCTTGTCGGCCGAGGAAGCGTCCTAAAGGTTTGCGACGCGGTCCATGGAATCCTCGGACTACCACTGAGCAATTGTTTGGGCCATTTCGACAAATGCGCGGCGGAGAAATCGTTCCGCCGCGCATTAACAATATTGCAGTAGCTGCTTGCTGTTATTCCCTGCCGTTCCGTCGATCGAGTTGACTCCGTGGCGAGCAGTTTAGCGCCTGCGACTCGACCAAGGATTCAACTCCACTTCAGATCCTGCTTTGATAACGGTAGCGACCGCACACGCTTGCCTGTCGCCATGAAGATCGCGCCGCACAACGCCGGAACAACTGGCGGCAACGCCGGCTCGCCGAGTCCTGTTGGCGGAAATTCTGTGATACGGAAGCTGACGTCGATCGGTGGCGCTTGGCGGAGACGGAGCAGCGGGAACGCGTTGAAGTTTGCTTCGACCGCGCGGCCCTTGTCGATCGTGATTTCCTGCCCGAGGGCTTCGGCAATGCCATCAAGCACCGCGCCCTGCGCCTGGCTCTCAGCATTGCCCGGATTGATGATCTGGCTGCCGATGTCGCCAACGACCCACACCTTGTCGACTTTGACCGCGCCATCCTTGCTCACCGTCGCCTGCACAACTTCGGCGAAGTAGCCACGGTGGCTGTAGTGGAAGGCGACGCCCATGCCCGTGCCCTTGGGCAGCGACTGTTTTCCCCAGCCTGATTTGTCGGCGACCATCTCGAGCACGCCACGCATGCGCGCAGCGTCCACCGCGGCACCGTCGTGCGGGTTTGCCAAGAGATCGAGACGAAACTGCACCGGATCCTTTCCGGCCGCGTGTGCCAGCTCATCGAGGAACGACTGCATGACGAATGCGATGGCATTGCTGCCGGGTGCACGCAGCGCTCCAGTCGGAACGCCGAGTGGCATCACGGAAACGTCGAGCGCGAAGTTCGGGATGTACGCTGCCGGAAACTCGGTCGGTTGAATTCCAGCGCTCGACGCGAACGATTGTGCTTCGCCGAACGAAACGAAGTGGTCGCGCCACGCGACGAGCTTTCCCGACGCGTCGACGCCGCCGGAGAGGTAGTGGAAGCCAGCCGGACGATAGAAGTCATGCTGCATGTCGTCTTCGCGCGTCCATAGCAGCTTGATGGGAACGCCCGCTTGCTTCGCGATTGCCGCGGCTTCAACCATGTAGTCGTTGTTCAAACGACGACCAAACCCACCGCCGCTGCGCGTGAGGTGGACGGTGATGTCTGTGTCCGGAATCCCGAGCGTGCGCGCGACCAGCGCACGTCCGCCCTGTGGCTGCTGCGTCGGCGACCAAATCTCGAGCTTTCCGTCTTTGAAGCTAGCCGTCGTGTTCTGCGGCTCGAGTGGGGCGTGCGCGATGAACGGATAGAAGTACTCCGCTTGCACCGTCTTTGCCGCACCTTTGAGCGCGGCGTCGACATCGCCGTCTTTGCGCAAATTTCGCTGCGGCGCTTGCTTCGAGAGTTCGGCGGCGCGCGCGGCGAATCCGACGCTGCTCTGCTGCGCGGTCGTCCCTTCGTCCCACGTGACGTTGAGCTTCTTGCGCGCCTGCTGCGCGAGCCACCAGTTGTCGGCGACGATCGCGACGCCCGGCACCAGCCCATTGAGTTGCGTGCTGCTTCCTTCGACGACGAAGACTTGCTTCACGCCGGGCAGCGTCTTGATCTCGTCGACGTTCGCGCTCACCACCTTGCCGCCGAACACCGGACACTTCACGTACGCCGCGTAGAGCATGCCCGGCAACGTCATATCGATGCCGTAGAGCGGCTTGCCCGTGACGATCGAATGGTTGTCGACGCCAGGCACATGAGTGCCGATGATCCTGAACTGCTTGGGATCCTTGAGCGCAACCTTGTCGAGCTCCGGCGGTTTGACCGTCGCGGCCTTGTCGAGCAGTTGTCCGTATGGCAACGTGCGTCCGCTCGCGGTGTGCTTCACCGTTCCTGCAGACGTCTCGCATTCAGACTCCGCCACGCCCCACGTTTGCGCGGCCGCGGCGACGAGCATCGCACGCGCAGCAGCGCCGACGCGACGCATCGGTAACCAATTCGTCGGCGTCGCCGTGCTGCCGCCCGCTCCCTGTCCGGTGAACTTCGCCGTATCGAGCGGAGCCTGCTCTACGCGAACATTCTTCCACTCGACATCCAGCTCGTCGGCGATGATCATCGGGAGCATGGTCTTGACGCCCTGACCGATCTCGGGATTCTTCGCGATGATCGTCACGATTCCGTCAGGCGTCATGCGGATGAACGCGTTCGGTGCAAACTCGGCAGCGCCGATGCCGCCAGGCGTCGCGGCAAACGCTTCGCCGGCGTCCAACACCCTGAGATAGCTGCCGAGCAGTACGCCCCCGCCGGCGAGTGCGGTGACACGGAGGAATGATCGACGGTCGACGCGCGCGTTGGTGTCCATAGTGGCGCCCCCTTAGGAGTTCGGCTCGCCGGACCGCGAGCCCACAGTCGCGGGCGTCTGCGCCGCTTTGTGGATCGCCTGCCGGATGCGCAGATACGTCGCGCAACGACAGATGTTGCCGTTCATCGCGGCATCGATTTCCGCGTCGGTCGGATTCGGCGTCTTCGCCAAAAGCGCCGATGCGGACATCAGTTGGCCGGCCTGACAGTAGCCGCATTGCGGGACGTCGAGGTCCTGCCATGCCTGCTGCAACGCGTGCGTCCCATCGGCCGACAAGCCTTCAACGGTCGTAATCTCCGCGCCGGCCACAGTCGCAACACGACGCTGGCAAGAGCGGATCGCGTTGCCATTCAGGTGTACGGTGCAAGCCCCGCACTGACCGATGCCGCATCCAAATTTCGTCCCTTTGAAATCGAGCACGTCGCGCAGGACCCAGAGGAGCGGCATGTCCGCGGGGAC
Organism: Gemmatimonadaceae bacterium; assembly: GCA_025934075.1. Taxonomy (GTDB): domain Bacteria; phylum Gemmatimonadota; class Gemmatimonadetes; order Gemmatimonadales; family Gemmatimonadaceae; genus JAQBQB01. The sequence continues at coordinate 32,021 of JAICYT010000013.1, forward strand.
ATCGACCGTCGTCGCCTTACCATTCAGCTTGAACGAGATCGCCATTGAACCCACTCCTCGGCCTATGAGATAGTTCTAATAGAGGCTCGACGCCCCGCCGTCAAACCGGATCGGGCGTTCTCACCGCTGGAACCCGGAGCGGTTCTCCGACAACCGCATCCGCCTCCGGCACAGACGCCGCCGGCCTGTCGAAATCGCCTTCCCAACGCGCCATCACCACCGTCGCCAAGCAATTGCCGAGCACATTGAGCGAAGTGCGCGCCATGTCCATCAACGCGTCTACTCCAAGGATGACAGCAACCCCCTGCAACGGCAAGCCAAACTGCGCCAAGGCACCCGACAAGATCACTAGAGACGCACGCGGCACCGCCGCGACGCCCTTACTCGTGAGCATCAGGGTGAGCATCATCACAAGCTGTGTCGAGATCGGCATGTCGATCCCGGCCGCCTGCGCCACGAATACCGAGGCGAGCGCCAGATACAGCGTGCTGCCGTCGAGGTTGAATGAGTACCCGGTCGGCAAAACGAACGCGACAATGCGCCGCGGCACGCCGAGCTGCTCCATTCGCTCCATCGCCAGCGGGAACGCGGCTTCCGAAGAAGCGGTTGTGAACGCGATGAGCCATGGCTCCCGCACCGCACGAATGAATCGTCGCAACGGCACCCGAAACGCCAGCGCGATGGGAATGAAGACGCAGACCACGAACACGACCAGCGCGGCGTACAGCGTACCGACCAGGATGCCGAGGTTTCGAAGGATACCCAAACCGCCCTTTGAAACCGTGACCGCGATCGCCGCGCCAATACCGATCGGCGCATAGCCCATGACTATTCCCACAAACTTGAACATGACCTCGGACAGGCTTTCGCACGCGCTCAGCATGAACGTCTTGCCCGAGCCCTGCACCTTCGACAGCGAGACGGCAAAGATGATCGCGAAAAAGACGATCTGGAGAACTTCGTTCTTGCTCGCCGCCTCGAAGAAGCTTTGTGGAACGGTGTGCTCGATGACTCCCGTAAGCGTCGTATGCGTCGCCGCGTATTCCGAGCCCTCTTTCGCCGAGGCCGAGCCGAGATCGACCCCGCGACCAGGCTTGACCAGATTGACCGCGATGAGCCCGACGGCTAGCGCGAGCGTCGTCACCAGCTCGAAGTAGATGATCGACCGGAGGGCCAGGCGACCCACACGCTTCATATCATCGCCATGGCCCGCAATGCCGACGACCAACGTGCCGAACAGCAGAGGCACGATCAACGACTTGATCATCCGCAAGAACACAGATGAGAGAACGTTCAAGTCGCTCGCGGCCCAGCCGCCGTGCAACTCTCGCTCAGCGTCGGGGAATCCCCACCCGATCACGATGCCGAGGACCATGGAGATCACGATCCACTGCGACAGCGTGATGCGACGAAAGAACGACTTCCGCGGCTCGTCAGCCCGATCGGGAGACCCCGCCAATTGTCCAGCCAAGCTCACCGTGTCCTTCCTCCATCAGCGGTTCGACGGCGAAGCGTCGAATGCGTGTAGCCGTACGTAAAATAGATGATGAGCCCGACGACGAGCCAAATCGCGAATCGAATCCACGTGACGCCTGGCAACTGGATCATCAGGTAGATGCAGGCAACGATGGAAATAAGCGGTGTGAGCGGTACCCAGGGCACGCGAAACGGCCGTGGTCGCTCGGGATCGATGCGCCGAAGAAAAATCACGCCTGCCGAGACGAGCACGAAGGCGAACAGCGTCCCGATGTTCGTCAAATCAACGACCTCGGCGATGTTCGCGAACGCGGCGAACGCCGCCACGAAAACGCCGGTCAATATCGTTCCGACGTATGGCGTCTTGTACTTCGGGTGAACCTTTGCAAGGACCGGCGGCAGCAAGCCGTCGCGCGCCATCGAGAAAAAGATGCGCGGCTGACCGAGCTGGAACACGAGCAATACGCTTCCCATCGCGACGACCGCGCCCAGCGCGATGATGAATCGCGACGCATTGAGAAGCGCCGGCGGGCCGGATGCAAACTGCAACGCGGTGATCATCGGTTCGGCCGTACCGAGCTGCTTCCACGGCGCCATGCCGGTCATCACGATAGAGATCGCGATGTAGAGCACGGTGGTGATGAGCAAGCTCATAATGATGCCGAACGGCATGTCTTTCGGCGGATTCTTCGTCTCCTCCGCCGCTGTCGATACCGCGTCGAATCCGATGTAGCTGAAGAAGATGATCGCCGCCGCCGCACTGATGCCGGCCGCGCCATTCGGCGAGAATCCACCGGTCGCCGGGTTGGTCCAATTGTGCGGCCTGATCAGGAAGATGCCGATCGCGATGAAGAACAAAATGATGCCGACTTTGAGCAGCACCATCGCGTTGTTCGTGTCGGCCGACTCTCGAATACCGATGACGAGAATGACCGTGATCAGCGCCACGACCGCCACGGCGGGCAGATTGATGATGATCGGGAAGCCGCCCAGATGCGGCGCCGTCGTCCACGCCGCAGCGAGGTACTTCGTGGTCGCGTCGATCGTTCCGCCGGCGGCCGTACCGACGGCGATGAACGCGTCGTGCGCGGATCGGTAATCCGTCGCCAGCCACGGCGGCAAATCCCAGCCGAAGTGATTGATCAACTCTCGAAAGTACCCTGCCCATCCGATCGCCACACCGATGTTGCCGACTGCGTATTCGATGATCAGGTCCCAGCCGATGATCCACGCGACGAATTCACCGATCGATGCGTACGCGTACGTGTACGCCGAGCCGGAGATCGGTACCATCGCCGCAAACTCGGCGTAACACAGCGCCGCGAATCCGCAGGCGACAGCAGTGAGAATGAACGAAAAAATGATTGCGGGGCCAGCGCCGGGGCGAGCGGCGTCGCCAACGATTGCCGTGCCTGTCGTCGCGAAGATGCCGGCGCCGATCGTGGCGCCGACGCCAAGTGCGGTGAGATGCCACTTCCCGAGCGTCCGTTTGAGGCCGCCGTGCGTGGCAACGTCGGCCTCAAAGTCGGCAACCGACTTCCTCGCGAAGAGTTGATTCATGCGTCCCCTATGCTCTGACCGCCTCGCCGCTCTCGATCCTCATGCCGTAGAACGACCGATAGACGAACGCGACCGAGATGAGGAAGAACACCGCGGCGAGCAAATGGCCAAGCGCAGGACCGCGCTGTTCCGTGAGCGAGACCGCAAGCTCCACCGCGAGCAAGCCGAACAGAGTGGTGAACTTGATGATCGGATTGAGCGCCACTGACGACGTGTCCTTGAATGGATCGCCGACCGTGTCACCCACGACGGTTGCCGCATGCAGCGGCGTGCCTTTCTGCTTCAACTCCACTTCGACGATCTTCTTGGCGTTGTCCCAGGCGCCGCCGGCGTTTGCCATGAAGATGGCCTGGTACAATCCGAACATGGCGATCGAGATCAGATAGCCGATGAAGAAAAACGGCTCGACGAACGCGAACGCGAGCGTGGCGAAGAAGACGGTGAAAAAAATGTTGAGCATGCCCTTCTGCGCGTACTTCGTACAGATCTCGACGACCTTCTTACTGTCGGACACCGACGCGGCCTCGGTGCTCTCGAGATTCATGTTCGCTTTGATGAACTCCACGGCC
>JAICYT010000175.1 GCA_025934075.1 Gemmatimonadaceae bacterium
TCGTGAGCGAGCCGTCGATCGCCCACGAATCGATCGAGCACGGCAGGCAGCTGACTCGCATCACTCGGCTCGAACAACACTCCAGTCTCGCCGTCGGTGACCACATCGGTGAGTCCGCCGCGCCGCGAGGCGATGACAGGAACTCCCGACGCGAACGCCTCGATTGCCACAAGTCCAAACGTCTCGTGGGAGAGCGACGGCACGACCAGCACATCGATCGTCGCGAGAAACTCGCTTCGATCGACGAACCCATGAAAGCGAATTCGCGGATCGACGAAACGTTCGCGAAGGCGGCACTCCAATTCGCGCGTCCCGCGGCCGGCGAGATGCAGCTCCCAGTTGCTGCATGTCAGCTGCTCGACGGCCGTGAGTAATTGCTCAACGCCTTTCGCGGGTTCCAGGCGGCCGAGAAACCCGATGCGAAGCGGTCCGGCCGACGGGACGCTGCGATCCGGACTTTCAGCGTTGGCCACGCACGGATTTCCGACCACGAATGTCTCCGCGCGTGGGAACGCGCCGTAAGACAGGTGGCGATCGAGTACGAATTTGCTGACGCCGACGACGGCTTGTACGCGCGACGACAACTTGATGCGCGGCCAAGAGAAAATGGCACATGCCGCGTGTTGGCGCTCGCAGTTCGCGCCGTTGGCGAACATCGTCGAGCGTGGGCAGAGCAGGTAATAGTCGTGCAGCGTGTGTACGATGGATATCGACCGATCGTGCGCCACCTTCCAGGCCAGCGCGGAGAATCCGGCCAGGTTGTGGGAGTGCATGATGGCTGGCCGTTCTCGGTCGAGAATCCGTCCAAGCTCTCGCGCCATGCCGAGGTTGACGGTGTCCACCGTGTGCCAGAGCGGCTTCGCCACCGTGCGACGCGCCTCGAGCGGCAGCAGCGGATACACATTTTGAAGTCCGACGTAGTACACGGGAACGGCCGCGACGACGTCGCGCCTGACGCCGCGTTGATTGTCCGTGCACACGACCACGGGTTCGTGGCCGCGTGCCAACAGCGTGTCGGCGAGCGTCTGCACGACGCGCTCCGTTCCACCTAATACGTGCGGGGCATAGAGTGTATTGAGCAGAACGACTTTCATCGATCGCGATCAGTCGGTCGGATAGGAGGTCACCGCAGCGTGAACGGCGTCATCCAAAACCGAAATGACGCGTTGCGAAAATCATTCTCGCGCTCAGGTCCGAATCCGCCATGAGCGTTCTGAAAGAGAAAGTTGAGTCGAGCGGCGACGCTATACTCGGCGTGCAGCTCACCGCCGAACATACGTACTGTTCCTCGAAGACCGGCCAGCGCGGTCACGTCGTGCGAGAAGTACGAGAAGCCTGTCGGTTGGATGTAGTACACGTCTTCGTCCCACCGAATGCGCTCCGCGAAGACGCCGACGTCCCACCATGGTGGCATGTAGTCGAGCGCGAGAAATTGGCTCGATCCACCCGGTCCGATCGCGGCGCCGATGAGTTGTCCCCGTTGCGTATATCCTTGAGGAACGTCGCGACTGGTGTAAAACGAGAGCGTGTCACCGGCGCGCGACGGCGGCGTCTGGTCGAGGAACGTCGCCTCGGCTTGGAATCGCAGCAGGGCATCGCGTTGAACATTGCCGGCCACCTGCATGCCGACAGTGTAGCCGCGCGTGTATTGCGGGTCGACGAGCAATTGTCGCAGTCCGGACGGTGGCAGCATTCGCGCCCATTCGCCGTACACCTCGAACCCGTTCTGTGGAAACACCCAACGCGCAAACAGTGAAAAGATTTGATCGAATGTGTTGGCGCCGGTATGCGTCGAGTCCGGGCGCTGCGTGCTTGCTCGGAATAGCGCGTCGAAGGCGTGCCTGGTGACATCGCTCGCTCGCAGCGCAGGACTATATACGGCACGCGCTGCGCCGACCGACAAGTTCGGCTCGAGGCTTGGCGCGAATGTCGCGACGATACCGCTGATGGACCGGCGATTGTTGCTCGAATCGCGATCGAAATAGAGTGACTCGGTGAGCCCGCCGGCGATCAATTTTGCTTCGAAGTCACCAATATCGGTATGGACTGGCTGATTGGTGCGCACGAATCCGTGCGGAATTCCGGGAGCGTTGTCGCTCATGACGAGCGCGTTCTGAATACCTGGACCCCACCACTGGTTCTCGGTCGACGCGCCGACATCGACGACGGCGAACCGCGCCCAAACAGCCGATTGTCCGAGATCGACGACGGTGAATGGCTCGGATCCAAACCGAAACGGCAAGTCGATCGACACCGGCCCACTATGATACGGCAACGCAAAGTCACTGCGGCCTGGGATGCCCGACGGCGGCAATGGAAACGGCCGGTTCTCGGAATACATGAACTCCGGTGCGAGCTGGGCGTGCAACGGTCCAAGGTTTGCCCGAACACCAGCGGTCAACCGAGAGCTGATGCCGCGTCCTGCCCACAGGCCGCCATCGTCTATGGAGAAAGGAATTTGCGAGTTCCACGTCGCGTCGACGATCGGATCGAGAATCGACCAGTGAAGCCCACCCGTCGCGATCGAGTCGTCGATTGTGGCGAACGCAGACGCGGAACGGATGAGGCTGCCGGCCGGTTTATTGCGACCACGAATCTGTTCGATGCGCAACCGATCTTCGTCTGGACTGCCAAGCAGAACCGTGCGCGTGCTTCTCGCGAACGGGCTCGTTGCGCTGTCCTGCGCCTGAATCGGAAGCATGGCGGTGACGAGCAACGCCAGTGCGACGCCGTTTGGACAGGGCATGGTCGTCGGGATTTCCTTGGTGTCCGAAGATGTCCAGGAGTATCTAAGCTTTAGGATTCAATGAACGTTCTTCCGCGCGTGCACGTCCTGCTGGTCAACTACAACGGCTGGCGGGACACCCTCGAGTGTCTCGAAAGCGTCTTTCGCCTCGACTATCCCGACTTCCGAGTCATCGTTTGCGACAACGGCTCGACCGACGGCTCCGTCGAACGCATCCAAGGGTGGGCCGAAGGAACGCAGCTCGCGACGCTTGCTCGCGACCCTCTGCCGCCCACCGTTCACACCACGTCAGTTCAAAAACCAATTCGCTATGTGCTCGGCGACCGAGCACACGCCGAAGCCGGCATGCTGGCTGACGCTCCGGCTGTCGATGCACAGCTCGTGCTCGTGCGACTCGCGGAGAACCTTGGCTTCACCGGTGGCAATAATGTGGGGCTGAAATACCTACAGGCACGCGATGAGGCGGGCCTCGTTTGGATTCTCAACAACGACACCGTCGTCGAACCAAGCTCGCTCCGAGAAATGGTGTCGCGGCTCACAAATGACCCCGAGCTGGGCGCGGTCGGCGCGACGGTCTACTGGTATGATCGCCCGGACCGTATTCAAGTCGCCGGCGGCGGCCAGCTGTCGCGCTGGAGCGGATTCACGAAAGTGGCGCAGACACAGAGCGCCGCGCGAACCGCTCCGACACGATTCGACTTCATCTCCGGGGCCTGCCTGCTTCTGCGGCTCGACGTGCTGCAACGCGTCGGGTTGCTCGACGAGCGCTACTTCATGTACTCCGAAGAAGTCGACTGGTGTCTCCGCATGCGCCGCGCGGGGATGCGACTGGGTTATGTGCCGAACGCACGGATCTGGCACAAGGGCGAAGGCTCCGTGCAGCGGCCCAGCGATCGACGCGACTATCACACGGTGCGCAGCGCGCTATTGCTCATCCACAAATTCGAGCCGAGCCGGCTGCCGGTCGCCGTCGCTTGGTCCATTACCAAATGTCTCATACCGAAGCTCGTACGCCGGCAATGGCGACGCGCCCGCCCGGTGATGACGGCATATCACGACTTCTTCAGCGCGGTCTCGGAAGGACGCACTGCCGACCCGGGCCGTACGCTCGCGCCGTGACGAACTCGAAACTCCTCGCACGAAACACGGCATTGAATCTTGCCGGTCAAGCGGTGCCGCTCGTCGCCGCTCTCGTCGCCATCCCGTGGCTCATTCACGGCCTCGGAGCCGACCGGTTCGGTGTGCTCACGCTCGCCTGGGCGACGATCGGCTATTTCGGTCTCGTCGATTTGGGACTGGGCCGCGCGCTCACACATGCGGTGGCCACACGCCTCGGCTCGGACCGTGAAGACGAGTTGCTGATTGTCGCTTGGACGGCGTTGGCGCTGATGTTCTTGCTTGGCGCCGTCGGTGCTGTCGCACTTGCCGCAGTGACGCCGTGGCTCGTGACCGACCTCCTCAAGATTCCGCCGGCACTCGTGGCGGAGAGCGCGCGATCATTTTACCTGCTTGCGCTGTCGCTGCCGATCGTCGTCTCGACGGCCGGGCTGCGCGGAATCATCGAAGCGCACCAGCACTTCGGGCTCGCGACGGTGCTGCGGATTCCACTGGCGGTCTTTTCCTACGTCGGGCCGCTCGCCGCGTTGCCGTTCACCAACCGGTTGGACGTCGTCGTCGCCGTCCTCGTTGTCGGCCGAGTGATCACGTGGATCGCGCATTTGGTGCTGTGCGTGAGGCGATATGCATTCCTGCGCAATCGCATCGCCATTCGGCGACAGGTCATTGGGCCGCTGTTGCGTGTTGGCGGTTGGATGACGGTCAGCAACATCGTGAGTCCGCTCATGACGTACTTCGATCGTTTTCTGATTGGAGCGCTGCTACCCGTGGCAGCCGTCGCGTACTATGTGACGCCGTTCGAAGCGGTGATGAAGCTGTTGCTGTTCCCGTCAGCCCTCATGGGTGTGCTCTTCCCGGCATTCGCCGAGTCGTTCGCGCGCGATCGGGTGCGGACGGCGCAGCTGTTCGACAAGGGCGTGCGTGCCGTCGTGCTGGTGATCTTTCCGGTGAGCCTCATCCTGGTGACGCTTGCGTCCGAGATTCTCCATCTCTGGGTCGGGGCGGAATTCGCGCGAGCGGGATCCGTCGTTCTCCAGTGGCTGGCGGTCGGTGCGCTGATCAACAGCGTCGGCTTCGTCGGGTTCGCGGTGTTGCAGGGAGTTGGGCGACCGGACCTCACCGGCAAGCTCAATCTCGTCGAGCTTCCGCTGTACGTCGCCGCGATCTGGGTGCTCGCAAAGACAATGGGATTGCCTGGAGTCGCAATCGCCTGGACGGTCCGCGTGTTCATCGATACGGCGGCGCTCTGGGTAATGGCACGCCGCAGCCTCGCGGTCGATCGAAAACTTCTTCACACGCCCGCGGTGACGTGGCTGAGCATGGGGTTGGCATTGCTCGTCGGCGCAATGCTGCCGGGCACCATGGCGCGAATCGCGTATGTCTTCGCGGCAGCAGCCGTCTACCTGCCGGTCGCGTGGTTCGGCCTCATCACACCGAGTGAGCGTCAGGCGGTGCGCCGACTCATGCGCCGTTCGATGCCGACGATCGACGATCCATCGCGGCAGGCGGCGTGACTCGATCGCGCGTCGTCCTTCGACAAGCAGTTGTGATCGGTGTGATCGGTGTGATCGCGACGCCGCTGGCGGCGCAAATCCCGGCCGGATCGTCGACGCGCGAGCCCGTGGCGGTGAACACAGAAGCCGAACGCTATTTGCGTGTGCTGCAAGACAAGGGCGTGATTCCATCGTATTCGTGGGACGTGCGTGCGTTCGGGCCACGCGACCTGGACACGTTGTTGCCCGCGACGAACAATCATCCCTGGTCGGCGCGTGTCGTGCGTCCACCGAAACACAAGGCCGATTTCTACTTCCTCACGCCGCAGGCGGCGCTGATCTACAATTCAGCGTTTCCTTATGGCTTCAATGACGGTGCGGTGTGGGCGGGTCGCGGTCTTACGGGATCGGTGCAGGCCGGATTTGGGGGACGCGTCGGGCCGCTATCGTTTGCGATCGAGCCCATCGCGTTTCGCGCGCAGAATAGTTCCTTCGCGCTGCTCGCGAACGGGCAGAGTGGCAAGTACGTGTTCGACGATCCTACCAATCCGCAAACGATCGATCTTCCGCAACGGTTCGGCGACGGTGCGTATCAGCGGATCGATCCAGGGCAGAGCACGGTGCGGCTCGATTTCCCGTTTATCGCTCTCGGCGTTTCGACCGCGAACGATCACTGGGGCCCAGCGATCGACAACCCGCTGATCCTCGGTAACAACGCCGCCGGATTTCCCCATGTGTTCCTCGGAACGTCACAACCGGTGAACATTTTCATCGGCCACCTTCATGGCCGAATCGAATACGGTCGCCTCAGTCAATCGCAATTCGCGTTTCCATCCGATAGCGAGACGCGACGCTTCGTCTCTGGCATCGTGGCGTCCTTCAGTCCGCGGGGCGTCGACAACCTGCAGATCGGCGGCGCGCGATTCTTCCACACCATTTGGCCGGACTCGGGTTTTACGTCTCACGACTTCCTGCGGCCGTTCGAGGGACTCGAGTATTTGGCGACGCAGGGTCCGGGGCACACGGCGGTCGGTCTCGAGGGCGACAATCAACTCGCATCGCTTTTTTTTCGCTGGACCTTTCCGCAGGGCGGCGTGGAGCTCTATGGCGAGTACGGACGTGACGACCACAACCTCGACACGCGTGACCTGTTGCTCGAGCCCGACCACGAGTCGGCGTTCACGCTCGGCCTACAGAAAGTTTGGACACGCGCGGACGGAAGCTTGCTGACGTTTCGCGGCGAGCATACGGACGCCCGCGTCAGCGCGATCCAGCTCGGCCGACCACAGAATCCGTTCTACGTCCACACTATCGTCACTCAGGGGCACACGCAGTACGGCCAAGTGCTTGGCGGCGCATCCGTCTATGGCGGCGGCGGCTCGACGATCGAGATGTCGCGCTACGACAAGGGAGGGCGGTGGACGATGTCGTGGGTGCGATCCGCCCGCGAACAGCGTCTCAGCGGGAAGGATCGACTGCCGGTCGCGGACAGTACGGACGTGGTTCACGCGCTGACGTTGGAGCGCGTTGCCTTCCAACCGCACTTCGACTGGACCTGGTCCGTCACCGCGGCGCGCGAGCTCAACCGGAACTTCACATCCGACGCCACGAACATTCGATTGACGACCGGCGTCCGGTTCCGACCGTAGTTCGCGTCTCTCTCAAGAGAGCGCGCTAATCTGACTTAGAGATATCGGTCGTCGGGCGCGCGTGTTCGCACTGTGCGCGCTGGTGATCCAATGGCGACGACGCGCGACGGAACATCGCGCACCACAGTCGAGCCGGCTCCGACAACTGTGTGGTCACCAACGCAACGACCATGAATGACGTTGGCGCCGAGCCCAACCATGCTGCCCGTGCCCACCCGCACGTTGCCACCGAGTTTGGCGCCGGGCGCGATGTGCGCGAAATCACTAATTAAGCAATCGTGATCGATGATCGATCCGGTGTTGATGATACAGTGCGAGCCGACGCGCGCTCCGGTATTGATCACGGCTCCGGCCATGACGACGGTCCCCGGTCCAATTTCTGCATCGCGCGACACGACGGCGGATGGATGAATCGCGACGTCGAACGTGCTGTATCGCCGCGCGAGTCGCTGACGTGTGGCGTTGTCGCCAACGGCGACGATCACCGCCGAGTCCGGCTGCGGCAATTCGAGTCCTTTGATGACCGTTATTCCAAGAATTCGGTTCTGCGTTGGAGCGTCGTCGAGAAACGCCGCTGGTGGGTGACCCGATGCGATGAGGATATCGGCAATCACCTTGGCGTGTCCGCCGGCGCCGATCAGGTAGGTGACCCGTGAGGGCATGGAGGCAGTCGTCGAAAAAGAAGTCGTCCGAAGGTAAAGAAGCTACACCAAATCGCCGAACGCGCGATGATGCGCCCACTCATTCGACGCGCTGGCACAGTTGCCGCATGCAAGCGCGCTCACCCGCAATCGGCGCGCGGGTATGACCGTCGCACATGTCGTCACGCATGGCGCGGAACCCAAGCTCTTGTGACTCCATGCCGAGCGCACGAACCAGCTGGAAGTTGACGCAAGATCCAACCGTTCGCCGAACGCTGAAGATCGCGGTGGATTTTAGTTGCGGTGCAGTCGCCGCCCTCGTTGGTTTCGTCGTCCAGAACGGGGATCTCGAACCAATCGCACTTCACGTCGCACTGACGTGTTCGCTCACCGGCGTGATCGTCGCGGCAGTGAACGCGATCGGCATCAGCTATCGCACGACGTGGCGCTACATGGGTGTGAAGGAACCGCTCGTCTTCATGACGTGCAGCGGCGCAGTGTTCGCCGCGCTGGGCATGCTCAAGGTGACGCGGCTCGTCCCGCTCACGTGGGCGTCCGTCCTTCTATCCGCCGTCCTCGCGCAACTCCTGTGCAGCTCAGCGCGCACGCTGCGTCGCTGGCGGCTCGCCGTGATTCGCCGCCGACGCGACGCATATCGACGAGCGATCAGTCCAATCGCCGATCGCCATCGCATTCTGATCGTCGGCGCCGGTGATGTCGGCTTCGCGATCGGCCAACAGATGCACGAACGTCGACCGAGA
>JAICYT010000006.1 GCA_025934075.1 Gemmatimonadaceae bacterium
GCTTGGACAGGTCGTCGTACACGCACAACGTCGGCTTGCCTTCGTTGTACATGAAGTACTCCGCCATCGCGCAACCCGAGTACGGCGCGATGTACTGCATCGGCGCGGGATCGGACGCGGACGCGACGACGACGATGGTGTAGTCCATCGCCCCCGCCTGCTTGAGGCGCTCGACGACCGACGCGACCGTCGACGCCTTCTGGCCGATGGCGACGTACACGCAGATGACGCCCGTGCCCTTCTGATTGATGATCGTGTCGATCGCGATCGCCGTCTTGCCGGTGCCGCGATCGCCGATGATCAGCTCGCGCTGTCCGCGGCCAATCGGAATCATCGAGTCGATGGCCTTGATGCCCGTTTGCATCGGCTCCTTCACGGGCTGGCGAACGATGATGCCTGGCGCGTTCGACTCGACTTTGCGTGCGTGCGACGCATTGATGTCGCCCAAGCCGTCGATCGCGCGGCCGAGCGCGTCGACCACGCGGCCGACGAGCTGCTGGCCGACCGGCACCTCGAGCACGCGCGAGGTGCGGCGGACTTCGTCGCCCTCCTTGAGCTGGAGGTAATCGCCGAGTACGACGGCGCCGATGTTGTCCTCTTCGAGGTTCAGCGCGAGCGCCGTGACCTTGTTGCCCGTCTCGGAGGACGTGATCTCGAGCATCTCGCCGGCCATTGCCTTGAGCAGGCCGTAGATGCGCGCGATTCCGTCTTTGACCTCGAGGACGGTGCCGACTTCCTCGACATCGAGCTCGTGCAGATCAGCGGCTTCGATCTCGCGGAGCAGAATGTCCTTGATCTCGCCGGGGCGGAGCGTGGTGTCAGTTGCCATACGGAGTGGTGGAAATCGGGGCGTCGTGTAGGGGTGGTGTAGCGCTTGTGAAAAATATCACAAGGAGGCGATTCTCGGCAAGACGAAATTCCAATTCCCTTCCCCGGCACAATGCCACGGGGTGCAATCAATCGGTCCTGCTCGACCGCAACTTCGTATCCATCTTGCGGCCATGGCAGCCAGCATTCGGGACCTCAAAGTCTGGCAGGAAGCGGTCGCTCTTGCCTCCGACGTCGTCCGCGCCGCCCGACAGGGTGCGCGCCGCGAAACGAAGGTCGTGACCGACCAGCTCATGATCACCGCGCTCAGCGCCGCCACGACCATCGCCGACGGCTATGGACGTTACACGGCTCCGGAACAACGGCAACTGTATCGAGCCGCCAAACGGGAGCTCCTGCGCCTGGAAACCCAACTCGCCGTGCTCCGCCAGGCCGAAGTGGTCTCGGCGCAGGTGCACGCCGAGCTGAGCGCACGGATCCAGAGCGTGATGCGCTTGCTCGGAGGGTACCTGGTGTATCTCGAGCGGCAGCTCACGCAGGAAAGCGCGAACGGCAAAGGATAATCGAGTCGCCAGACCCCGAGTTACCCTCGGCTTCGCCCGTGGCCCTTCACGAACCGCTCGATCAAGTCCACCGTCCGCAGCCGCGTGAGCGATGTGGGCTTGCTGCCGACGACGCGCATCGCGGTGCTCGAGAGGTGCGACGACGAAGCGAAGCCGAGGACGTTCGCCACGTCGCGGAGATCATAGCCGGGATTCTTCGCCAGCTCGGCGGCGGCGATGATTCGAACGAGATCGATGATCCGTTTGAGATTCGGTGCGCCCCCGGCGGCGAACGAGCGGCTCAGATGCTCGCGTGTGACGCTCAGAAACTGCGCGAGTGTCGAGGTGCGCACGGGACGGCCGGCGTGCGAGACGATGAATCCCCACGCCGCCGCTTGGAGCGGCAGCGCGAGGCCGAGTGACGGCGGAGGCCGATGCAGCGCGCGCGCGAACCGCGTCGTGAAGCTGCGCTCCATCACGAGATCGCGTGCCGTGGCGTCGTCGATGCCTTCCACGAGCACGTCGCTGAACTCGCAGCTCGCGCACTGCGCGAGCGCCGGTCCTTCCGCGGCGCGCAGCGCGGCGAGTCCAAAGAACGGCACGCTGGGATATTCGCGTGCTCGCGATGCCACGCGCCACGTGTCCTCCTGAGCGCTGCCGAGATCGACGACCGCGGCGTCGATCAAATTCGTCTTGAAGGCGGACTCGAAATCTTCGAGCGTGCGCGTGAGCACGAGTCGAGCGCGGCGGCGCGGGAACGCGGCCTTGATGAGCGCACGCGCCCGCTCGCGCGGCGCGTAGCCGACGACCACGGGCATGCCCGGCTGGTACGACGCCGAAGGCGCCGCGGAGCCCGCGATGACCGTCACGTCACGCCGACGTCGAAGATTCGACGACGATCTCCTGCGCCCGCCGCAGCACCTCGCGCGCGTTCGCGTAGGAGATCAACTCCTGCGCGTCGCCGAACTCTACCCAGCGGCAGGCGGTGATGCCTTCCGCGCGCTGTGGCGACGTCGTCGATTCCGCGGTCTCCATCAAATAGAAGTGACAGACCTTGTGGATCAACTGGCCGCGAAATCGAAAGAACCAGTCGATGGTTTCGATCGCACCCCGGAGCGCGAGGTCGGCGAGTCCAGTTTCCTCCGTGACCTCGCGCAGCGCGGCGTCCTCCGGCAGCTCGCCCGACTCGAGATGCCCCTTGGGGAATCCCCAATTCTGGTAGCTGTCGCGGATGAGGAGGTACACCGGCCTGCCCTCGTCGACTCGAAAGACGACGCCGCCGGCGGACGTCTCGTCGCGCGCGTGGCCGCGGGCCATCAGATGCTCGCCCCGGAAACCGGCTCCAGGTCGGCTTTGCCTTCGATGAACTGCCGCACGATCGGGTCCGTCGAGTGTCGGATCTCGTCGACCGCGCCGACCTGGCGTACGCGTCCTTGATAGAGCATCGCGATGCGCGTGCCGACGGTGTACGCGCTTCGCATGTCGTGGGTGATCACGATTCCGGTGACGCCGAGCTTGTCGCGCATGCGCACCATGAGCTGGTCGATCACCGCGCTGGTCACGGGATCGAGGCCGGTGGTGGGCTCGTCGTAGAGGATGTACTTGGGGCGAAGCGCGATCGCGCGTGCGATGCCGACGCGCTTTCGCATACCGCCGGACAGCTCGGCGGGAAAGCGATTCTCGACGTTCTCGAGATCCACGAGGTTGAGCGCTTCGCGTACGCGTTCGGCGATCTCGTTCTCGGTGAGCTCCTGCTGCTTGCGCAGACCCATCGCGACGTTTTCGCCGATCGTGAACGAGTCGAAGAGCGCGGCGAACTGGAACACGTAGCCGATGCGCGCGCGGAGCTGGTACAGCTCGCGACGTGAGAGTTTCGGCACGTGCAGGTTGTCGACGATCACGTCGCCGGCGTCGGGCTCGAGCAAGCCGACGATGTGCTTGATGGCGACGGACTTCCCGGTGCCCGAGTAGCCGATGATGACCATCGTCTCGCCCTCGACGACGTCGAGCGAGAATCCCTCGAGGACGTGCTTGGGTCCGAACGACTTGTAGACGTCGATGAGCCGAATCATGCCGATCGCGGAGCGAGTACCGCGGCGCCGACGGGAGTCGACGCCGTATCAGAAATGTGATCCCACGAAATGTCCGTCGCTAGTGCGCGGGTCACGCCAACGCAAAAAAGGCCGGCGATTTCTCGCCGGCCTTGTTGGTAGTAGCCTGAACCGTTACGCGGCGAAGCTGCCGAGCGCGCGGCCGACGTCGCCTTCGCGGAGGCGCTTGAGAGCGCGATCGCGCAGCTGACGCACGCGTTCCCGCGTGACGCCGAGCATGGAGCCGATCTCCTCGAGCGTATGCTCGCGGCCGCCTTCGAGGCCGAAGTACAGGCGAAGGACCTTGGCGTCGCGCGGCGGGAGCGTGCCGAGCGCCTGCTCGATCTCGTCGTTGAGGAAGCGGTTCATCGCCTCTTCCTCGGTGTCCGGCATCTCGTCGGCGACGAAGCGCTCGATGAGCGAGCGATCGCCTTCGGGATCCATGGGTGCGTCGAGACGGACGTCGCTCGTGTTGAGCGCGGCCAGGGACTGCACGACGTCGACCGAGAGACCGGTGAGCTGCGAGAGCTCTTCGGGGCTGGGCTCACGGTTGAGCTTCTGGCGGAGGATCTCCGAGGCCTTGATGATTCTCGAAAGGTCGGCCGTGCGGTTGAGCGGCACGCGAACGGTGCGGCCCTGTCGCGCGAGCGCGGAGAGAATGGCCTGGCGAATCCACCACACGGCGTACGAGATGAACTTGACGCCCTGGTCGGGATCGAACTTGCGGGCAGCGGTGAGCAGCCCGACGTTCCCCTCGCCGATCAGATCGATGAGTGGGAGTCCGCGGTTCTGATACTTCTTGGCGACGGAGATGACGAAGCGGAGGTTGCGCTTGACGAGCTCCTGCAGCGCATCCTGATCGCCGGCGCGAATTTTCTTGGCGAGATCGATCTCCTCGGTCCCCTTGAGGAGAGGATAGGTCGAGACCTCGTACAGGTACTGATCGAGGATGTCTCGTTCCGGCTCGTTTGGAGCGATCCCAGCGGGGGCCGCTCGGCGGCGACGACGCTTGAGTTCGGTCATGTTGCGGTTTACCCTCGCGCACGGAGCGCGTTGGAGTCGGCATCTATGGAGCGGCGGACACACATGCCCGCATCGCTACGGCTATCTATCTGAGCACGGCGACAACAGCAGCAGCTACACAACGACACCGCCACACCGCGCAGACCTTCCGGAGCGAGTCACGAAAGGCGCTGCAAAATACCGGCCTATAGGATTTTCGCCAGTCCCAATTCGTTGACACTCGGTATACCCTGGTCTATTATTCGTGGTTCCTGGCGGCCGCCTTCGGGCTCCGACGGAAGTTGCCGGGACCGAGGGGGCGTAGCTCAGTTGGGAGAGCGCTTGAATGGCATTCAAGAGGTCAGGGGTTCGATTCCCCTCGCCTCCATGGCGCGAGCGTCGACCGGCGCGCCAGAGTGCTCGGAGGGGTGCCACGACCGCGGGATCCAAACGGCGCGTCGGCTTCCGGGCGACATCAGCATCAATGCGGGAATAGCTCAGTTGGTAGAGCACAACCTTGCCAAGGTTGGGGTCGCGGGTTCGAGTCCCGTTTCCCGCTCTGTAGCGGCTGGGGTTGGAGGCTAGACGCTATGGACGGGCGGTTAGCTCAGTTGGTTAGAGCGCCACGTTGACATCGTGGAGGTCACAAGTTCGAGTCTTGTACCGCCCATGCCCTGCGGACTCACCTCCGCGGGGATTTTTTTCCGGAGCGAGCCGGAGCGAGCATGAAGGAGAATGAAGGAGAATGAAGGAGAATGAAGGAGCATGATCGAGCGGGTGAAGCGATCGTGTGAAGCGAGCTTCAGCGTCAGTTCAGTGTTCCGTAATGATCGGCTGGGCGGAGCGCGATGATTACAGCGCGTTCAGCTTGACGCGATTCTGGAGCAGAAATAGGTTGCACGTCTGTAGAAAAGCGCAGTGCGATCGTGGTGTGCAGGCGCCCATAGCTCAATTGGATAGAGCATCTGACTACGGATCAGAAGGTTGGAGGTTCGAGTCCTTCTGGGCGCGTTCCACACGGCAGGCGTAGCAGGCGTAGACACGTGTGAGACAGGACGAGCGAGAGAACGGCGGGGCGTAGCTTAGCCCGGTAGAGCGCCTGCTTCGGGAGCAGGAGGTCGCTGGTTCAAATCCAGTCGCCCCGACCATTTAAGATCAAGCCCTGCAACGTTTTGCGTTGTGGGGCTTTTTCGTTGCCCTGAAGCCGTCCTCAGTTTCGTCCTCAGTTTCTCGGGTTTTCGAGTACTCTGATGGCCCAACTCTGCTTCAGCCTGTCGTTCCCGTCACGGTCGCTTCGGTGACCTTCCGAGGCTCGCTCATCACCGCGAGCATGGTTTGCCGGTCGGCCTGCTGGTAGCACGCCAGGAGCGTCCCTACGTCCTTCCAGCCGCCCGCCGCAGCCACATCCTTCACCGATAAGTCCTTTCGTTCCGTGGCCCACTTCCGGCGGTATGCGTGGAGCAACCCACCGTCGAGCTTCGAGAGGCCAGCCCGCTCCTCCAACGCGAGAATCCAGCGGGCAAATACGTCGCGGCGCATCGGTTCCTTCGGAGTCTTCTCCGCAGGGAAGACCCAACCGCCGACGACACTCAGCTTCGAGCGGAAGGCGCGGATCTCTTCCACCAACGCGGCCGGAATCGGCGTGATCCACTGCTGACGCTTCTTGTCAGCCTCGGCGCGCCAGGTGATCTCTGACGCGGCGAGGTTGATGTCGTCCCACCGAAGTTGACGGATCGAGCCGCTGCGCCGACCCGTCGCTTCGAGAAGCACCAACGCGAATTCCGCACGTATCCACTTCACCCGATCAGCCTCCGCAGCGGCGCGTCCTTCATCGGACTTCGGATCAGCGATCCGTGCCTCTGCTTCCGCCGTCAGTTCCTGTGCCGCCTTCCGTGCTCGCTCGAAGCGTTCCCACGTCGTGATAGGGCGCTTCGGATTCTTCTCTCGCGGACGACGCACCCCCTGCAAGGGGTGATGATCGAGGAGGCGCTTTCCCTTCCCCACTCGCACCGACGTTGCCCACCTGAGCGCCGCGTACAACAGTTTCAGGTCTGCTTCGACGGAACGAGCGCGTACGGCCCGAGTCAGCTTCGGCTTTCCAGTCTTCCAATCGACGCCGTACTTCACGCCGCCCGCGAGACGCCAACGCGTGTACGCGACGACATCATCCTCGCGTAACTCGCGAACGTCGCATTCCTCGCCGAAGTACGCACAGAGAACCTTGACGCGCGTTTCTCCATCGTCTCGCGTCGGCTTGCTGTTGTCGAGGAACGTCGCGGCCTCCTTGCAGTACCGATCGAGCAAGTACCGCAAGGTGATCGCTTCATTCGACGGACGTTCTTCCGTCTCGCCGAGTGTCGTCCTCGCCAACAACTCGCGCACGATGCGCTCGGCCTCGGCGCGGTCGGTCGTATCGATGCATTTCTCATCGCTTCGACCGAGGTCGCCTTTCCAGACCGACCGATAGAACTTCCCATCCTTTCGTTTTTGAAACAGCCGGACGCGGAGCCCTCGCTCTCCGAAGGATCGCGTCCATCCGCGCGCCGTGGCGCGCCACTCATCACGCCGTTTTCGCTTCGCCATATGAACCTCACTGGCGTTCGCGCCTGAGCGTCCGAGCGTCGGCGCTCACATCGTAAGAGCGTGTTCGTTTTATCGCAAACTCGCGACGTGGTGGCAAATCACCGACGAGAATCCGAGGTGCGTACCTACGGCCGGCGTTGGGTAGACGTCCTTGACGAATGAGGCGTGCGAGGTGCTCAACCGAATAGCCGGTGAGACCAGCAGCCTCTCTAAGTGTGACGGCCCGCCGGGCCACCATTGGCTCGCAGGAGCGTACGTCCGACAGCAACTCGTCGATCAGCTTCGCTCCGTCCACAACAGCGTTGACGCGCGCATACGCATCCCGGCGCTGCTCCCAAGAGGCGATCAGCGTCTCGCGCATCATTCGCCTGTCCTCTTCAATTCCCCGTTCATCGAATTCGGCGCAACCGCGCAATCGGCGATTCGGTCGGGATGCGGCATGACCTCCTCGCCGTTTGGAAGCGGCTCACCGAGCTGAAGACGCAGGGCCTTTCCCTTCTTCTCCTCGATATCGACCAAGTATCCGCCTTCAACGGCCTTCGCAACGCGCCTTGATACGTTGCTCTTGTCGAGCCCCAGAACTTCAGTCACAGCCTTCAACGGCACACCCTGCGGATGTTGCGGCAGCAACGTCTCCACAGCCTGCACCGTTTCTCGCACGTCGCTCGGGGCAGAAGCGTCAACGCCGTCGCTGATCAGGTCAGCGACCAGATCGTAGACTGCGGCGTAGTCCGCAAGCGTCGCGATCACTCGGCCATTCTCGTCTCGCTTGCGCGTCATTTGATGCAATAGCGCATGTGCCTCGACAAGGCTGACGACGAGGTTGAAGTCGCGGCGAATCCGAACCGCGGCGGGTGCGAACTCCTTCGCAAGACACTCGAGAAACGGAACGTGTACTTCAGTCGGCTGAGAGACGAGCCATTCCTGAAATAGCTGATGAACCGTAGTGTCGACCACTTTTCCCCGCGCTCGAGCCGCCGCGAGAAGGGCGTTCTTAGTTTGTGCCCGACCATCGTCCACCGAGAGCGAGAGCATTCGCGTTTCGTTCTCGGCGTGCACCTTCAAATTGGTCGTGGTCAGTAACAGGCCTGCTGGCCCCTCCTTTATCAGGGTGACCTCTTCCCAGTTCTTTCCGACCGGTTCAAGCGTGCTGTAGACGAGACGTCCCTCGCTGAGCAGTAGGCGAATGAATGTCTCGGCGTCCGTGTTCAGCGAAGCGTTTTCCTCGATGACTAAGATGCGATGACTGAACGATTCGGCAGTTCGCACAATCAGCTTGGGCGACAGACCAGATCGCAACCAGTAGGCTCTTGGTGGAAAGAGCTTGAGAACACTCTTTACGAGAAAAGACTTCCCCCCGCCTGAGTGGCCTTTCACAACAGCGGATGCCGGTTTGCTCAGGAGGCGACTCGTACCGATGAGATAGAGCAGCCGAATGAGACGGTCTTCTCCGGCTACGCCGATTTCGCGCACCGCTTGCACGACCGAATCGAGAATGTCCGGCGACTTCGCTAACTGCGCGATCGCTGTCGCGAGCCGCGTTAGTTCTAGATCACCGGACGATTGCGCGGTTGCATCATTTTCCGGGTTGCCCGATTCCGGGCTGTTGCTCAGCTGATCGCTCATCCCTTCGTTCCAATGGCTGTGGGGCCAAGGACGAAAAAAGCCAAGCCTCAGACCCCGGTTATGAACCGAGATTCGAAGACTTGGCCCTAGGCCGCTGCGCTATGGCAGTCGGGGTGTGCTAGGTCAACCTAAGAGTGGCGCAGGCCTGCCATTCCGCAGCGCGCTATGAGTTGTCGGGCCGTACATTAGCGCCGTGGACCCCTCGGACGCAAGTTGTTCGCGCCGCCTCGCGACGACACGATGAGTGCGCGAACCCGTCGATCGCCGCAACCCAAGGGGTAAGATGTCATCTCCCTTCGACATGCCGGATAGGTTCGTCTACGTCCGCCTTCAGATCGATACAAACAGAATCAACAGCCGCAACGCTCTGCCTGCGATGAACCGCATCGAACGATGGCACCGAGATGGCGTCGTCGAACTTCTTACTTCGCAGGTTGCATCTCGAGAAATGCGGCGCGGCGCAGATGTGGCGCGGAGTCAAAAGGCTTCGTGGATGATCTATTCCATGACGGCGGCGACAACCCCGGACGAGCGCGATGAGTTGCGCCGTATCGAGAACATTCTCTTCGACGACGGCGCACGAACCGACGGCGAGCGGAATGACGTCGAAATCGTCTTCAACGCGGTAAAGTACATGGCTATTCTAGTTACGAATGACGGCGGTTCTCGTCGCCAGCCAGGTGGTATTCTGGGAAACGCTGTAGCTCTTCAGAGGGAATTTGGCGTGCGTGTCATGCGCGACACTGAGGCCGTCGCATACGTCGAAGAGAAGATTATGAACCGCGATGAGATCGCGCGCATCGTCGCGCACCACAGCGGCCTGTCGCTGCCGGACTGGATCGGCAAAGACTAGTCGTCAGCCGTCAGGCAGCAGGCAGCCACTAGAAAGCTGACGGCAACGATGCGCAACCGGGCGGAAATCGCCGAGAGTTTTGCGCGAAAACGATGTAGACGTTCTCGGTCAGAATGCAGCTGCTGCCCGATGGCGCGCGCCGCAGAAAACGCGCCGCTGCGAGGTGGCTCAGCGAGATTGCGCCGGGTGGGACACGTCAGTAGAGTGCCGAAGCGAATCCCGACAGACGAGGACTCGTGAACGACACCCGCCGTCGTGCGCCCGCTCTTGAGACCGCGCATCTCAACATTCACGTGCTGGATGGGGCGGGAGTGCTGCCCGAAGTCGATGCAGCGTCCCTCGCAGCGGTAGTAAGGCTTCTCGCGCGAGAGGGACGCCTTGTGGTCGTTGACTTCGACGCGAACTCGCGAAGGCTCGTCTTTTACGAGCAGTCCGAATGGCTCCCTGCTGGGCGGCGTGTCGCCAGTACGGTTGATTCTCACGTCGCTCAGGAGCGCTGAAGTATGCCGAATCTCAATATCCGGCGTCGCCGTCGCGCTATCGACTTAAAGGCAAGAAAGATTCGGCGAGACCGACTCTCCGGCGAGGCCAAACACGTCGTCGACTTAGTGAAAGCAACACGAGTCGATCGGCGACAGGGCGTGGTCTTGTTGGTCTTCGACCTCGCCGAAGGCGACATCACCGGCTACATAAACGTCGATCCTATCATGGCAGCGCTGGCGCTCGTGCAATATTTGGAGCAGACATATCCGTCTCCGAAGGCCTAGAACGAGACGACAATGATGCACCGTCTGCGACCGAGCGAGGCGGGCCTTCGGGTCAGGACGATAGCGCACGGACAAGTCGCGTTGCGACCTGCCTACCGCCGCGCAATGGGACGTGCACCAGGGTGACTCGCGACGTTCCATCGGATAATCGGAGAATGCGCGGATGGGGTTCAAGCGACGGATAAACACCCACGGCAGAGTACGGTGTCAGCCGGAGGTTCTCACGATACCCAAGTAGCTTGTAGATGACCTCTGACTCGGACGCGGACGTGCGATTTTTTGCATCCACGATCACTATACGATCCTGCGCTCCCTGCCTTCGGACGCGAATGACGATGTCCGGTATAGCACGTAACGCAGCCCCGGAATGTCGATACTGCCAGGCGCCCGGTGGAAGCACAGACGCTGCAGCCTGAAAAAATACTTCAACTGAGGCATCGTCCAACGTCGCAGTTGCAACGGGTTCGCCACCCGCACCCTTCAGCCGCCTAAGGTCTATTTGAAATGCGTTAGCGCGGCTTTGCAGTGCTTGAAAAAGCCAAGCGAGCACGATCAACTCGAATACTTTGTCTTCAAATCGAGAATCGTTGCAGGCCACAAACGTCAGTGCCTCTGTCGCTTCCTCGAATTCAATGACGTTCTCGGGTTCTCGCGGAGAGAACAGACGATGCAGTTCAGCGACAGCTCCGGTCTCATTTACCGCGCCGGAGATTAGTCGCCCTCCGACGATTGCTGAAAGATCGGTTAGTGCAGGCCGCGGGTGCGCTCGGAGGGCTGACCACGGAGAGCTTGACTCGAACCGAGCAAGACGATCGGCCAAGTCGATGGCCAAACGTCTCTCCGCCGAATCGCGCGACATCCAGGCATTGCAGACCAGACGTGAAAGCCGCACCGTCTCGGAAACGAACAGATTCTCCGGCGTCGTCGGCTGTCGTTGCGCAATGATGACTGGTACGCCACGTCGGTCACCACGTGCTAGCATCTGCAAGTAGCGCGGGATATGAGGCTTTCCGCGGACGAACGCTTGCGAGTACACGAGCTCGTGCCGATACACGACCGTCAGCTCGGCGTCCAACCGACGGAGCAACTCGCCAACGCGATTCGCTCTGCCGAGATCAAGTCGGGCCGCCACCTCCGTACTCAAATCCGTTTCGCCATCCTGAACACCGCGCACAGCATGGCTGCCAAGCGAATAGCCGAGCGGCGTTAGGTATGCGGAAAAGACTTGTGCGGCTTCCCGAATCGCAGCGCTCCATATCGCGGCGGAATATCGCCCCGCCTCAATCGTTGCCACTCAAAAAGCTCTCTAGCCGCTTGTTAGCTCTAGACAATGCGGGGAACCGTTCAGCAAAGGCATGTGCGTAGGTTGGTCGCAAACGCGAGCGAGCAGCATCGGATTCGAGGGCGCTAATCATTCGCGAACTCAAGGCCCGGTCAAAGAGCTCGTCAAAGGCCTGCTTGTCGGCCGGAACTCCGCGCATGCCAATCAGAGTCAGCAACAGGATACAGGTGTCAATGACTTGGGCCGTACCAACGGGAACCCCTCCATGATCGCCCAGCGCACGAATTGCACCTATTGCTTCACGCATGCTAACGGCATACGGGTCGACCGCGTTTCGGAGTGATCCGGGAGCCCGCTTAAGGCGACCTGCGACGAGAGCGTCAGCGCGCAGCAACGCGAGCTCGAGTTCCTGCGGCGAACTTTCTTCGCCTGAGTTTGACGGGGGGAGTATCGCAACGCGACCGAACCGTCGCCTTAGCGCCGCGGACATCGAGTTGACAAAACGCGTATCAAAGGAGTTCATCGTCGCAATGATCCGAAATCGACGAGGAATCGCCATTACAGGCATTGCCGGCCGATAATCCAACGTGTACGAGCCAGAATCGGTTTCCGAAAGCGCCGTGAAAAGGGGTCCAAACGCCCGATCAATTTCAGCACGGTTGATCTCATCAATGAGAAGCCAAGTGCTCTGTGGCGCTGCACCAGTATCAAGATTCGCCACGATTCTATTCGCACAACCGATCACGGCTCTCGTGAGAATCCCGTCGCGGTATGGCGGGCTGCTACCGGGAAGCGCGGCGGCGCCGATGATATCGTAAACTGACCACTCCGGATTCGCGGTTTCCTCCACGATGGCGCAATCAAAGGCAGCCGCGAGTTGGCGGGCCAATTGCGTCTTTCCGGTCCCCGGTGGCCCGGCAAGTAGAAGGTGTCCTCCAACGAGGCATGCAAACGCCTCCTCGATGTCCTCGCGATCGTAGAGACCTGCGGCGAGAACTCGATCGATCGCTTCGACAAAGTTGGCCGGGACTTGAAGCGCTTCGTCCGCAATTTCAGCGATACGGTCTGGCACGTCGCTGAACTCGCTAGGCGTGACAGTGCCAGCAGCTTCGAGTTCAGCGATCGTTTTCGGGGGATTTGTCATCGAACGAGTAGGTGACTAGAACGTGCCGCGAAAAACTCGTGCTCGGCGCAACTTGAGAATGACCTGATAGTCTGGCGATTCTTCCTTAACGGCAAGTCGCAGGAGCCGTCCCGGAACACTCTTGTGGTAGCACGGCGCATTCAACGCGATTGAGCAAAGCTCTGGCCCGCCGTGCAGAATGATATCGTCACCACTCAACTCGGTCTTGTATCCTTCGAGGATCGTGATTGGCTCATGGCCGACGTTCTCGACACGCATCGATCCAGAGAACAAAAATTCTGGACACGCGCGGCCAGCAACACTCTCGAAATACTCCTCAACTGACTTGTACGACCGCGCGCGGAACGAAGTCTCGCTGCCGCCGATGCCGCAGCCTCCAGCAAAACGAAGCACCGTCTCTAGCAACTCGCGCGACTCATCGCGAACCTCGAGACGATCGGTGCCCTCTGGAATCCTGAGAATCGTGCCGCCGCTACTGAGGTGAGACGCCCAATAGATACGGGGGTTCATAAGATCACCGTCGCGTGCAAACCGTTTGGGATCGATGAGGTCCTTACCAATAGCACGCGCCTCACGAATCGCCTCAATCGCCGGGCCGACATCCTCAACGGTGTGGGTGAACCAAAGCACGCCAAAAAATTCGTCGAGGCGCAGCCACCCATCGAGTTCGAGAATCGCCTGCCATCCGGCAGCATACGGCCGAATGTCGCACGATTCCCACTGACCTGTTGCGGGACTAGGTGTTCCGCGCGATTGCGGCCTGTTGAGTTGCGAGTTTGAGAGCGCCCACGCTATGACGGCGTTGATCCTTTTCTTGGTGAGCGCATCGTCCGGGGTTCCTGCGGAAAGAAGGTCGTAGAGCTGCTTGCCGACGGGCGTCACGATCACGCGGTTCGAATTCCGCGGGACGTAGAGCAGCCCCATTTCCTCAAGCATCGACTTCCTGGTCTCAGCCTGCTGATGCGATACCTTGAAGGCCGCCTTCGCGTCGTCGTACGAGGCGCCGGCAAGTGCTTCACTGGCAAACCGAACAAACTCATCCGCCCGTTCACGGCCATTTGTAGCTTCGGCGAGTGGGTGGACAATGCCGACATAACTAGTCGGCCATCGGAACGGCTCACTCGTTTTTGCCGACCTTGGATTCTCGCCCTCTGACGAAGCTATCACAGACAGTTCTTGTTTTGTGTTTACTCACGTACGAAAACTAGAATATGATCCATCTTGATCGTTCCGCTATTGCTACGTCTCGGAAATTTCATGTAGTGGCGTCGTATCTCGTAGGAAAAACGATCAATCAGCCGATATCCAGTCGCCTGATGAAGTGCAACCAAGAACTCGACGGTTGGAACAATTACGTCTCGAATGAGGCTGTTTCCGACGACGCACACGTACCGACCACCTGTGCGTTGAAAGCCGTGCACGTTGCGGAGATGGGCAAGATAGTCCGCGAAAAACACGCGAACGGCATCTCCTTCCTTGACGCTTCGCTCGCCGATGGTAGAGACGGTCTCCTCGAATACCGCGCGCTGGTCACCCAATGCCTCAGGTAAGGCATGAGCCGAGCTTGAGTCACGTCGGAATCCCATGGGGACTCGCCGTAGCCTCCGGTAGTCATCATGATCGGCAAGCCCCAGCTCGGTCATCAGCCAGAAGTATTCGAGCATCTGGTTGTACATGTAGTCGATGGAGTCGATATACGGCGGCGATGTTACGACGTCATCGATCGGGCAAGTAGGGCGGAAGAGCCGCGAGTCCGCTTGAACTATTTCACCCTGCGGGGCACGAGGTAGGAGAGAGGCGTATTCGCGCATCCCTTGCACGGCCCGTTGGAGAAAGACTGGAAAGATTGCCTTCGGTTCGGGAGGCCGCTTCTTGAGGGTCCCGGAAACGTAGGTCTTCTGAGTCTGATCATCCGCGTTCGACACGCGTCGAATGATGGACGACATGACCACAAGACAAAACCGACGTTGATGAGCCGGAAACGAGATGCACCGCTGTTTGATGCTTGCTAGCTGGCGTGTCGCTACGTCCGAGAACCAATGTTCGAGGTTCTCTACTTTCGGTACTAGCTCCTGCGCGTACAGTTCGTAGTCGTGGAATTGCCAAGCCCGTTCAATTTCGTCAAGGTCGCCTTCTGAAAGTGGCGAAGTCTTCGCCGATGCTATTAGAACCGAGAGTGCGTCGATATCCGTTCCGAGAAAAGGCCGACCTTCTAGCGCCGCTTCAACTGGCGTCGTGCCCGAACCGCAAAAGGGATCGAAGATCAAGCGGCGGGTATCGGGCGGCAGGACCTCTCTGATGAGGTATCGCGGTAGGTTTGGAATGAACTTGCCGGGAAACCGATGCAAGCCGTGCGTGGCAGGGATGGTATGGACGCCCTCAGGAATGACCAGGGCGTCACCATCGCGCTCGATGATCGTGGGAAGCCGTTCGATCGCAGATTGCTGTGGAAACAGACTGAACTGACTCATGCGCGCGATTTCAACACCACAACGCTCTCACGCATGTACTCATCTAACGATCCAAGGTGGGCGCGCTGCTGGGAGCTGACATGCAGATGACGAGCGACTAGCACTCTCTCGACATCATATCCCTCCTCTTGTCCGATACGGGCAACAAGAGTGTCTGTTGGGATGATGGATCGCGCGTAGGCAGAATTGCCGACGACGACCGCGACGGTCGCTCGGGGCGCCAACGCCGCATGAAGTCCCCGCAGCAGTGTTCTTGTATCATCAAAGTAGCCTGCCAGTGCTGCCTTGATTCCCATCCTGACGCTGCTTGCAGAGGAATCCATGGCGCTCAAGAACGGACTCAGCCTACTCCATGTTGAGTCAGAAGCGCCACGCGCGGCAGCGAGGTGACTACGCATGCTCGTCTTGCGTAGCACTCCCAATTCCGATGCCGCGTTCACAAATCCACCCATCCAAAGTTCGACTTTAAATGCTTCGAAATAGTCGAACCGATTTGCATACGGCGGGCTAAACACTGCGAGCGACGCCGGTTCGTCAAAGCGAAGATTTCGCGCGTCGAGACTGGAGCCGGTTACAACTTTTGTCGTTGCTGAATTTGGCAGTGGATGATCCGAAAGATCACTCGCAATCGCATCACACTGTTCCTTCCAGCGGTTTTCGACGAATCTACGAACGCTGATCCCGAAGTACTTAGGGATCCATGTTGAGTCTGGAACAGTCTCGTACCGCCCAGGACGCCGACGCTTGTTGCGATACTTTAGGCCGTTGCCTTCTTTGAATGCGTTGGAACAGTCTTCAAGTATGCTGACCCACGCGAGGTGGAGTAACGCTCGGACTCTTGGGCTCGTGACTGTGTCAATGAAAGCCCGGAGACGAAGAAGTGTTTCGAGGCTCTCAGGCAGAAAGATTTTGTTTATTAACGGAAACGCTGGCGCTTGCGCTGGGCCGAATCGGCGATAGGACTTTAGCGATTGATGCGTCAACCTCTTGAACTCGACCGACTCGCGCTTGTTGACAGGGGTCGTCTTCGTCGTTGTTATAAAAGTCGCAAGAGGATTTACGTCAATGCCATATGCGCGAACTCCACTCCGCGCCGACTCAACGAGTGTAGTCCCGCATCCGCAAAATGGATCAAGCCGAGTTCCCTTGGTCTTAAGATGATCGAACAGCGCGGGTGAAAAACCCTCACGATATCGAAACCATCGGTGAATTGGCCGTTCCGCAGCGGGAATCCACCGAACGGCGTTCGCCAGCGCTGGCGCCGGCGTGATCGGCAGTCCCGCTTGCGCGTCGTTCAATGCGTTTGTCAGGCGGCGAGAGTTCATCGAGGACGTATGAGGTTTCAGCGGTCCAGTGCGGGACCTAGTTACTCGCAAGCCTAGCGATTGTGCCCAACGGTACGGGGTGTTTCGGGGTAGCACGCCCCCGCACCGACGTTCGTTTTGTATGTCTCGACCACAGCAGGTTCACGTACGGTTTACCACCTGGCAGTGAAGAACTACTCCGGTATCGACGAACCGGGTGCACGGATTCAGCCATGAATCGCCGTCGTTGCTTGGTAACACGACGACAAAGATCGAGGAGCATAACGCTGGCAGTTCGACGCCACAAGATAAGCGGGATACGTAATCGAAGCGCGGCCAAGTACTTACGAGGCGGTCGAGAGGCCGCCAGTCGCGCGATCACCTCTGCTGAGCACACGACGTATTCTCGGGTCCGAGATCACCTATGAGCCCTACACTCAAGGCCGGAGCCGAATGACTCGTCCCGATGATCTAGGCAGCTGGCTCCCTCTAGCGCCACGTCAGCGATTTTCGTGTAAGTCGTTACGCGACAATGAGATATTCGACCTTGAATACCTTACTGAACTGCTCGCTATGAAAGTTCTGATATAAAGCGACCTGTCAAGCAGTCGCGGATGTAGCCCTACACGGAGCATGATACAACACAGCATTCGGCTGCGGCGCCTTGGGACGCCGGGCTCGACGGCTGTGCGCGGGTTAGCTCATGGAGCGTATCGCAGGGTCGTGATCCATCGGGCGCAGCCGCAGACTAGAGACG
This sequence comes from Gemmatimonadaceae bacterium, assembly GCA_025934075.1. Taxonomy (GTDB): domain Bacteria; phylum Gemmatimonadota; class Gemmatimonadetes; order Gemmatimonadales; family Gemmatimonadaceae; genus JAQBQB01. The sequence continues at coordinate 17,250 of JAICYT010000006.1, forward strand.
CGAGTTAGAATCGCATAGAACTTGGCGGGTGTGCCTCTCCGTGCCGGCCCACCGGACCAGGCGAATGGGTTTCGATCGTGCGTTTAGGCAGCCCTCCGCGTGCGGACCGGTGTCGGCGGTGGTTCGACCAACTGGCCGATGGTACAGACGAACCCAAGGAGTTCGCGCGCAATCACCGTTGCCACGGCCAGGGATGGTTTCCCGCACTTGGTCAATCGATGATAGCGCGGGACAGAGGGAGGTTGCGATTTGGGGGCAACGGCGACGCCCGGAGCGGGTTGATCGTGTTGCCGCCCACGAAGAATCCCACTGGCCGTATTCGCGCGATGGCGATACGCCCAGCCGGTTTCGTGATTGCGCGCGGTGAATGCCGACCCCGCTCGAGTGCTCGCGGGGGATGCGGCCCGCTTACCCCGTGAGCTTCAGGGGGCAGAGCGATGGAGCATGCCGAGCTCACCAACGATCGTGGCGGCTGTGACCTCTTGCACCCCACAGACGGTGGCGAGGGGCCGCACCAAGACTTGCTGCGCTTGCGCTAGCGTCGCCAAAGCGGTGTGAATCGCACGTTCGAGCTATGATCGAGCAGCCCCAAATACACGTTCGCCCCCGCGTGGGGGTGCATTATTGTTTGCCAGCCTGCTGAGCAACAGCGATCTCGGACTGAAGCGTTGTCAAAGTCCCGAGGTCTCTTGCAACGATCTGCGTCGCACAGGCTAAGCAATAGTGCTTCCAGCTTCGGCCGTCTCTGACCTTCAACCGACCATCTCCCTTAAACACAGTGTGCGCTGCGTTACGCCGACAGCTGTGTTTACGGGAAGCAGTGTCGATTTCAATACGACAAAGCAACGACTTGAGCGAAGCCATTAGAAGGTCTCCTTAACGGCCTTCTCGACGATAATGTCCCATTCGGCGTCGATCTGATCAAGCTGCTGGCGAGTAAACTCGTCGCGCTCGCCACTCTTCCGGCCAACGGTCTCATTTACGTTGCGATGCAGCGACGACATCATCACGACGAGATTCGTCTTACCCAGGCGCAAGCGATCCAAATCCTTGCCTCCCGGATTGATACCGCGATCGGCAAGTATTTCAGCGGCCTTTGTCTTTACCCGCTCGCTGATCTCAAGGCGTTTGGCTTGACGGGCACGAACCTTCGTCACCGGAATCGGTGCCAGCTCATTCATCCGCTCCTGGAGCGCAGGTGCACCGTACTTCGCAACCAGCCGATCGAGCTGGGCAAGGTCGTCCGGATCGTCACCGATTAGAGGAATCTCTTCGAGAAGAACACCGGTTTGACTCTTCACTTCGACCTGATTCGACGGCCGTTGCCCACGGATCTCCGGCTCGATCACCAACTCGTCGGCGCTGTCAAAGTCCAGGCCTTCGAGCGGGAGGAGCTGATCAAAGTAACCTTGATCCGCTTCACTGTACTGCTGAAAGTCCTCCCAACGCCTCGCAACGTTCGCTCCGGCGTGAAAAACGACAACTCCGTTATTCGCTGGATCGCCCGGGGCGTTTTGCTTGACAACTCGCATTACGCGACCGACGAACTGCACAAAGGGCGACAAATTACTAAAGACGTTGAAGACTGCCGCCACAGCCAGGTATTTGTGGTCGAATCCCTCGCCCAGTTTGCGCACTTGGACGATGACATCAAGTTGGTGATTTTCGAGCTTACTCATGACCGCGAGATTCGCCGCGCCGTCCTCGCGTGAATGGACAAAATCGGCACGAAGGCCCCGCTCGCGGTAGGCAGCGACGACCTGAGCGCAGTGGGCGAAGTTTAGGGCGGCAGCAATGATCTTAAGCCGATTATCGCCAGCCGCTGCGCGCAGTTTCTGTAGTTCGCGAATGGAGGCATCGACGATGGTGCCGAGCGTTTCCTTAGACGTCAGGATGCTCCGGCGGAAATCGGAGTCGTCCTCTCCAAGTCGCTTCACTTCGTCCAGTGTTACGTCGATCTCGACGCCGTCTTCGTCACGGACGTAGCGGAGCGTCCGAGGATTGAGCACGACCGCCTTAAGGCGTTTGACGTAGCCTTCCTGGATCGCTCTGGCAACTGGATATGAATAGATAACCTGGCCCGCCATCAGCTTGCCGTCAGCCCTGAGCGGTGTCGCGCTAAAGTTCACGATCTTTGCGCGCGGGAACTTGGCCTTCAACGTCTCCCAGCTGCTCGCAACGTTGTGGTGGCCCTCGTCAAACAGAATCAGATCGAAATAGTCGTCAGGAAGGCCTTGCAACCAGCGATTACCCTCTCCCTGCAGCTGCTGGATGTTCGTGATCACGACATGCCCTTCATCGAGATCCCCGCGGTTGGTCGTGTTGCCGCGGATCTCGACGGGCTCGGGATATGGTCCACCCATAAGCGTCCCGGACTTCGTGTAGAACATGTCCGTGTTTGCCGGATCGAAGTCGGCATGCAGCTGACTGGCGATCGTCAGGCCGGGAGCAACGACGAGTGCACGGTTGGCTTGGAACGCGAATGGTGCAAGCGCGATACATCCGGACTTGCCGCATCCCACTGGGAGAATGATTCCCACCTCGCGCTCTGCACCCGCGTCGATAGCGTGACCGCGAAGGCGTCTATATACCTCGCGTTGAGGGATTCGAAGTCCATCGTTGTCGTCGACTATCGGCTGGCGCGTTTGGAACGGGGTGGTCATCTGAGTGCAGTAGGCGGGTTGGTGAATTCACCCTAGTATATGTCGCCCGGCCGCGCTTTAGAACGCCGCCAGAGAAAACAAACTCCGAACTATGCGCCGAGTCTGCAGCGGTGCAATGAGCCATGATTTCCAGCCCAAACGCGGAAGGCCAAAGGCACGCAACAGCCTGCCCCACAATCGTTTAGATATTCAAACATGAATACCTCGACGGCTTGCATCACTGACAAGCTCATTCTTGCCGCGATTAGCCGAGCGCCGACGCCGTGGCGGCGTGACAGGCGTTTCGGGGCTCCCCACCCCCTCCGCTTGCGCAATCGGCGGTTTGACGGCGCGCGAGACGGCAGCACCAAGGGCGCGCAATTCCGTCCTCAGTTTGTCCTCAGTTTCTCCCTGCAAACCCGGTCATCCGTGCCGGGAAAGTCCGGCGCCGACGCTCGGAACTCCCTCAGAATCGAACACGGTTAAGAATTGACTTCCCATCGAGATACGTGGATGTCTCGACGCGGATTGGGTTTGCACTGCCGGACCGCGATCGGTCTCCTGGCTTGCTTCGGGAGCAGGAGGTCGCTGGTTCAAATCCAGTCGCCCCGACCACTTTGAAACCCCTTGTTGCGGGAGCGTAAGCTCCGCGGCGACAAGGGGTTTTCGTTTTCGATGATGAAGCACCTGATCGAAGTATGGACGCGTTACCGGAAACGTTGGTTCCGGTGAGCCTCGCCGCGTCAGCACGCTGTCGACACGCGACCCCGCTTGACCACGTTTCGGGCACCTGGGCCACTCGCCTTATGAAGGGGACGTTCGCCTCCGGGGGATTCACGGCGTTCGCGCCGAGGTTTCTCCAGATAGCGCGAAAGCAACCGTAAGAGCTCATCACGAAAGTTCGGATCGCGCAGCCAATCGGGATGGGCACACACCGCTTCGTCGATCACACCAAGCAGTGCGTGGCGGGCCGCAAAGACCATCATTTCGGGTCGCTTCGCATCGCGCGCCTTCGTCATCAATAGAGCCGAAACCATCTCGTTGCGGTCCGGTGTCTCAACATCACGCATCCCACGCGGGAGCCTCATGAGCAGAGCCCGGTGGAGCGTCGGGTTCTCGGCGTGTTCGGCGAGCGCCCCATCCACGAGCTTGACCAGGAGTTCGTCCAATGGCAATTCGAGCAATCGCTTCCAGGCATCGGCGTCGACTTGCGCGGGCTTCCCGACGTGTCGCGCGTGGAGGGCGTCCAGGATTGCCGCCTTATCGGGAAAATATTGGTACAGCGATGCGATATTGACGCCTGCCCGCGCGGCAATGTGGTTGGTAGTGAAACCTTTGAGTCCGCGTTCGGCAAGAATGTAAGCCGCTGCGTCGATGATGCACTGGACGGTGTGTTGAGAGCGAGACTGTTTCGGGACCTTCCGCATGGCGATCACTCGGCTGAGGACTGCGGAGTACAATGGCCCCAGTCGAAATAGAATGCAAGTAGCAAATCAAGCAAAGACTTATATATTAAATGCATGCGCACTCGATCTTCCGTCGGCGCAGTAGAAGCATTTCATGGCCTGAACGGGCGCCGCCGCGCGGTGCGGCAGTTTGACGGCAGCAGCGTGCCGGATCAGCTGCTCCGCGCGATTGTCGCGGAAGCGCAGCTGGCGCCGAGCAGTCGAAATTCGCAACCGTACAGGTTCATCTGCGCGCGCAGCACGAAGCGGTTGGCTGCGATAGCGCCGCTGTGCAACGATCAGTCGGCGGCGCGTAGTGCTGGCGCGTTGGTGGTGCTGGCGGTCGGCCGGCGTTTCGCGCGCGAGACGCTGGACGCTTGGGATCTGCACCTTGCGACAGATTGCGACCTGAGCGACCGAAGCATCGCCTACCATCGCGCGGAGCTCAGGACGTCGCGCTGGTTTCTATCGATCGGCAGTTGGCCGATATGGTCGCTGCTCCTGGCGTTGTTTCGGGCGCTACAGCCTGCGACGGGCCTACTGCCGGTGGGCAGTGCCGGCATCCATCATTGGACATCTCGCAACGCGATCTTCGCGGCGCAGACTTTTCTCCTCGCCGCATGTGCCTATGGGATCGACACCTGTCCGATGGAGGGCTTCAACGCCGTCGGGCTGCGCAGGGCACTGGGTCTTCCGCGTGACGTGCTCATTCCTCTCGTGATCGCCGTGGGGCGGGCTGCCCGCGATGCACGCACCGAGCCGCGCTGGCGAAAACCGATCGAGGACGCGCTCGTTCTACTGTGAGGTTGGGCTTCGGGTTTCTGGTCATGGCGCTGCGCATAGATGCCCGGCGCCAATCTTCAACGGCAATGGGTCGGGATACTATCGTCTGACCGTCGTGACCGCCGATCGTGGCGCGGGGATCTGCTGCGCCGCTCGGGCGCGTACGGGCAATGTGCCGCGCCTGGTCACATTCCGTGGACTTCGGCGGTCATCCAGGAAACCGTAGCGATGGAGACTATGACCGGGGACAACCGCGAGTGGCTCGCGGCCCGCTTCGAGGAGCACCGCACGCGATTGCGCGCGGTCGGCTATCGGATGTTGGGGTCGTTGAGCGAGGCGGATGATGCTGTTCAAGAGGCCTGGGTTCGGCTGAGTCGATCCCAGGCCGGTGACATCGAGAATCTGGCCGGGTGGCTCACGACGGTCGTCGCCCGCGTCTGCCTCAGCATCTTGCAGAGCCGGAACGCTCGGCGCGAGGAGTCACTGGCGCACGTGCCCGACCCAATCGTCAGCGTGGGCCCCGGGAGCGACCCCGAGCAGGCGGCCCTGCTCGCCGACTCGGTGGGGCTGGCACTGCAGGTCGTGCTCGACACACTGAATCCAGCCGAGCGTCTCGCCTTCGTGCTGCATGACATCTTCGGAGTCTCTTTCGAGGAGATCGCGCCCATCGTCGATCGCACGCCGACTGCGGCGCGGCAGCTCGCCAGCCGCGCCCGGCGGCGCGTGCAGGGCCAGGCGCCCGCCCCAGACCCCGATCGCGACCGCCAGCGCGAAGTTGTCGCCGCGTTCCTCGCCGCCTCGAGGGAGGGCAACTTCGAAGCGCTCCTCGAGGTGCTCGCTCCCGACGTCGTGCTCCGCGCCGACAGCGGCGCGTTGCCGCCGCCGGCCACGCAGGTGGTCAGGGGCGCTCGGGCGGTCGCGCGTCTCGCCGCCGCGTTCTCACAGATCGCGCGTTATTCGCGTCCGGCGCTCGTGAACGGAACGCCGGGGCTCTTGACCACGACACCGCAGGGTGACCCCCAGTCGGTCATGGGCTTCACGATCACCGGGGGCCGGATCGTTCAGATCGACATCCTCGCCGACCGAGAACGCCTGGCCACGCTCGATCTGCTGATGCTCGAATCGTGAACACGCGGACGGGAATAGCCGGCAACATGAGGAAGGCGGCCGCGTACGACTTTCAATCCTAATCATCGAGAGGGCGATTGCATGAGCACGACTAGCGAGAGACGGAAACCCGCCACGCGAACCGGCGGCAAGGAAGGCAACGGGTTCACGGCCGAGGAGAAGGCGGCGGTGCGTGCTCGGGCCCGCGAGGTGAAGAGCGCCGCAGAGGGCGAGAGCGCCGTGCTCGCCGCGCTCGCGAAGATGGAGCCCCACGACCGCAAACTGGGCGAGCGGCTTCATGCGATGATTCAGCGAACTGCACCGTCCCTCACGCCCAAGACGTGGTACGGGATGCCTGCCTACTCCAACAAGGACGGCAAGGTGGTCTGCTACTTCCGCAACGCGACGAAGTTCAAGGAGCGGTACGCCATGTTCGGCTTCAACGACGTTGCGATGCTCGACGACGGCAACGTGTGGCCCGTTGCGTTCGCGCTCAAGGAGCTGACCGCGGCGGATGAGGCGAGGATCGCGAAGCTGGTCAAGCAGGCGGCGGGCTGAGGCCGCGCACGGCCTGTCACACACCACTCGAGTCACGGAGACCACATGTTCACCAAGAAGGGCGATGCGGCAGTGCTTGCCAAATTGGGCGAAGCGCGAGCACCATATCGAGAAATCGGCGAACGTCTTCACCACATTGTGCGCGCGAGTGCCCCCGCGCTGGAGGCGGTCGTCCGCTGGGGCCTGCCGTTCTACCTGAAGGACGGCAAGGACGTCTGCTACATCAAGCCGGGCAAGGACTTCATCGCATTCGGATTCGCCGAAGCGGTGAACCCCACGCGGGACGAGGACGCCCATATGCAGCCGGTCGCGTGGACGTTTACGTCGCTGGATCCCGCGACAGAAGCCAGGATCGGCGCACTCGTCAAGAAAGCCGCAACCTGAGGCGAACCACCGGGCCTTTGACAACGCCGCCGGTCCGCGCGTGTGCGAACGCGAGCGTCAGCCAATCGATAGCAGAGCTCGACCACACGTATGCGTGCCCGACAGAGATTTCGGGCGCTCCTCGGCGCGGCCGGAACGAGAGTTGATGCACTCGTACGGAGCGACGCAAGCGGCGGGAGTGGACTGTGGCAACTCGAGCTCGCACGACGCAGAGAAAGACAAAGACGTCGGCGAAGCGGGACGCGTCGCCGCGGCCGGATCAGCGTCGGCGGCGGTGGTCCGCGCGAGTCACCGCCCGGACCGCTCGGCGATGTCGATGCTGGCGCTCTACATCAATCGCGCGGGAAGCAATCTCGGAACGCGACAACGGCGCGTGCTCGAGCGCGCGAAGGACGAGCTCCGACGGAGCTTTGGACGCGCCGATTCTACGCAGCACCGAAATTCGACCTGAACGCGTGAGGGACACATGTCAAAGAAATCTCATGAACCACGACGCGCGGCGGATCACGCCGATCCCGATCGGCGCGAGAGCGGCAAGCCCGGCGGCGGCGCGGGTCGTCGCGACGAGGTCGGCCCAACCGGTGTGTATCCGATGTCGGCCGGCACCCCGACAGGCAAACACCCCGAGATCCGGACGCCAGCGGCATGGGGGCAAGGCGATCGCGGCGCCGAGGGCTACAACGACAGCGGTGGATCCGAGCTCGTCATGCGCGACGGGCAATTGATCGGCGGCCTCACCTCCGACGCCCCGAAAAGGCAGGAGCCGAAGCGCGCGAAAGACCGCGATTTGACATCCGACGAGCCGGAGGATTAGCTTCTCCTCCATGCAGCTCGACCGCACCACGCACCATCATGCGCATCGGCACCACGGCCCGGCGGGTCGGGGCGAGGCGCGCGTATGCGGATGAGCGAGTAAGCATCTAAATACACGAACGTCACGCTGCGGCCCGTCCACGTCGGACGGGCCTTTCTTTTTTTCGTCTCCTCCATGCTACGCATCGCAATGCCCAACAAAGGCCGGCTGGCCGACGAAGCGCGCGAGCTCTTCATCGACGCCGGGCTCGACATCCGCGCTCGCGGCGAGCGCGCGCTGACCGCTTCGCTCGGCGACATGTTCGAGGCGATCTTCGTTCGCGCGCAGGACATTCCCGAGTTCGTCGCCGATGGCGCGGCCGACGCAGGGATCACCGGCGCGGATCTGATCGCCGAGTGCAACCGCGATCTCGAGACGCTGGCCGACCTCGGCTTCGGGCGCTGCCGGCTCGCCGTCGCGGCCACCGACGACAGCGGCATCAACGACCTCGACGCGATTCCGGCCGGCGCGCGGGTCGCGACGAGCTTTCCGCGCCTCGCGCGACGGTTCTTCGAAGCGAACGACCGCCGGGTGGAGATCGTGCCCGTGTCCGGTGCCGCGGAGATCGCGCCGCATCTCGGGATCGCCGACGTCATCATCGATCTCGTATCGACCGGGTCGACGTTGCGCGTGAACGGCCTGCACGAAGTCGCGACGGTCCTGGAGTCAACGGCCCGAATGGTCGTCGCCAAGGATCGCGCGTCGTCGGAATCGATGCGCGCACTCGCGGATCTCGTCGCGGCGCTGCAGTCCGTGCTGCGCGCGCGCGGACAGCGCTATCTCATGGCGAACGTGCCGCGCGATCGGCTCGAAGACGTGCGCCGCGTGCTTCCGGGCCTCAACGGACCGACGGTGGTGGACATCATGAACGGCGGCGCGCACGTCGCGGTGCATGCCGTGGTGCCGGCCGCGCACGTCTATCGCATCGTCGCCGAGCTCAAGGGACTCGCGGCGGAGGGCATTCTCGTCACGCGCATCGAGAGGTTGATGCCATGACGGCGGGTTCGAAGATCACGCTGCGATTCACCGGGCGCGTGTCGGCGCTGTCGCGCGCGGAGCGCGACGCGCTGTTCGATCGCTCGACGTCCTCGGACGCTTCGGTGCGCGAACGGACGGCGGAGATCGTAGCCGACGTGCGCATGCGCGGCGACACCGCGCTGCGCGAGCTCGCGGCGCGATTCGACAATGTGAATATGGATTCACTCGAGGTCCCTCGTGCGCATTGCGCCGCCGCGCTCGACGGCCTCGAGCCGGCGCTGAGACGTGCGATGGAGCGCGCGGCGAGGAACATCGTGACGGCGCACCAGGCGTTCATGCCGTCGGCCGCGGAGTGCGAGACCGAACCCGGCATCGTCGTGGGCCGGCGCCCAGATCCGCTCGGACGGGTGGGCGTCTACGCGCCGGGTGGGCGGGCGGCGTATCCGAGCAGCGTGCTGATGGGCGCACTGCCGGCGCGCGTCGCGGGTGTAGGCGAGGTGATCTTGTGCTCTCCGCCCGAGCGCGATGGAGCGCCGTCGCCGGTCATCCTCGCGGCGGCGGCCATCGCGAACGTCGACCGTGTGTTCGCGGTCGGCGGGGCGGGCGCGATCGCGGCACTCGCCTACGGCACGTCGTCGGTTCCGCGCGTCGACCGCATCGTGGGGCCGGGCAATGCGTACGTCGCCGAGGCAAAGCTCCAGGTGGCGGGCGCCGTCGCGATCGACTCCCCGGCGGGCCCGAGCGAGTTGCTGCTCATCGCGGACGAATCGGCCAATCCTCGCGCGATCGCCGCGGAGTTGATCGCTCAGGCGGAGCACGACCCGCGCGCCTGCGTCGTCGCGATCGTACTCGGCGATGCCATTGCCCGTTCGGTAATTGACGTTCTATCATCGACCCTCGACGAGCAGCCGCGGCGCGCGATCGCGGCCGAAGCGTTGGCGAGCAACGGCGGCGTGCTGGTCGCGGATTCGCTCGACGAAGCGATCGCCTTCTCGAACGCGTACGCGCCCGAGCATCTCCTCGTCGCGCTCGACGACGCGAATGCGGTGCTGCCGCGCCTGCGCAACGCCGGAACGATCTTTCTCGGCGCGCGGACGTCGGTCGCATTCGGCGATTACATGACCGGCGGCAACCATGTCCTGCCGACGGGCGGATTGGCCCGATCGTACTCCGGACTTTCCGTGCTCGACTTCATCCGCTGGACGACGTATCAGCGTGTGTCGCCGGAAACGGCGGAATCGCTCGCCCGCGACGTGAGCGTGTTCGCCGAGTCGGAAGGGCTGCCCGGACACGCGTATGCGGCTCGCGTTGCCGGAGGTGAACAATGAACGCATCGACGCCTCTCGCGAGCCGCGCGAGCTACGCGGGAATCACCCTGTACGCGCCTGACCGGCGGCCGTGCGCGATCGATCTGAGCGACAACACGAACCTGTGGGGCGCGCCGCCCGGCGCGCAGCGCGTGATCGCGGAAGCGGCATCGCCATCGCTCACGCGATATCCGCAGCTCTATGCGGGAACGCTCAAGGACGCGCTCGCGCGCTACGTGGGCATCTCTCCCGATCACATCGTGACCGGATGCGGCTCCGATGACGTGCTCGACTCGGCGATTCGCGCCTTTGCCGAGCCCGGCGATCGCATCGCGCTCCCCGATCCGTCGTTTGCGATGATTCCGATTTTCGCACAGATGAACGCGCTCGAGCCGGTACTCGTCCCGCTGACGTCCGAGTACGACGTGAACGTGGACCGCATGCTCGCCGCGCGCGCGAAGATCGTGTATCTCTGCTCGCCGAACAATCCAACCGGTGCGGCGCTCGCTCGGGCGTCGATCGACGCGATCGTCGATCGCGCGCCGGGGCTCGTGATCATCGATGAGGCGTACGCCGAGTTCGCGGATGCGAACGTCCTCGATCTCGCGGCGCGGAACGATCGCGTGCTGATCACGCGCACGATGTCGAAAGCATTCGGTCTCGCCGGGCTGCGGATCGGGTACGCGATCGGTTCGCCGCGGTTGGTGCAGGAGGTCGAAAAATCGCGCGGACCGTACAAGGTGAGCGGGTTGGCGGAGCGCGCCGCGGTCGCGGCGCTCACCGACGACATCGACTGGGTGCGAGCGAACGCGGCGAGCGCTGTGCGCAATCGCAAGCGGTTCGCGGCGGAGCTCGCGCGTATCGGCTCGAGCGCGCTACCCTCGAGCGCGAACTTCGTGCTCGTCCCGGTACCGTCCGCCGTGCACGTGGCGGCGGCGCTTCGCGAGCGGGGCATCGCCGTGCGACCGTTCGAGCGACTCGTGGCGCAATCCGGGACCGCGCTCGCGTCCACCGGCGGCGACGCGCTGAGAATCACGGTCGGCCCGTGGGAGCTCCTCGACGCGACGCTCGGCGCGCTTCGCGAGGCAATCGGCTGATGCGCGCCACCATCTTCGACTACGGGGCCGGCAATCTGCACTCGCTCGCGAAGGCGCTCGCGACTGACGGCGTGGCGCTGCGCACGGAGACCGATCCGCTCGCCGCGTTGGACACCGACGTGCTCGTGCTACCCGGCGTCGGCAACTTCGCCGTGGCCGCGGAGCGGCTTGCCGGAGCGCGCGACGCGATGCGGGATGCGATTCTGAGCGGACTGCCCACGCTCGGCGTATGTCTCGGTATGCAGCTCCTCTTTGATGAGAGCGATGAGGGCCCCGGGCGCGGGCTCGGCGTCATCCCGGGCCGCGTCACCGCGCTCGACGCGGCGCGCGCGCCCCAGATCGGATGGAATTCGATCGAGGCGATGGGCGATCCGTTGTTCGAGACCGCGCCGTTGACCATGGCGTACTATGCGAACGGATTCGCGTGCCGCCCGGACGATGATGATTTCGTGATAGCGTGGAGCACGCACGAGACGGATCGATTTCCGGCCGCGGTACGTTGCGGCCAGACGCTGGGCGTACAGTTTCATCCGGAAAAGAGCTCAGCGGCCGGCGTGCGATTCGTGCGCGCCTTTCTTCAGGAGGCGACTCGGTGATCGCGATACCCGCAATCGACATTCGCGAGGGCGCATGCGTGCAGTTGGTCGGCGGCTCGGTCGAGGAAGAGAAAATTCGAATCGCCGATCCGACGAGCGCGCTCGAGCGGTGGGAATCAGCGGGCTTCGAGCGCATCCACGTCGTCGATCTCGACGCGGCGCTTGGCTCGGGCGACAACACCGACGTCATCGATGATCTGCTCGCTGAGGCGAACAGCTCGATCCAGGTTGGCGGCGGCGTACGTTCGATGGACCGGATCGACGACCTGCTTGGCGCGGGTGCAGACCACGTCGTCGTGGGTACGCGGGCGCTCGAGGAGATCGACTGGCTTGACGAGGTCGTCTCGCGCTATCCGGGACGCATCATCGTCGCGGCCGACGTCCGCGAGCGGCAGGTCGTCACGCGCGGCTGGGCGGTGCGCTTGTCGCTGCGCATCGACGAAGCGGTCGAGCGGCTCAACGCTCTGCCATTGGGCGGTCTGCTCGTGACGGCGGTACACGTCGAGGGCCGGATGGTTGGTCCTGACGTCGCGCTGATGACATCGGTCGTGGACGCCGCCGCGTTCCCGGTGATCGCGTCGGGCGGAATCGCGACCATGAACGATCTTCGCACATTGCAGTCCGCCGGCGTCGCCGCGGCGGTCATCGGGATGGCTCTCTACACCGGTGCGCTCGACGCGTGCACCGTCGCCGAGGAGTTCTTCGAATGACGCAAGTGCTTCGCGAAACGCGGGAGACGAAAGTGCGCGTCGAGCTGCTCAAGGACGCGAGCGTGTCGGAAGTCTCGACGACGATTCCGTTCCTCGACCACATGCTCGTGACGCTCGGCCGGTACGCGGGCCTCGGGCTCCGTGTGAGCGCGTCGGGCGATCTGCGTCATCACATCAGCGAAGACGTGGCGATCGCGTTCGGCGCGGCGATCGCCGCGCACGTTCCGCCGACGGCAGCGCGTTACGGCGATCGCACGATACCGATGGACGACGCGCTCGTGCACTGCGCGATCGATACCGGCGGACGCCCGTACTACCAAGGACCACTGCCGAGCGCCACGTACGACCATTGGATGCGTTCATTCGCCGACAACGCGCGCACGACGCTGCACATCCGCGCGCTGCGCGGACGCGATCGCCACCACATCGTGGAAGCTGCCTTCAAGGCGCTCGGTCTCGCACTGCGGGATGCGATGTGCGAGACGGGGAGCGCGGTGTTCAGCACCAAGGGCTCGGTCGCGCTCGAGGTGCGAACGTGACGTTGACCCGGCGCGTGATCGTGTGTCTCGACGTGACGGGCGACCGAGTGGTAAAAGGCGTTCGCTTCGCCAATCTCGAAGACGTCGGCGATCCCGTCGTGCTCGCGGCGCGCTATGAGGCCGAGGGTGCCGATGAGATCGTGTTTCTGGACGTGTCGGCCAGCATCGAGCGGCGCAACACCCTGCTCGACTGCGTTCGGCGCACGGCGGAGGCGCTGTTCATCCCGCTCACCGTCGGCGGCGGCGTGCGCTCGGTCGGCGATGCCGCGGCTGCGCTCCGCGCCGGCGCGGACAAGATCGGCGTCAATTCGGCGGCGGTGGCGCGGCCGGCGCTGCTGACGGAGATGAGTCGTCAATTCGGCGCGCAGTGCGTGGTGGCGAGCATCGACGCGAAGCGGCGCGCGAGCGGCTGGGAGGTCTACGTGCGCGGCGGCTCGACACCGACGGGTCTCGACGCGCTCGCCTGGGCGCGCGAATGCTCGGAGCGCGGCGCGGGCGAAATCCTGCTCACGAGCATCGACCGGGACGGCACGCGAAGCGGCTACGACCTGGAGCTCACGGACACCATTGCGCGCGCGGTATCGGTTCCCGTGATCGCGTCCGGCGGCGCGGGATCCGGCGCCGACGTCCGCGACGCGCTGCTCCGCACGGCCGCCGACGCCGCGCTGGTGGCCGGCATCGTTCACGACGGCAGCGTCACGGTAAACATGATCAAAATGGAATTACAGACCGCGAACATCGCGACCCGGGCGGCGGCGTGAGCGACGAACAATCCCTGTTGCTCGAGGCGGTCATCGACGCGGCGCGAGCGGCCGGCCAGGTGGCGCTCCGCCACTTCAAGTCGACGATGGAAGTGGAGCAGAAGCATGACGGATCTCCGGTGACGATCGCCGACCGCGGCGCCGAGCGGCGCGCGCGCGAGTGGATCTCGAGCCGCTTTCCCGACGACGGCCTCGCCGGCGAGGAGCTCGGCGTCGAGCGCGTCGAAGCGCCACGCCGCTGGATCATCGATCCGATCGACGGCACCAAGTCGTTCGTGCACGGCGTGCCGCTCTGGGGCACGCTGATCGCCGTCTGCGAGCGCGACGAGGTCCTCGCCGGCGCCGCGTATTTTCCGGCGCTCGACGAAATGCTCGGCGCGGCGCGTGAGCGCGGCGCCTGGTGGAACGGCACACGCTGCCGCGTATCGCAGATTTCAAGTATTGAAAAGGCGACGGTGCTCACGACCGATCATCGCTTCCTGCAAACGCCCGAGCGACAGCCGGGATGGCGGCGGCTCGCCGCACGCGCATCCATCGCGCGGGACTGGGGTGATTGCTACGGGTATCTCCTCGTCGCCACGGGCCGCGCCGAGGTGATGCTCGACGGCGTGCTCGCGGATTGGGATGCCGCGGCGCTCTTTCCGGCGATCGTCGAGGCGGGCGGGGTATTCACCGACTGCGCCGGCCGGCCCACGCCGTTCGGCAAGAGCGCGGTCGCGACGAACGCGCAGCTCGCGCGCGAGGCACGAGCCGCGCTCGACGTTCCTTACGAGGCCGCCTCATGAACGGCGCATTCGGGCTCGACGTCGACTCGCTCGACTTCGCGAAGGGCGGCGGCCTCGTCGCCGTCGTGGCGCAGGATGCCCGTTCCGGCGCCGTGCTGATGATCGCGTTCGCGGATCGCGAGGCGATCGAGCGGACGATCGCGACGGGTGAAATGCACTATCGGTCGCGCACGCGGGGCCTGTGGCACAAAGGCGCCACGAGCGGCAACACGCAGCGTGTCGTCTCGCTGAGCGCGGACTGCGACGGCGATGCCGTCCTCGCTCGCGTCGAACCTGCCGGGCCGGCGTGCCACACCGGCGACGTCTCGTGCTTTGGCGCGATGGCGCTCGCCGCGGACACTCTCAGCACGCTCGACGGCGTGATCGCGTCGCGAGGGCTCGGCGCGAGCGAAGACTCACCGAGCTACACGCGAAAGCTGCTCGGCGACCGGAATCTGCGGCTCAAGAAGCTCGGTGAGGAAAGCGTCGAGCTCGCGGTGGCGCTGGCGGGCGGGGATCGGGAGCGCGCCGTCAATGAAGCGGCGGACCTGATTTATCATGCGCTGGTCGGGTTGCGCGCGATCGGCGCGGGGCTCGACGAAGTGCGCGCGGTGCTCGACATTCGTGCAGCTCACTCCAGAGGACGATCATGATTGGCCACCGCTGCCGATCCGCGCTGCTCTTCGCCCTGTGCAGCGGCGTCGCGTTCGCGACACCGGCCCTCGCCCAACATTCGCGCGCCGCGATTCCGACGCCGGAGTCGACGTTCGGATTTCCGGTCGGCGCGGACTACAAGCTGTTCACCTACGAGCAATCGATCGACTATTTTCGAGCGCTTGCGCGGGCGAGCAATCGCGTGCGGTTGATGGAGGTCGGCAAGACCGCGTACGGAAAGCCATGGACGATCGCGGTGATCTCGTCGCCGGAGAATCTCGCGAAGCTCGACCAGTACCGCGCGATCAACATGCGGCTCGCGCATCCCGAGGGACTGACCGACAGCGCGGCGCATCGGCTGGCGCGCGAGGGACGTGCGTTCGTCGACATCTCCGGCGGATTGCACGCGTCGGAGATCGCGGGATCGCAGCACACGCCGCTCATCGCGTACGACTTGCTGTCGCGCGCCGCCGAGCCCGACGTCAAGGCGGTGCTCGACAGCGTGATCTTCGTGCTCTGGCCGTCGATCAACCCCGACGGTCAGGACATCGTCGTCGACTGGTGCAAGGCGCGCGATGCCGGTCAGAATCCGCCGCCGATGGAGCTGTACGAGAAGTACATCGGGCATGACAACAATCGTGATTCGTACATGCTCAACGTGGTCGAATCGCGGGTCATTCAGCGCACGTGGCGAGCCTGGGAGCCGGACATCGTCTACGTGCAGCACCAGTCGTCGCCATTCCCCACGCGCATCTGGCTGCCGCCGTTCGCTGATCCGGTCGGGCTGCGCGTGCCGCCGATCATGGCGCGCGAGGTGAACGCGATCGGTACGCGGATCGCCGAGGAGCTGGACGCCCACGACATGCCGGGCGCGGTGTCGCAGCTCGAGACGTACGACGCGTGGTACCCGGGGTACATCGACTACATGCCGATGTATCAGAACATCGCCGCGTGGTGGACGGAGACGCAGGGCGGCAATTGCGCCACGCCGCGCACGACGACCCTCGACAGCCTGCCGGCGAGCTATCGCGACCTCCGCCCGACGTCGCTCTACTCGAGCCCGTGGGCCGCCGGCACGTGGCGTCTGCGCGATGCTGTCGACTACATGGTGCAGGCCGACCTCGCCACGCTCACCTACGCCGCGAAATTCAAGGACGAGCTGCTGTACAACCGCTATCAGGCCGCCCGGAATACCATTCGAGAATACTCAACATCGGCGCCCTACGCGTACATCATCCCCCGTCAGCAGCACGATCGCCTGGCACCCGTCGAGCTGCTCCGGCGCATGGCGTTCATGGGCGTGCGCGTGGATCAGCTCTCGAACGACGCGTCGTACGCCGGCGCCTCCTATCCCAAGGGGACGTGGGTGATCCCGATGGATCAGGAGTACGCGCAGCTCGTCCGCGAATTGTTCGAGGTCCAGCATTACCCGGACATGGGCGACGACACGCCGTACGATGCCGCGGGATGGACGCTGCCGGCCCAGATGGACGTGAACGTCGTCGAAGCGGCCTCACCGCTGCCGAGCGAATTCCGGGCGGCGCTCCAGCCCGTGCGCGGCACGCCCGTGGACTGGCACACACATCCCGGCGAGCCATTCACGACCAACGCCGAGGCGGCGGGAATCATCCCGGCACCGGGCGGCATTTCCGGGAGCGGCGATCAACTGCTGCTCGATCCAGCGCAGAACAATTCATTCACGTTGATCGGGCGCGCGCTCGCGGCGGGGGCCGCATTGCAGTTCGCTCCCGCGACCGCCAGTCGGAGCGCGCGGTACGTGATCACCGGACTCGATGCCGCGAAAGCGAACGCGTGGGCGAGCGAACTGTACGTCAGTGCGGAGCGGGTGAGCGACGCGCCAGCATCCAACGCAGCGCCGGCGCGCATCGCCCTCTACAAGTCGCAAGGCGGCGTGATGGATGAAGGATGGACGGAGTGGCTGCTCGACACGCACGACATCAAGTACACGCTCGTCTCGCCCGGCGATCTCGAGTCGGGGAATCTCGGCGCGCGCTTCGATGTGATCGTGCTCGCGTCGCAAGCACTCGGATCGCGTGGTGGACGTGGCGGCGGTGCTGGCCGCGGCGGACGAGGCGGGCGTGGCGGAGCGGGATCGGACAGCACTGCCGCGCGCGTGGTGCGCGCGGTCGATGAGTTCGTGCGCGGCGGCGGAACGGTCGTCGCGTGGAATCAGGGCGCGACGTCGGCGGCGAGCGCGCTCGCGCTGCCGGTGAAGAACGTGGTCGCTGGCGTGAACCGGCGCGACTTCTACACCGGCGGATCGATCATGCGCGTGATCACCGATCCAACGCACCCCGTCATGGCCGGGATGCCCGAGCGGGCGGACGTGATGGTGTTCAACAGCCCGGTCTTCACGACGACAGACGGCTTCGCTGGTTCGGTAATCGCCAAGTATCCCTCCGATTCGACGCCGCTGCTTTCAGGGTTCTTGAATGGCGCCAAGTACATGGAGGGTTACGCGGCCGCCCTCGACGTGAAGCACGATCGCGGACACGTCGTCCTGTTCGCGTTTCAGCCTGAATGGCGCGGGCAGCCGACGGGAACGTTCCGGACGGTCTTCAACGCCCTCTTTTTCGCGGGAGCGGTCGCCGATCACGCGGCGGGCGCCTCGGGTTTCTGGACGCCGCCCGCGACCGCGGCGACGTCAGGCTTGAGATGAGCCGATCAGGGTGCGATCTTTAGCGTGTGATCCCTCTGCTCACTCCGAGGTTCGGGCGGGCAGAGGGATCGCTGCTCAGGGATCGCTCCTGGCATTGCGCGCGTAGCTCAGCTGGATAGAGCGTTAGCCTCCGGAGCTAAAGGTCGTGGGTTCGAATCCCGCCGCGCGCATCGAGCGGTGCCGCGAGTCGGCATCCGCTTGGTCCGTCCTTTGCTCAGCTCGCCGGTGTCCATCCCCGCCTGAGCAATGGCCTCGCACACTCGCTGGAAGGAGCTCACCGTCGGCCTCGCGTCCATCGCGATCGTCGTCGCGCTCGCGTTCGCCGTTCTCGTCTTCGGCCGCGTCGGCTCGATCCATGGGAAGAAATTCCGCCTCTTCGTGACCACGGACGAAGCGCGCGGAATCATTCGCGGCACCGAAGTCTGGCTCGACGGCAAGAAGGTGGGACTCGTCCAGTCGATCGACTTTCAGACGGCGAACGTGCCGCCGAACGATCGAGTGGTCCTCTCACTCGAGATGCTCGAGGCGGCGCGACCCGCCATTCGCCGGGACTCGCGCGTCACGATGCGGAGCGGCGGCAGCGTGCTTGGCAATCAAGTCGTGTATCTCACGAGCGGCACGTCGCGCGCCGCCGGCATTCGGGACGGCGACACGATTCACTCCGTGGCGCAGACCGATTACGAAACCGTGACGGCGGACGCCGCGGCCGCGGCGCAGCAACTGCCGGCCATCATCGACAACGTCAAGCTCATCGGCGCGCAGCTTCGAAGCACCGAAGGCACACTCGGCGCGCTCGGACTCGCGGGCACGGCTGATCTCGGCCGACTCCGCGCGAACACCGATCGCGCGATGAGCCGCCTCTCGTCCTCGAGCGGGACGGTTGGGTTGGCGCTCCAGAATCGGGGAGCCGTGCAAGCGCGCGCGGCGCAGGCGATGGCCGCCGCGGATTCGCTGCGCTTGTTGGTAACGTCGAATCAGCATTCGCTCGGCCGCTTTCGCCGCGACTCGACGCTCACGCGCGAGATCGCCGCGGTGCGCGGCGAGTTGACGCGCGCGCAACGGCTCGCCGCGAGTCCCAACGGCACGATCGGCCGGCTTCAAACCGATTCGGCAATCGTGCAGGGATTACATCGCGCGATCGCGTCGATGGATTCGCTGTTCGTGGACGTGAAGAAACACCCGCTTCGCTACATCGCATTCTGAGCTTTCATACGGGGCACGCGCATTGCACCCCTGCACGTCGGCGCCCTTGACCCCCCTCCGCGGCATCTATAGCATTCGCATGCAATCCGGCCCCTCCTCCTCGCTTCGCCCGCCGCACGCCTCGCGACGGCTGCGCGCAGACCCGCTCACTTCCGGCGGCGCGCGCCCGATCTCCGAGCGTCCCCCCTTCCTCCCCGCTGCCTCCGCGCACCCAACCTGCTCCTCCGGCCAGGTGGCGCCGTTTGGTCTCACGCCGACGTCAGTGAACATCGCCGAGCTGAAGCGTAAATCCGTGCCTGAGCTACAGGCGATGGCGGACACGTACGCCATCGAAGACGCCGCCGGACTTCGCAAACAGGATCTGATCTTTCGCATCGAGCAGAAGATGCTCGATGAGAGTATCGTGCTCACCGGCGAGGGCGTGCTCGAGATCCTGCCCGAGGGCTACGGTTTCCTGCGCAGCCAGGATTGGAATTATCTCTACAGCCCCGACGACATCTACGTCTCGCCGTCGCAGATCAAGCGATTCGACCTGCGCACGGGCGACACCGTGTCGGGGCAGGTCCGGCCGCCCAAGGAATGGGAGCGCTACCTGGCGCTACTCAAAGTCGAGGCGGTCAATGGCAGCCCGCCGGAAGCGGCGAAGGGACGGATCGCGTTCGACAACTTGCGGCCGCGATATCCCGAAGGCCGGCTTCGGCTCGAGACGAAAGACGGCGATCTGAGCATGCGCATCATGGATCTGATCGCGCCGATCGGCAAAGGGCAGCGCGGTCTGATCGTGGCGCCGCCGCGCGCGGGCAAGACGATCCTGCTGCAGAAAATGGCGAACGCGATTCGCGAGAACCATCCGGAAGTCACGCTCATCATCCTGCTGATCGACGAGCGGCCGGAAGAAGTGACCGACACCATCGCCAACGTGGATGCGGAAGTGATCGCGTCGACGTTCGACGAGGAGGCGACGCGCCACGTGCAGGTGTCGGACATGGTGATCGAGAAGGCGAAGCGGCTCGTGGAAAGCGGCAAGGACGTCGTGATTCTCCTCGACTCGATCACGCGGCTGGCGCGCGCCCACAACGCCGTGACGCCGCAGTCGGGCAAGATCCTCTCGGGCGGCGTGGACGCGAAGGGACTCGAGAAGCCGAAGCGCTTCTTTGGCGCCGCGCGCAACATCCAGGACGGCGGTTCGCTCACGATCATCGCGACCGCGCTGATCGAGACGGGCTCGCGCATGGACGAGGTGATCTTCGAGGAGTTCAAGGGCACGGGAAACATGGAGCTCGTGCTCTCGCGCAAGATCGCCGAGCGCCGGGTGTATCCGGCAATCGACATCGGCAAGTCGGGCACGCGCAAGGAAGAGCTGCTGTTCACGCAGGAGGAGCTCAACCGCGTCTATCTCCTGCGCAATTTTCTCGCGGACATGCCCGAAGCCGAAGCGATGGAGTTTCTGCTGAAGCAGATGTCGCGCTCGAAGAACAACAAAGAGTTCTTCCAGCAGATGGTGCAGGGTTAGCGCGTCGACCCGGTGCCCCCTTCCACCGACCGCGGACGGCTGTTGGCGATCGACTATGGTGAACGTCGCATCGGACTCGCGATCAGTGATCCCACGGGAACCATCGCCTCACCGGCCGGCGTGATCGTGCGGCGCGCGGGCAAACGGCCGCCGGTCGCGGAGATCATCCGCCGCGCCGAGGCGCTCGAGGCACGCGGCTTCGTGCTCGGCCTCCCGCTCGACGGCGACGGCAACGACACGCCGCGGTCGCTCGAGGTGCGGAAGATCGCGAGCACGCTGACGGAACGCACCGGCCTTCCGACCGCGCTCGTCGACGAGCGATATACCACGGCGGCCGCATTGCGAGCCGTTCGCGAGATGGGCGGATCGACCAGGGGACGGAAGGGCGACGTCGACGCCCTCGCCGCAACGGTACTGCTCCAGCATGCGCTTCGCCTTCCCGTCTGAGCGCCGGCTGCGCGGCGCGTTCGCCGGCGCCGCCGCGGCCGCCTGCGTCGCCCTGGCGGCATGCGGCGGCGGCGGCACCGGACCGGCGGTCCGCGTCACCGTCCCGACGCACGCGACGATGCGCGCCGCGGCGGATTCGCTGGCCAAGGCGGGCGTGATCCACTGGCCGAGGATATTTAGAGTTTACGCATCGCTGCGGCACCGCGACCGGGCCATCAAGGCCGGGACGTACCTGCTGCACCGCGACGCGGGCTATGGCTTCGTGCTCGACGCCCTGCGCGGCGGCAAAGGGCTCGTGCACGTCGTCACGATCCCCGAGGGGTTCGCGCTCTACCAGATCGAGCCGCTGCTCGCGGCGCGCCTCGGCGTGCCGCTCGACTCGCTCGATGCGGCGGTGCGCGACACGGCGCTCTTGCACGCGCTCGACATCCCGACGGGGACGGTGGAGGGCTATGTCTTTCCCGACACCTACGTCTTTCCGGAACACACCACGGCCCGCACCGCAATCGGGATGATGACGCAGCAGTTCGAGCACGTCTGGCAGCCCGCGTGGACGGCGCGGCTCGATACGCTCCATCTCTCGCGCAACGACCTCGTGACGCTGGCGTCGATCGTGGAGAAGGAGGCCAGGTTGTCGCAGGAGCGGCCGGTGATCGCGGCCGTCTATCTGAACCGGCTCCGCGACGGCATGCTCCTCCAGGCCGATCCGACCGTGCAGTACGCGCTCGGCCGACACGTCACCCGCGTCATGTTCAAAGATCTGGAAATAGATTCTCCATATAACACCTACAAGCACGCCGGCCTGCCGCCGGGACCGATCGCGTCCCCCGGGCGCGCGAGCCTCGAGGCCGCGCTGTATCCGGCGAACGTGCCGTTCAAGTATTTCGTCGCGTTTCCCGACGGGCACCACGAGTTCCGCACCAACCTGGCGGGGCACGAGAAGGCCGTCGCCGAAGCGCGGCGGGCGTGGGATTCAGTCGCGGTGGTGCGGCGCGCGGACTCGGTGCGAGCGAAGTGACTCGGAACGCCACCGGAAGCTGACGTCCGGCGCCCGTTCGCGCTCGCGCTCGCGGCGTCCGCCGCGCGGCCGGTGCAGCGCGAGCTGCTCGCGCTCGAGGCGCGCGAGTACCGGCGGCAGTAGCGCGAGATCCGCGAGCGCCGGGTCGAATTGCGTGCCGCGGCCTTGCGCGATCACCTCCGCCGCCGATTCAAATCCGCTCCCGGCGCGATAGCGCCGACTGTGCGTGACGGCGTCGAAGGTGTCGGCGATGGCGACGATGCGCGCCTCGAGCGGGATGCGAGTACCGCGAAGCCCGCGCGGATAGCCGCTGCCGTCCCACCGCTCGTGGTGCGCGATCACGCCGGCGGCGAGCTCCGGGTAGAACGGCTGCATCGGCGCGAGCACTTCGGCGCCGCGCTCGGGATGCGTGACGACGGCGCGGCGCTCGGCGGGCGAGAGCCGCGCGCGCTCGTGCACGATGTCGAACAACGCCTCGTGAATTTTTCCGATGTCGTGAAAGAGCGCGACGCGTTCGACCGCGCGCTGCTTGCGTTCGTTGAGGCCGAGGGCGTCGGCGATGACGAGCGCGTAGGCGGCGACGCGCCGGACGTGGAGACCGGTCTGCTCGTCGTTGGCTTCGATCGCGTTGAGAAGCGTCTCGAGCGCGGCGGCGGCGAGACGCTCGAGCTTGCGGCGCGTGCGGCGTTCGTGGACGACGAGCGCGGCGCCGCCCATAGCGGTGGCGACGGCGCCGCCGATCAATGAGACGCGGTCGGTGGTCGGCATTGCGAGTTGTGCATCGCAAGAGGCTGGCCGGTGATGTTGGAGGCACGAATGCAAAACGCCCCAGCCGGAAGGGCTGGGGCGTTTGCGATGAGGTGCCGGCGACGGCCTACTCTCCCGCGCTCTCGCGAGCGGAGTACCATCGGCGCTGTAGGGCTTAACGATCGTGTTCGGAATGGGAACGAGTGTGGCCCCTACGCTCTAGTCGCCAGCGAATATGACCGAGCGCCGGTCGTGACCGGCGTTCGGAGACGCTGAAGCTCAGGTAGATCGGATCAGTGTTTACTCAATGTTGCGTGCTTTGCAGTGCTTGCTCCATGACTCCGCGGTGCGCGGGAATCTGGGAGTAGTCAAGCCGCACGGGCGATTAGGACCGCTGCGCTTGGAACGGATTGCTCCGCGTCCACGGGCGGCCTATCGACGTCGTCGTCTCCGACGGCCCTTCAGGGGTGTTGAACACCCGGGAGAATTCATCTTGGGGCGTGCTTCCCACTTAGATGCTTTCAGCGGTTATCACAGCCGACCATCGCTACCCGGCGCTGCCGCTGGCGCGACAACCGGGACACGAGCGGGTCGTCCGACTCGGTCCTCTCGTACTAGAGTCCGCTCCCCTCAACTCTCCAACGCCCACGACGGATACAGAC
>JAICYT010000170.1 GCA_025934075.1 Gemmatimonadaceae bacterium
ATACGCCGTGCAGCTGCTGATAAAACATTGGCGTTCCGGCGATTACCGTTCCGTCACTCAAAAAGAATTTTCCGCGCAACCGGTGTGCGAGCGCGCGACCGATAGTGGTCTTGCCGGTTCCCGGCGGACCAACGAGTAGCACGCCGCGCTTGGGTTTGAGCGAGAGCTCCGTCGCTAGCTCGTTGTGCTCCAGCGGCAGAATGACGTTTGCCTCGAGCGCGCGAAGCACGTTGTCGATGCCCTTGAGATCTTCGAGCGCGACGGTCTGTACCTCCCGCAGATCGACGTTGCTCACGAGCTGCGCTGATCTGAGATAATCGATGAAGACATCGGTTGGCGTTTCCTGGATCGCCGCCGCAAGCTGCGGACGCACCGATTCGGTCGCGCGTCGCAGTTGCGTGGCGCTCATGCGACGCGCATAGCGGTGAATCTTGGTAAAATCGAGCGCCGCGATTTGGTCTGACGGCAGGTACGATGCGCAAATCGTTCGATAGTCGTCGGCGCTGAAGTCGCGGATGAGCACGCGATCGCCCAATCGCACGAGCGTTTCGGTGAGGTGGTGGGACGTCGCGAGGACGAGCGTTCGTCCCGACGCCGACGCGCGACCAGTCAGCGCGGCCAACGCAACGTTCACGAATCCGCCGCGCGGATACATGTGACAGCCCTGCACCACTTGCGTGACGAGATGCAGATCGTCGACGAACACGATGTCGTTACGATCGAGCGCGTCACCCACGAGTGCGTACAGCGCATCCTCGATGGCGAGTGGATGGCGTTGCGATGTCGCGGTCTGAATCTCCTCCGCGCCAAGCAGAGCTCCGCCGAGTTGCTCGTGTGCCGCTTGGAGCAACGTAGTCTTGCCGCTCCCTGGACCGCCGATGAGGACGACGAGCCGGCGAGGGGCGGCCGCGGCAGCCAGTTCGTCTAGGGCGCGCCGTTGAACAGTCGCCAGCGTGAGAGGTGACGCGGAAGTTGGCTGCATACGCTCAGTCCTCGCTCCGACTCTGAATTACCGGTACGTTTCGAAGAATCCGGCGCCGTCGCCGCTGATCGGCTTGCCAGACAACCGGCCGGCAATCCGCATCATGCCCTTCATTTGCACGAAATATCGTTTGGCCAGATTCCTACCCGCGAGCGTCTCGCCGCGTTCCACGGCTGCCCGGCGTGTGTCGGTGGCGGTCGCGTCCTCGATCTGCAAGTCGACACGCAAGGTATCGTCGCCGCGCACATCTACCATGGTCCCGCGGCGAGGCACGCGAATCGTCTCGCCACCGACACGAAGCGTACGAGTATCCTCATAGCGGATCTCTCGGGGTCGGAAGAGCGCGCGGAACCCGAGCGAGTCGACTACATAGACGAACAGCGGTTGCGACGCCGCCGTGCTGTCCGCGGGCTGTACGCGCCCATACAGCAGCGTGTAGGAGCCAGCGCGCGCCGCGCCCCATTCCCAGGTTACGCCGCGCCAGACGCCCCAGTTGTGATCGTGGTATGATTGCGCGCGTTGATACTCGTCGCAATGTCCGTCGATGCAGATGCTGCCTGTTGCGTCGGCGCGCAATCCGGGCACCACATACCCCGAGATCATCTCACCGCTCGAAAGTGCCGCGCCCGGAAAATACGCACCCGGAGCCGGTGCGACGACGAGATTCACGTCGATCGTGCTCGTGCCGCCTTCCTCTTTGCCTCTAGCACGGATCGCGTATCGACCATCAGCGAGCACGGACACGTTGGAGTTTCCGATTGCCACGTCGGCGCGCGACGTCGAGAAGCGCACGCCCGACGCCGGAACGGTGGCGACGAATCGGCGCGATGCGCCGCCGTGCTCGTGGGTGCTCACCAGCAACTGGCCACCCCACTGACCATTGGGCACCGCTCCTCCGACAATGAACGAAATGAAGACCCATTTCGAGCGATCGGACGACAACACGTTGAAGTAGTGCCACTCGGCCCACGTCGGATCGCCGCGCGCGTCGGCCGGCGGCAAATGAAAATGATCGATCGCGTGACGCAGCTCAGCCGGACTCGGATCGCGCCACACACGATCGAGACTATCGTCCCGCCATTCACCCGCCGCCAGTGGCGACCGCGCCCCCACGGCGGTTGTTCGCGACGGAATCTCCCCGCTCGCCAGAATCGGGATCTCGCGACCGTCGGACGTTCGCGCATACAACAGCTTGCCTTCGATCTGCGGCGCGACGGCCGCAACCGCTCGCGACAACCGCGGTGCCGCGAGCAACTGTTGGTAGATGAACCTCGCGTGATCGATCGAAAAGAATAGGCCGCCGAGCCCTCCCGTCTTCATCACTTCGACGTCGATGCCTTCGGGGAGCACCGTGATTTCACCGCCTCCGACCAGTCGCTCATCGCGCGCTTGTGCCAGCAACGCCTCCCCGATCGATAAGAGAACGATCATGACCGCGACGCCGAGGCTGTAGCCGAACAGGAGGAAGACGGACCGCCATGGCCGGAGAACCAAGTTGCGCAAGGCGAGCAGCCCGATCATGGCGGGTCCTGACGACGATCGTCGACGATGACGCCGTCGCGCATGTGCACGACGCGCCGCGCGGCGCGAGCCAAGTCCTCGTCGTGCGTCACCACGATGATCGTCGTTCCGTCGTGGTTCACCTGCGCGATGAGCTCGATCATCTCGGTGCCTGTCTTCGCATCCAGCTCACCCGTCGGCTCGTCGGCAACCAGGAGCTGCGGCTTGTTGGCGAGCGCACGCGCGATCGCGACACGTTGCTGCTCACCGCCGGACAACTGTGCGGGTCGATGATCGTGTCGGTCGCCGAGTCCGACGTACGCAAGGAGCTCACGCGCCCGACGCACGCGATGATTGCGCGGCAGTCGAGCTTCGGCCATTGGCAGCTCGACGTTCTCGATCGCCGTGAGCGCCGGCATCAAATAGAATCGCTGGAACACGAATCCAATGTGTCGCAACCGGAACCGCGTCGCGTCGGCGTCGCTCATCTGATCGATGCGCGCGCCATCGATCGTCACCGAGCCGGCACTCGGATGATCGATGCCGCCGACGAGATTGAGTAGCGTCGACTTGCCGCAGCCGGAAGGTCCGACGATCGCGACATAGTCGCCGCGGTTGACGCGCAACGACACGCCGCGCACAGCTCGCACGAGATCGTCGCCCATGTGGTACTCGCGACGCAGGTCCTGCGCGATCAACAGCGCCTCCGCGTCGCTCATCCGACCGCTTCCTCACGCAGCGTGATCGCGATCGGCAACGATGCGCCGCGCCACGACGGATAGATCCCGGCGAGAATACCGGCGACGGTAAGAAGGCCGAGCGCGCCCCACGCATCGCGCGGCTCGAAGAGGAAAAAATCGATCGCCGCGGGCAAGCCCGGAAAGGCGGCGAGGATCGAGTTGAGATAGCGCGCCGTCGCGAGACCCAAAAGTAGACCAGCAAGTGCTCCGACGAACATGATCGCCACGCCTTCGATCACGATCTGAAGGACGACGCGGCTGCGCGCAACGCCGATCGCCCGCATGACGACGATCTCGCCCAGTCGCTCGTTGACCGATACGGTGACGAGCGTGGTCACGAGGAGAAAGCCAACAGCGAGACTCACAGCACCGAGAATGAACGCGAGTTGCCGAAAATAGCTCAAGCGTTCGTCTACTTGTCGCAGCGCGGTTTCCGTCGACACCGCCGTCACCGTCGGCAGCGCAGTCTGAATTCGGTGCAGTACGGCCTCGACATCGGCTCCGTCGCGCGCTCTGATCATGAAGAGCGACGCTCGGTCGCGCGCATCGGTGCCGCGCATCTGCTGCAACGTGGTGATTGGCAACGCGACGGCACGCTGCTCGGCAGGCATGTAAAAGAAGTGTGCGCGACCTACCAGCACGAGTGCACGCCGTCCGGTGAACGATCGGAGTTGCGGATCGTAGCCCGCCGCGGCCGACAATGTGTCGCCGAGCTTCGCGCCACTCGCTCGCAGGAAGTCATCGCTCGCTACGAGCTCGTTTGGTGCGGCTGGGATTCGACCTTGGGCGATCTCGAAGTCGCCTTGCACGCTTGGATCGACGCCGAGCGCCGTCGCGGTGATCGTGCGTCCGCCGACGGTGATGTGCAATTGTCCACCAAGCACGGGGCTGATAGTGGTGACATCTGGAATCGTGCGCAACACGCGAATCACGGTGCTGGCGTCGGGAATCGTCGCGTCAGTGTCGAACGGCAACGTTCCTTTCGGCGCGAGACGCAACTGAAATCCGCGCGAAAGCAGCAGGTTCCTGAGCGACACGCGCATGCCGGTCGACAGCATCACCATGTCGAGCAGCATCGCCGCCGAGACAGCAACGCCGAGGATCGCGAGGAGTGTGCGACTGCGATGCCGTGTGAGTGTCGCCCAGGCGAGCTGCAGGAGCATTTACGTTGTCATCCTGGGCCTGAAGGATGCGTCGTCGCTCGCGTGGGGATCAACAATTTTGAGCACGGATTTGATGGATCGAGCGGATCGGCATGAGCGTTTGGCGTGAATCGGAGAACGGCTTGAACAGCCTTGAAGCGGCGGCAGTTTTTTCAATTGGTGTCTGACCCCAATTCTTTTCCAAACCTGACCGACGCACGCTTCGTTCAGAGACGCCTCAGGACGACAGCGCATTCTCCCCTCGTCTCTCCTCCCGACGTCCGGTCAACAGCTCGAGGGCCGGCATGCGCACCAATCGCTGCGCCGCGAGGAGACCGGCCGCGAGGCCAAGGACCAGCGACAACGTCACTGCCAATACCACAATCGACGGCGTGATGAGCGCGAACGCCAACGGCGTCCGATACACGCCGCGATAGTGCCAGTTGACCAGCTGCGCCGCGACCCAACCGAGTGCGACGCCTACGCCGCTGCCAAAGACGGCGACGAGTGCCGCCTCGACCATCACCGACCGCACGATCGATCGCGCCGAGATGCCGAGCAGTCGAAGTGCGGCGACGTCGCGGCGGCGTTCGTCGACCTTGAGGAGCATGATGCAAAGCAGAAAAATTGCGCTGGCGACGATCGTGATCACGCCAATCGCGCGATGAAAGCGGCTGACTACCAAGAAGGTTCGCGACGTTTCTACGGCGATCTCGCGCGACCGATACGCCTGGAACCCGAACGCCGCGTCGTTGATGTGACGGATGGCGCTGTCGGTCGCCGCGGCGCCGCGGGTCGCAACGGCGAACCGATCCACGCGGTCGCCGTAACCAACGATCGACTGCAGCTCGTCGAGATGCATGATGACGCGATAATCGGCACGCGCCACCTCCGACGGATCAGCGCGGCGACGAACGATGGCTCCGACGACGACCGTGTCGCCGATGCCTCCGGGCGTCGCCGTGACGACGAGGCGATCGCCAATTTTGATGCGCGCATCCGCCGCAAGCCGTTCGTCGATCGCGACGGTTCGCGGCGGCGGACGGACGGGAATCGAATCGATCGTTTGAGTGAAGGCTGCGAGGAGCAGCGCGGCAAGCATGCCTAGAAGCTAAACCCGGCGTGCCTCTCGACGTGCGGTCACGTCGTCAGCGCTTTCCTCGTCTGCTCGAGCGAGTACGATGGCTCCGTGAACGAAGCAAGGCCGCGCTTGATTACAATCATCGCGACCGCCAACTCGATCACCGCGGTCACAATTGCGCCGACCCACATGTGTCCGGCGGCGAGGCGGCCAATCAGCGTCGCGACCAGCAAGGTCGCGGCAACCATTGCGACGACGCTCGCGCCAAACGCGACGCTGAGCCACATCGCACCGTGTCCGGCGGTATGTACGCTCTCGGTGATCTCGAGCTTCGCGAGTTGCACCTCGTCGGTCACGAGGCGCTTCGAGTCGTCACCAAGTCGATGGATGAGATCGGGAATGCCGACGTCCGGGTCAACCTGAAATCGACTCACTGCCATCATGCCCTCCAAGCGCGGGTCCGCGCCTGCGTCGGGGGCAAAGAATGTTCCGGTCGTGCGGAGAACGCCGAGCTCGCCGCGATTCGTACGATCGCGACGTTGCTGCGCGTCAACCGATGATTCGACCCGAATCCGCTTCGGCGCGCGTCGGTATTGGCGAGCCATGTGGATCGATCGACGGCTCTCCGATTGCCGCGGCCATGCGGTCGATCAGCTCGTCGGACGCCGCATGCTCGAGACGCTCGGCCTCATCGTGCACGCGATTCCACGGATAGCCCAATGCGCTCGTGAGATACGCTTCGATGACCCGATGCCTACGAATCGTTCTCAGCGCTGCGCGGCGTCCGGATTTCGTCAGCCGCACGCCACGGTAGCGCTCGTAGGCGATCAAGCCGTGCTCAGCCAGACGTCGCACCATGCCGCTGACCGATGCCGGCGCTATGTCCAGCGCGGCGGCAATCTCGTTCGTGCCCGCGACGCCGCCTGCCGCCTCGAGCTCGAAGATCACCTTGAGATAATCCTCGACAGGCCCCGTAAGGACAGCGACTGCTCGGACCGATGTCACGACGTCGGTCCGGTTGGAGTCGCACCACGCTCGCCACGCACAAGGAGCACCGGGACACGCGAGAGGTGCCGGACTTCGTTCGCGACGCTGCCGTAGATCATGTCTTTGATGAAGCGGTGGCCGTGGGTCGACATCGCGATGAGGTCACATCCCTCGCGCGCGGCTGCGGCCGCGATCTCCTTCGACGGATCGCCGGCGGCGAGCACCGCCTCCGCTTGCAATCCGTTCGCCGCGAACAACGCGCCGATCCGCTCGATGTACTCGCGATCCATGCGCATCTCCTCGGACTCGCGAAGATTGAGCTGCATGACGTTGCGTGCGGCCCAGCCGTCCGCCACATGCATCAAGACGAGCGACGCGCCGCAGAACTTCGCCAGCTTGTTCACATGCTCGATGATCGCGTTGTCGTACGACGAATGCTCGAGCGCGACGAGAATGCGCTTGTACATCACGCGACCCATCCGCGCACCGTTTGCACGAGCAGCCAGGCGTTGAGCATGGCGATGACGACGGCGGTCGCCCAGGCAAACAGCTTGAGCCATCCGGGGTTGACGAACGTCCCCATCTTTGCCCGATCGGACGTGAAGGCGACGAGCGGAATGACGGCGAATGAGAGTTGCAAGCTGAGTATGACTTGGCTGAGGATCAACAGCTTCGCGGTGCCGCCTTCACCGTAGAAGATGGCGACCAGAACGGCCGGCACAATGGCGATCAGGCGCGTGATCAGGCGGCGCAACCAAGGCCGGATGCGAATGTTGAGGAAGCCTTCCATGACGATCTGACCGGCCAGCGTACCGGTGACCGTCGAATTTTGCCCCGATGCCAGCAGCGCCAGCGCGAATGAGGCGCTGGCCCCAGCGCCCAACAACGGCGTCAGGAGCTTGAACGCATCTTGGATCTCGGCGACCTCGGCGTGCCCGCTGGTATGGAAAGTGGCCGACGCGACGATGAGGATGGCGGCATTGACGAAGAACGCGAAGCTCAGCGCAATCGTCGAATCGAGAAATGCAAAGCGCACGGCCTCGCGCTTGCCTGCCGCCGTCTCTTCGTATCGACGTGTTTGAACGATCGACGAATGGAGATACAGGTTGTGCGGCATCACCGTCGCACCGAGAATGCCGATGGCGACGTACAGCATCTCGTGGTCGAACACGATGCCGCGCGTCGGCAAGAATCCTTTGGCGACGGCCCCGAGGTCCGGCCGCGCGAGGATGATCTCGAACAGGAAGCACAGGCCGACGGTCGCGATCAATGTGATGACCAGGGCCTCGAGCACTCGAACGCCGCGATGCTGCAACGCGAGAAGCAGCAGCACGTCGAAGCCGGTGACGAGCACACCGGCGGCCACCGGAATGTGAAACAACAAATTGAGCGCGATCGCCGAGCCGATGACCTCCGCCAAGTCGCATGCGGCGATGGCGATCTCACACAGTAGCCAGAGGCCGATCGCGACAGGACGCGAGTAGTGATCGCGGCACGCCTGCGCGAGGTCACGACCGGTGACGATGCCGAGCTTGGATGCGAGTCCCTGCAACAGCACCGCCATGATGTTCGACAGCAGCACGACGCTGAGCAGCGTGTATCCGAACCGCGATCCACCGGCGAGATCCGTTGCCCAATTGCCAGGGTCCATGTAGCCGACCGCGACAAGATATCCTGGTCCGGCGAAGGCGAGCAGCTTGCGGAAAAAGCTCCCACTTCCGATCGGAACGCTTCGATAGACCTCTTGCAGGCTTGGCGCGACACGCGACCGCCGCCACCCTGACTCGTCGTCGGGAGGTTCGTCCGGCCGAAAGATCTTGGAGATTGCCACGTCGCGCGCCTGGTCCGAAAGAATCGAGCAGAGATCCAAAGTTAGGCTTGCCTAACTTATTCACCGGACGCGGCGCGCGCAAGGACGGAAGCAGAGAGCTCAACCATCAGCCATTCGTCGCGACAGCTCGGGTGACGCTATTGCTCGAGAGGCCGACCGCCGGCGCAAATGCTCGGATCCACGAATCGATCCCATCAGCAATTCGTGGATCGGTCTCACCTGGATAGCCGAACAGCTCTGGCCCCGATAGACCGGCGGGAACGACCTTGAACATGTGCGTGACGTCGGGCACGAAGAGATAGTCAGTTCGCGCCGCGCCATTGTCGCGCGTCTGCAAGATCTCGCGCAGCGTTTCTCCATGGTGCGGCGGCACCGATCCGTCGTTGCCACCCTGTACCACGAGCACGCGCTGCGTCATGCGTGCGGCGAGCGCTTTCGGA
>JAICYT010000138.1 GCA_025934075.1 Gemmatimonadaceae bacterium
GATGCCGACGAGCTCGCGCGCGAGCTCGAGGTGATCATTCAGGAAGCAAAGCGCAAGGCGGACAACCCATCGGCGGTCGCGACGGAAACACTGTACGAGCTGCTGCACGACCGGCATCGCATTCGTCGCTGGCGCATCGGACGCGAGCCCGGATTGCGCGAGCTCACGCACGACGCGCTCATGGGCTTTTATCGCAACTTCTATCATCCGGGTAACACAGTTCTGTCGATCGTTGGCGACGTCGACCCGGAT
Source organism: Gemmatimonadaceae bacterium (assembly GCA_025934075.1). Lineage (GTDB taxonomy): Bacteria > Gemmatimonadota > Gemmatimonadetes > Gemmatimonadales > Gemmatimonadaceae > JAQBQB01. The sequence goes on from JAICYT010000138.1 coordinate 253, forward strand.
CACGCGTTACTCGAGGTACAGGAGAAATACGGATCGATTCGCTCGGGGGAGCCGTCGCGTCGCCCCGGCCTCTCGGAGGAAGGCGTCTCAGGATTTCGTTATCGCGAATGGACCGGCGACATCGGCCAGACGCAGCTCGCGCTCGGCTGGCGTACGCCGGGCACGACGCACCCTGACACGCCGGCGCTCGACCTGCTGGCGGCGATACTCGGCAGCGGACGTGCATCACGGTTGTATCGTGCGGTGCGCGAACGTCGACACGCGTCGTCGATCAGCGCCTACAACTACACGCCGACCGAAATCGGCGTCTTCGTCGTACATGCGGAGACACCGCCAGGATCGACACGCGACGCGGCGCGCGCCATCTGGTCGCAGCTCCGCGCGATTCGCGAAGGCGACATCGCCGAGTTCGAGATCGAGCGCGCGAAGCGCATCTATGAATCGCGTTGGGTGCGTCGCCTCGAGGACATGGAAGGGCAGGCGAACTATCTCGCCGAGTGGGAAGCGCTCGGCGATTGGCGCATGGGCGATCGGTATCTCGAGCGGTTGCTGACGACGACGCGGGATGACCTCGTCGCCGTGTCGGATCGCTATCTCGATCCGAACAACACGGGCACAGTCGTCTTTCGTCCCGCCGTCAGCGAACAACTCGCGCCCGATGCGGATGCCTTCCGCGAGCTGTTGGAATCGAAGCCGCAGCCCGCGCCGTTGCCGCCGGCCGTTCCGTATCACCCGCACGTCGCGCCGATCGCACCGGAGCCGGCCTTCGAGCGCGAAGAATCGGGCGTGCGTGTCTATCGTACGATGAACGGCATGCCGATCCTGGTGCGTCGCAAGATTGGCGCGCCGCTCGTACACGTCGGCGTCTACGTGCTCGGTGGCGTGACGGAAGAAGATCCTTCGGTCGCCGGTTTGACGATGTTGATGACTCGAACCGCGCTCAAGGGCACGACGACGCGGACCGCGTTGCAGATTGCCGAAGAGGGCGAGATGCTCGGCGGTAGCGTGAGTGCCTCGGCTGGAACAGAAAGTTTCGGGTGGTCGATCTCGGTGCCTACACAGTACGCCGCGGCGGCGATCGAGTTGCTCGCGGACGTCGTGCAGCATCCGACGTTGAGTGAGGAAGCGCTGGAGACCGAGCGAACGATTGCGATCGCCGACGTCGCGGCGTTGCGCGACGACATGTATCGCTATCCGATGCGACTTGCGTCGCAGGCGGCGTTCGCCGGGCATCCGTACGGATCGCCGGTCAGTGGGACGGAGGAGACGCTGCGTCGAATCGATGCCGACGCGATTCGTCGCTGGCATACCGAGTGTGCGCTCAATTCGGCGTCGGTGATCGCGCTCGTCGGCGATGCCGATGCCGGCGAGTTGGCGTTGCTTGCCGCGAGTGCCTTCAGCAACATCAGATATGTTGAGCCGCGCGTGTTGCCTCCACCGCGTTGGCCGTCATCGTCGTCGACGATCGTCGAGTCACGCGATCGTGCGCAGACGGCGCTCACGGTGCTGTTCCCGGGACCGTCACGCGACGACGACGCCCGGTTCTCGGCCGCGATGATCGCCAGTGTGGCGAGCGGCCTCGGCGGACGCTTCTTCGACGAGCTGCGTGACAAGCGATCGCTCTGCTATACGGTGAATGCGTTTGCGTCGGCGAGGAAGTTGGCTGGGATGTTTGGCGCCTACATCGCGACGGGACCGGAGCAGGAGAGCGCTGCTCGCGACGGGCTCCTCGCCGAGTTCCGGCGGTTGCGCGACGAGCCGGTGACCGTCGAGGAATTGGCGCGCGCGCAGATGTATGCGATCGGGTCGCACGCAATTCGGCAGCAGAGCGGTGGCGCGGTGCTGGCGGATCTCGTCGAGTCGTTCCTGTTCGCGTCGCTGCGTGAGCTCGTCGAGTATGAGGATCGTGTGCGCGGGGTGACTGCCGACTCGATGCAGCGTGTGGCGGCGACGTACTTCGATCCAGCGCGGCGAGTGGAAGGAATCGTGCGCGGGGTCGGGAAGGCCGTCTAAGAGCGCCGCGGCTAGCATGGTCGACCATTTTGGTGTACAATGGACGCGGTCAGTCCCGCCACCGTCCATTCGAGGGTCGCTCCATGATGGTCTCCGTTCCGCGCTCGACGCGTTGGATCTTCGTCGCGCTGGCGATTGTCGCCACGCCACCGATCACGAAGCTGCACAGCCAGCAGCCTGCGCAAGCGGGTGCGGTCGCCGACCCGGTGTTCGACAAGACGGAAGTCATGATCCCGATGCGCGACGGCGTGAAGCTCCATACGAACATCTTCGTGCCGAGGGGATTCACCGGAAATCTCCCGTTCCTGTTCGATCGAACGCCGTATGGAATCGAGGGCGGCGAGCGCAATTTTGCGGGACCGTTCTCCGAGTTGGCGCACGAGGGATACATCTTCGTGTTTCAGGACATTCGCGGGCGGTACAAGTCCGAAGGCCAGTTCGTCATGCTTCGTCAGATGCGGGACAAGAAGGACCCGAAGGCGATCGACGAGAGCACCGACACGTACGACACGATCGACTGGCTGTTGAAGAATGTCCCGCGCAACAACGGACGCGTCGGCATGCTTGGCGTGTCGTATCCGGGCTGGCTCACGGTCGTCGCCATGCTCGATCCGCACCCGGCGCTCAAGGCAGTGTCACCGCAGGCGTCGCCGGCCGACATGTTCATCGGCGACGATTTCCATCACAATGGCGCGTTTCGGTTGAGCTACGGATTCGAGTACGCGACGATGATGGAGTCGAGCAAGGAGCGGCAGGCGTTCGTCTTCAACGATTCCGATACCTACGACTGGTATCTCAAGCTCGGTTCGCTCGCGCATATCAATGAGACGCATCTGCACGGAAAGATTCCGAGTTGGAACGATTTCGCGACGCACGCGGCCTTCGATTCATTTTGGCAGCGACAGGCGGTCGCGCCATACGTGAACCGCGTCACCGTTCCCACGCTCAGCGTCGCCGGCTGGTGGGATCAGGAAGACTTCTATGGACCGATCCGCATCTACGAGCTGCTCGAGAAATACGACACGAAGCATCTGAACTATCTCGTCGTTGGTCCGTGGAACCACGGCGGCTGGGCAGGCGGCACCGGCGCGAAGCTCGGCAACATCGACTTCGGTACTCCAACGTCGGTCGAGTTCCGGCGCGACATCCAAGCTCCATGGTTCGCGTACTGGCTCAAGGACAAAGGGAAGCTGAACTTGCCGGAAGCGACGACCTTCGAGGCAGGTTCGAACAAGTGGGAGCGGCGCGATAGTTGGCCGCTTCGCACCGGCGTGACGTCGCGCCGACTGTACTTCCACGCGAATCACGAGTTGTCGTTCACGCCACCGGCCGAGAAGACTGCAACGGCGTTCGATGCGTACGTGTCCGATCCGGCGAACCCGGTGCCGTACCGACAGCGCCCGATTCCGCCGACGTGGGGCAGGGGTTCCACGTGGTCACGGTGGCTAGTCGACGATCAGCGTTTTCTCAACGATCGCAAGGATGTCGTGAGCTGGACGACCGCGCCGCTGACTGACGACGTCGTCATTGCGGGTGATATCGCCGCGCATCTTCGTGCGTCGACCACCGGCTCCGATGCCGACTGGGTGGTGAAGCTCATCGACGTGTATCCCGACGCCGGCGAGGCAGACCCAAAGCTCAATGGGTATGAGCTCATGGTGGCGAACGACGTCCTGCGCGGCCGCTTCCGAAAGAGCTTCGAGCATCCCGAGGCGATCACACCGAATCACGTCGACGAATACGTGGTGGATCTGCACACGCAAGATTACAAGTTCCGCAAAGGACACCGGATCATGGTGCAGGTACAGAGCACGTGGTTCCCACTGATCGATCGCAATCCGCAGACATTCGTGCCGAACATCTTCGAGGCGAAGGATTCGGATTTCAAGGCGCAGACCCATCGCATCTTCAGGTCGTCGGACGCGCCCTCATTCGTACAACTCTCGGTGGTCGACAATGCGAAGTAGCTCGATCTTCACCGCTGCTGCGTGCCTCGTGCTGCCGATCGCCGGCAGCGCGCAATCAAACGCAAAAAAAAGCGCCGCCATCGATTGGCGCGCGTTCGATAAATACGTCGAGCAAGCGGCGCACGACTGGCATGTGCCCGCGCTCGCGATCGCGGTCGTGAAGGACGACTCGCTCGTGTTCGCGAAAGGCTATGGCGTGATCGAGATCGGGAAGCCAGCACGCGCCGACGAGCACACCCGCTTCGCGATCGGCTCGACGACGAAGGCGATGACGTCCGTCGCGCTCGGCATGCTAGTCGACGAAGGGAAGCTGCATTGGGACGATCGCGTGATCGACCATCTGCCCGAGTTCCGGATGTACGACCCGTACGTCACGCGCGAGTTGACCGTTCGCGACTTGCTCACCCACCGGACCGGACTTCCGGGCACGGATCTGTTCTGGGTCGGGCCGTGGAAGTATTCGCTGACCGACATGATCCAGCGTTTACGCTACGTCAAGCCGGAGTCGTCGTTCCGATCGGAGTGGGACTACCAAAACGTCATGTATGCGATCGGCGGAACTCTGATCGAGCGCATCTCCGGGATGCCGTGGGAGACCTTCGTTCGCACGCGCATCTTCACCCCGCTCGGAATGAACGAGACAGAGCCGCTCGTCTCGTTGATCGAAGGCAAGCCGAACGTCGCGGTCCCACACGCCGAGCGGAACGACACCGTGCGGGTCGTTCCCATTCGCAGCACCGACGCCATCGCGCCGGCGGGATCGGTGTGGTCGAGCGTGTCAGACATGTCGAAGTGGATGCGCTTCATTCTCGACAGCGGCCGCGTGGGGTCACAACGCTTGCTCAAGCCGGAGACATTCCGTGAGCTGATTGCGCCGCAAATCCGCGCGCCGATGGAGGAGTATCCCGCGCTGCGGCTCGCCAAGCCGAACTTCTTCAGCTACGGACTCGGTTGGTTCATCCAGGATTATCGCGGCCAAGCGGTGTGGATGCACACCGGCAGCATCGACGGCATGTGCGCGCTGATCGGACTCATGCCGGACAAGCGCATGGGTGTGTACGTCCTCGAGAATCTCGATCACGCTGAAATACGGCATGGCTTGATGTACAGCGCCTTCGATCTCTACGACGGTGGCGCGTCGCGCGACTGGAGCAAGGACCTGCACGAGTTGTTCGCGTCGCTTCGGCCTGCTCGTCCGCAAATGGCCGGTGGCGCGAGGCCGGAGACGCATCCGTCGCTGCCACTCGAAAAGTATGTCGGCACGTACGTCGATTCGACCTACGGCTCGATTCAGATCACGATGTCGAACGGCGCGCTTCAGGTCCAGGCTGGCGAGCTGACCGGGCAGCGACTCGAGCCTGTCGAGTACGAGATGTTTCGGACGCAACCGTCGGCCGGTGGCAGGGCGCCGCTCTCGCTCACGTTCGTACCCGATGGCGCTGGCAATGTGATGGCGGTTCGATTGTTCGGTGTGACGTTCCCGAAAGTGCGGGCGGGCGGGCGGCGTTGAGCCACATGGCGGACCCGGCGCCAGGTGTGAACTGCTAGTCAGGGAGTCCACGGAACGGCACGAGTAGACTGCAACAGCAAAACTCTGAAAAGGCGCGGGGGAGAGATCGCGACATCGACCCCGAGACCAGCATCGAGATGACAGGTTCGAGCTACCAGTCGCGAGTGAGCTCGCGCAAACCGCGATCCACCCAGGAATCTCGAAGGAAGAGCGGTCTCACGTCTCGCCTCGCGATGCTGAGTCCTCGATGCTGGTCTCGCTCTCGGGGTCGCGATCTGTCGGTGCATTTCTTAAAGCCGTTTAAAGCAGTTTAAAGCAGTTTCAAGCAGTTGATTCCGTGGACTCGTGGCAACAACTCTACCATTGCAATCGCGATTCGGAGCTCGAGTCGACGGAAGACCACCTGAGATGATGATGTTACAACCGAGATTGATTGGCGCGTTGCTCTGCGCCGCATTCTGCGAGGTCGGCGCACAGGATTCTATCCCGGCCCAGGGAAAGTATGCCGGCGTCGCGCGCGCACTGACTCGCCTCGTCGAGCACGAGCGCGCGCAGAAAGGAATTCCCGCGATCTCGATCTCACTCGTCGACGGTCATCGAGTCGTCTGGGCGCAAGGGTTTGGATGGGCGGACTCGGCCGCCGGCGTCCGCGCGAATGCGTCGACCGTCTATCGCGTCGGATCGGTCTCGAAGCTGTTCACCGACGTCGGCATCATGCGTCTCGTCGAGCAAAAGACACTCGACCTCGATGCGCCGGTGCAGAAGTATCTGCCTGATTTTCATCCGAAGAATCCGTTCGGCGGCGAGATCACGATTCGCGAGCTCACATCGCATCGCGCGGGTCTCACACGCGAGCCTCCGATCGGCAACTACTTCGACGACAGCACACGTTCGCTCGCGGCGACGGTCGCGAGTCTCAATGGGACGTCGCTTGTCTACAAGCCTGGCACGCATACCAAATATTCGAACGCGGGCATCGCCGTGCTCGGGTATGTGCTCGAACGTACGCAGCACGAGTCGTTTTATCCGTACCTCAGGCATGCCGTTCTCGCGCCAATGGGCCTCGAGCACAGCGCGTTCGAGCCCCTGCCAGACATCCGCGCGCGTCTCGCCAAGGCGAGCATGTGGACGCTCGATGGGCGCCGGTTCGACGCGCCGACGTTCGAGCTTGGCATGGGTCCGTGCGGCAGCATGTACAGCACCGTGCTCGACCTCGGCCGCTTCATCGAGATCCTGCTCGGCCACGGTGTAACGCCCGACGGCAAGCGCGTACTCGCCGCCGCTACACTCGACTCGATGTGGACGCCGCAGTTTGCTCCGCCGGGCGCGACAAACGGCTACGGCATCGGCTTCAACATCGGACGACTCGATGGCCATCGCACCATCGGCCATGATGGAGCGATCTACGGATTCGCGACGGCGTTGCTCGCGCTGCCCGACGACTCACTCGGCGTTGTCGTGACGGCGACGCTCGACGGCGTCAACGCGGTCACCGACCACATCGCGCAAAGCGCGGTCGAGCTGTTGTTGAGTGCACGCCAAGGGAAAGCTCTCGCCGCCCTCGACACGACCGCCGCACTCCCGGCAGGCCGCGCGCTGGCCTTGATGGGTCGATACACCAACACGGAAAACGCGCTCGACCTCGATGAATACGAGGGCGAACTGCTCGCGACACCCGTTCGCGGAGGCTCGCGTGCTGAATTGCGCGCGCCGGTCAACGCCCCGATGGACGAGTTGATCGTCGACGACCGGCTCGCGTTCGGTCGGCGTTTTCACCAGCTGAAGAACGGTCGCATCGCGGTTGGGAAAGACACACTGCAGCGGCTCGCGACTCCGGGCTCCAACATCGTACCGATCGCCGAGCCGGAGCCCGCAGCGGCGAATGCGGAATTCGCGTCGGTGATCGGCGAATACGGCCGGGACTACGACGTGCTGTACGTTCGCGAGAAGGATGGACAGCTCAATGCGCTGATCGAATGGTTCTTCGAGTATCCGCTCGAGCGTGTCTCGCGCGACGTCTATCGCTTTCCGAAATCCGGGCTCTATGACGGACAGGAAATCGTGTTTCATCGAGGCGCCGATGGAAAGGCGACATCCGCCACTGTCGCGACCGTGATGTTCAAGCGGCGCCCGCTTCCGGCCGACAACGATCGCGTGAACTTTCGCATCACACCGGTTCGTCCCCCCGCCGAGCTGCGCAAGGAAGCGTTGGCGGCGAGTCCGCCGAAGGAGTCGAGCGCGCTGAAGAAATCGGATCTCGTCGAGCTTCGCGATCTCGATCCGACGATCAAGTACGACATCCGCTATGCGACGTCGAACAATTTCATGGGCACGCCGTTCTACACGTCGGCGCACGCATTCATGCAGCGACCGGCGGCCCAGGCAGTCGTGCGCGCATCGGCCGAGCTCCGGAAACTTGGCTACGGTCTGTTGATCCACGATTCGTATCGCCCATGGTATGTCACCAAGATGTTTTGGGATGGAACGCCGCCCGACAAGCACGTCTTCGTTGCCGATCCGTCACAGGGTTCGCGACACAATCGCGGGTGCGCGGTCGATCTCACGCTCTACGACCTGAAGACCGGCGCGCCAATCCGCATGACTGGCGGCTATGACGAGATGACGGATCGATCGTATCCGCTGTATCCGGGCGGGACGAGCTTACAACGATGGCACCGCGATCTCCTGCGTCACGCGATGGAAGCGCAGGGATTCAACGTCTATGAGGCCGAGTGGTGGCACTTCGACTACAAGGATTGGAGGAGCTATCCAATCGGCAATCTCACGTTCGAGCAGCTGGCGAAGTGAAGATCGTCGGCCGCGACGGCCGCGTTACTTCAACCGAAGCTCGGCCAACGCGACGCCGATTGCGTCGGCAACTCGATCGACCGATGCTTGCGGGGTCATCCAGTTGTTGCAGAGGATGCTGAACTCGAGGAGCCGTCCGTCCGCGGTCCGCACATAGCCCGATAACGACCGAACCATCCCCAGCGTCCCGGTCTTCGCGTGAAGATTTCCCTGCGCCGGAGTGTTCTGCATTCGCGTTCGGATCGTGCCGTCGACGCCCGCGATCGGTAGCGACCGATAGAAGAGATCGAAGTTCTTGGATCGACGCATCACGTCGAGAATGCTGACGATGGTTTCGGGCGAGATGAGATCTTCGCGCGAGAGACCGCTGCCGTCCCGAACCACGTATCCATCAGACGGAATCTCCCACTCGGTGAATTGCCGGGCGACCACCTGACGGGCGCTGTCCGCCGTGCCCACTCCGGTTCGCTCCAACCCGATCGTCCGCAGCAGCGCCTCGGCGATCTGATTCTGCGATGGCTTGAGGATCATCGGCAGAATCTCACTCAGCGGGACTGACGTCACCGTGAACAACGAGTCCGCCGAGTCGCCGCTCTGTTGGGCGATGCCGCCATCAGCGCCCACCGCGGATTGGTCATCCACCGTTATGCCGCGATCGCGCAGCGCTTCGCTGAGCGCCGCGACATAGGCCGCGTCCGGATCATGCTGCGCGAGCGTGATGTTTGTGCTGTCGCCAAGCGCGATCTGGCCGCGGACGACGACGGTTGACGTGAGCGTGTCGTGGTACGCCGAAACACGAGGCCTCGAAAACGCTCCGCGTCCGCCACCACGGCCGCTGCCTGGCCCGCGCGCCGCCACTGCGCTGTCGCGCGGAACCGTCACGGCCAACACATGGATCGTGGGATAGGTGCGCGCCGGTCTCGTCTCGACGACCGCGAGATCTCCAACGCGCGCACCTGATTGGACATGCAATACACTCAGTCCTTCATTGAACAGCAATTCATCGACGCCGGCGAACGAGGCTCCGTCGAGGCTGTTCCACGGCCAGCCCGCGCCGACGACCGGCCCAGGGAAAGCGTTGCCCACCGCAACGACACGACCAATGATTCGTCGAATCCCATGCTGCCGTAGCGAGTCGGCAATGTCGCGCAGCGGCGCCATCGCGTCGCCCTTCATGTGATTGCTCGTCGTGGGATCGCCGCGGCCGATGACCGTGAGGTCGCCGCTCAGCACGCCGTCGGCCGAAACCGAGCCGCGTTTGCCGATGATCGTGCGATACCGAAAGTCCGGGCCAAGTTGTTCGAGCATCACCGACGTCGTGACGAGCTTCTGATTCGATGCCGGAATGAACAGCTTGGTCGCGTTGTGGGCGTAAAGCGTGTCGCTTGCGAGCGGATCGACAATCAAGATGCCCCAGTTCGCGCTCCGGAACTCGGGGGCGTTCACCATCGAATCGATTGCGCTCGCAAGGACAGCTTTGGCGTTATGCGCGCCTGATGCTGGAGACGGCCCACCCATCGCGCGGGGCACAGCGCATCCGGCGAGGACTACGAAGAGCAGTAACGTGCGACTCGCTGCTCTCATTCGACCTCCTTCGGTTGCCCTGTGCCCGCGCGGGTCACGTTCTCGACTGGTCAGGTGCCTGTCGTGCTGGCGACGAAACCTGGTCCGAGGCTCGGATTGTTGTTCTTCTCGATATCGGGTAGTGGCAGACAAGTAGTGTTGCCGTAGGTACCACCGCCCACTGGGAAGTTGGCACCCACGGGCGGATTGAACGGAATCTGGAAGCGCTCGATGTCGTAGTTCCGGAATCCCTCGAGGAACAGCACGCGCTGCCGCTCGCTGATCACCAGGTTCTTGATGGAGGCGGCGTCGGTGGGCCCGGTGTATGGCTTGAGACCGACGGTCGCACGCATTGCGTTGATGATCGAAACGGCCTGCGCGCCGCCTTGCGCCTCGGCGATGATCAACTGCGCCTCCTCGTAGCGCGCAATCGGAATCGGTACCGCGTCGCCGCCGACGTACTTGTTCGGAACGAAGATGATCGTTTGGTTGTTGTTCGCCGACCGCGTGCCCGCGAGCTGCGTGGCCGACCGCGGATCGATCTCGCCGTTTTCCGTGGTCAGGTTCTGCGACCACGAAGGAATGGAGTAGTCGCCGAACTGCTTGGTCACGGCGTACACGCGATTGTACAGTCGCAGAGCAGTGGACGAGTTGCTCGAATTGAGGACGAACCCTGCCGGAACCAATTGCGCGTCGGCAATCGCTCCGGCCGTATTGCCCTGATAAAGTCGGACCCGTGCTCGACCGACCAAGGCTGCAAAGCGGATGCTATCGGCGCCGGCTGTTTGAGCGTTCGCGATGGCGTCCGTGAACCGCTTCTCGGCAAGAGCGAACATTCCCTTTTGGTTCACGGCTGGTCCGTTGTCGAACGCTGCCTGACACATGGACATTCCCATCA
>JAICYT010000103.1 GCA_025934075.1 Gemmatimonadaceae bacterium
TCGAGCGTTCATCCTCACCGCCGCGCTCCCGCTCGAAGCAAACGAGCGGACGGCCGCGCTCTATCGTGCGCTGCTGCTCGCCGGTCTCGCGCAGCTCGCCCACAAGCAGACGGAGTTTCGGCATTGGCTGCGCGCCAACGAGCGAATTCTTTTTCCGGCAAGCGAAGAGGCCGATCGGTGGGATCTCGACTTGCTGCGCCGCGTCGTCGATCTGTGGACCAACGTGCTTCGTGGCGCCGGACCGTCGGGCCTCCAACACGCGATGGAGATCGTCGCATCCATTCGCGAAGACCGCCCTCTTTATGAGACCGCGTTCTTCCGCTCGGTCGATCCGGCTGACGAGACGCGCATGCGCTTCTACGTCTTCACACTGTTCCACCTGACCGAAGCTGCTACCGAACTCCTGCTGTTCCGCCTGCACGGTGAGCCCGAACGCATCGAGACGCGACTCTACAGCCATTTCGCTCTTGCACGTGACGCCGCCGGCGGAGATCCCCGGCTCGACGCCAGCTTCGACTGGCTGTACGAGGCGTCGCGGCACATCGTCGCCCAGCGAACGGCCCAACTCGAGCTGCTCCCCGAAAGCAGCACTTGAGCAAACACTAATCATCGCGGGGCCCGCCCGGCGCTTCCGACAAGCATGCGTCGGCCGTCAGGTGATTTTGCGACGACAACCGTGACCCGAGTGCGCGGGCGTGTCTTGGTTTGCATCGTCAGCACGCGCGCATCGGAGCCGGTCAGGGCATGCAGCGGCTCATCGTCGACGAGCTCGAACCACTCTACTTCGCCAGCGTGGCTCGTGCGCCGCACGTAGTAGGCGTCCGCGGACCAGAACGCATCCCATCGCTCCGCATCGGTCGATTCGGTCAATAGCGACGATCGAGGTGCGTCTTCGAGCGGCCCGAGTGGAGCGGCGCAGCTGGCGAGGTGCATTCTGGGGCGTGCGCGAGAAGAAAAAAATCGCGGCGATCGGCGACATCGCCGTCGGGAGGGACGGCAACCTAGAAAACACAGACAGAAAGCGCAATAGGAAAGTTTTCCATAAGTCGTTGCTACTGCTGTGGATAGCGTTTGTGGATGAGTGTCGATAACGCGCTAACTCCGCACTCCTGCATCGGTAACGTCCCGCGACATGCTGTGGATAAGAAGTGTGGACAGATGTGCAGGAAATTTGACGTCGCGATTGTCGCACGATGTTTTTTCGCGCTCGTTCACGCTCACATTTTTCAACAACTTTGAACACCGAATGTGGTCGCTTTTAGAGCCGCGAAAGTAACCCTCGCGCGGCCAAACCCACCGTCGAGTCATTGTCGACAACTCACAGCTATCCACATTGGAATGTGGACACGCTGTTAATAGCACCGCAGTTGCAATCGGTTGCGTCTACTATGCGACCTCTCTGGACTGGCGCCCTGACCTTCGGGCTCGTGAACATCCCAGTACGCCTGCACTCGGCCGTACAAGCAAAAGAGCGTGTCAGCTTTCGCCTCTTGCACAAAACGGATCTGTCGCCGATCCGTTACGAGCGCGTGTGTCAGAAAGAAGGCGAGGTCGTCGACTGGAAAGAGATCGTCAAAGGCTACGAATACACGAAAGGAAAGTTCGTCGTGTTGAGCGATGACGATTTCAAAGCCGCCGCGATCGAATCATCGAAGACCATCGAGATCATGGATTTCGTAAAGTCTGATGAAATCGATGCCCGATATTTCGAAACGCCGTATTATGTCGTTCCGGCAAAGGGCGGCGAGAAAGCATACGCGTTATTGCGCGAGGCGATCAAGCGCACAGGCATGGTCGGGATTGGCAAGATCACCATGCGATCGAACTCGCTGCATCTCGCCGGAATCAAAGCGGTTGGCGAAGCGCTGATTCTCGAAATCATGCGCTTCGAGGAAGAGCTGGTCGACCTGAGCGACATGACGCTGCCAAGCGATGAAAACGTGCGTCCACAAGAACTGCAGATGGCGGAGCAGCTCGTCGCCAACCTGTCGCAGCCATTCGACCCGTCGAAGTACACCGACGACTATCGCGCGAATCTCATGAAGATCATTCGTGCGAAGATGAAAGGAAAAAAGATCGACGTTCCCGAGCCCGAGGAGCGAGAAAGTACTCAGGTCGTGGATCTCATGGCGCGCCTGCAGGAGAGTCTGGAGATGGGAAAGAAGCAGAAGGCTCCGCGAGCGCCGCGGAATGCGGAACGCACGCGCGCACCGCGCGGATCGCGGTCGTCGCGGCGTAAGACCGCATGAGCAAGATTGCGCCCATGCTCGCCGCCGTCGGAACAGAGATTCCACGCGGCGAGGGTTGGGTGTTCGAGCCGAAGTACGACGGAATCCGCATTCTCGGATTCGCGTCGGGCGACGGTGTTGCATTGATCAGCCGGAATGGGCTCGACAAGACGCGCCAATTTCCGGAAATCGTCGACGCGCTACGCGAGGTGCACGCCCGCGCCAAACGACCGTTCGTCATCGATGGTGAGGTCGTCGCCATGCGCGACGGCGCTCCGGCACGTTTTCAGGAACTGCAGAGCCGCATGCACGTCAACGATCGCGACGCGATCGAATTGCATCGCAGTGAGTCGCCGGCGGCACTGATGGTGTTCGACATGCTCGTCGATGGAAAGCAGGCGCTCGTTGCTGAGCCGTGGCGCGTGCGGCGAAAACATCTCGCCGCGCTCCTCCGACCCCCCGGTCGTTCCAACGCGCTGCGGCTCAGTGACGTCGCCGACGACGGCGAGGCCATGCTTCGCCACGCTCGTCGTCACGCATGGGAAGGCATCATCGCGAAGCGCGCCGATGCCGCATACGACGTGGGCAAACGATCGCGCGCGTGGCTCAAACTCAAGATCGAGCATCGGCAAGAGTTCGTCGTCGGCGGATGGACGGAGCCGCGAAAATCACGGGAGCACATCGGCGCGCTTCTGCTTGGCTACTACGACGCCGACGGTCGTCTTGTATATGCGGGGCACACCGGAACTGGATTCAGCCAGCGGACGTTGCTCGACACCTATCGTCGTCTACGCCGGCTCGAGCGCAAAACGTCACCGTTTTCGACGACACCGCGCACGAATGAACGGGCGCATTGGGCGCAGCCAGCACTCGTCGCCGAGATCAAGTTCAACGAGTGGACCGCCGACGGAAGATTGCGTCAGCCGGTCTTTCTCGGATTCCGCGACGACAAATCTCCGCGCGAAGTTACGCACGAGCCCGAATCGCTTGGCAAGCAGGCGAGCTCCAGTCACGGACGCGTTCGCGCCGCGCCTGCGCGCACGGCGGCGGCCTCCGTCAAGCCAACACGTCGGCGCCGGGCAGCACGAGCTACATATGCGCCGGCGCCGATTCGATTGTCATCGCGAGACGCCGAGCGCATCGCGCGACAGATCGAGGTCATGCAGCAAGACGGCGGCAGTGGCGCGCTCGCGTTACCGACAGGCGAGCTCGAGGTCTCGAACCTCGACAAAGTTTTCTTTCCGAAAACAAAGCACACGAAGGGCGACGTGATGCGCTTCTACGCGCGCGTCGCGCCGTATCTGCTGCCGGCGATCGCCGACCGACCGTTGGTGATGAAGCGCTTTCCAAACGGCGTTCGCGGGAAGGCCTTCTATCAACAGCGCGCGCCAGCGGATCGGCCGGCGTCCGTTCGCGTCGAGCCAGTGTCGGATGATGGTTTGACAACGCAGGAGCGAATCATCGGCGGAGACCTCGCGACGCTGCTCTACGCCGTTCAGCTCGGCGCGATCTCCATTGATCCGTGGCATTCGCGCGTCCAGTCGGTGAAGTACGCCGACTATTCGATCATCGACCTCGATCCTGGACCACGCGCACCGTTCCGCCGCGTGATCGAGGTCGCGCACGTCGTGAAGGAAGTCCTCGATGAGCTCGGGCTTCACGCCGTAGCAAAGACGTCCGGCGCGAGCGGCATTCACATCGTGTTGCCGCTCAAAACGGGCGTGCCCAACGACGGCGCACGAATTGTTGCGGAAGTGGTCGCGCGACGAGTAGTCGAGCGCCGTCCCAAAATTGCCACCGTCGAGCGCTGGGTGAAGGCACGACCAAGTGGAACGGTCTACGTGGATTTCTTGCAGAACATCCGCGGAAAGACCGTTGCGGGCGTTTACTCGGTTCGTGCGCAGCCACAGCCCAGCGTCTCGACGCCGTTGCAGTGGAGTGAGCTCACGGAAGATCTCGATCCAACGACACTCACGATCGACTCGGTGCTTCCACGACTCCGCTCGAAGGGAGACCTCTGGGCAAAAGCCATGAAGACGCCGAACTCGCTCGACGCAGTACTCGGCCGTGGATAATTCTGGAATGGCGCGCGGCCGGCGTCCGTCGAATACTCTGCGGAGCTTCCTCGCGTATCTCGAGGAGATCGAGAGCGCCGTACTCCGACGTGACTCTTTGCGAGTGACAGCGCTCCTGCGCAAACGAACCGCGACGCATTTGCCTCGTTCGGTGCGTGAGGAGTTGCTGCTCATATCGCGCCAACCTCGCGAGAGCCTCCGCGCGCCGGTTCAGTTTCTGCGCTTTCAGCATCGGATGACGCAGCTCTCGAAAAGTGAGAGCCGCCTGCCAACGGCGCAGACGGAGCTCGAGCTCGAGCCGCGCGCTGCCGCAGGATCAATTCGCCGGCGATCGAACGCGGATCGCCGCTCCACGGCGTGCGACCCGGCGGACGACGTGCCCGGAGACGTGGCGTCATGAGTCTGCCGGTCAAGCCCGGCTATGCGCCGATGGAGGCTCGAATCGTCGATGAGCTTCCAGTTGGACCGCAGTGGCAGTATGAACCGAAATGGGATGGATTTCGTTGTTTAGCATTTCGTGATGGCGACTCGATCGATCTGCGATCCAAGTCAGGTCAGCCGCTGACTCGATATTTTCCCGAGGTGGCCGCGGCGCTCGGCGCGTTGCGCGCAAGCCGATTCGTTCTCGACGCGGAGATTGCCGTGCCGCTTGGGGGCGCGTGGTCGTTCGATGCGCTGTTGCAACGCATCCATCCCGCGGCCAGTCGGGTTGCCAAGCTGGCGGCCGAGACACCGGCCGTTCTGCTCGTGTTCGATCTGCTCGTCGATTCGCACGGCAAGGATCTCACGCGACTGCCGCTCGTCGAGCGTCGAGAGCGACTCGAATCATTCGCGAAGGCAAACTTCTCGCCGAAGCACGGCATCGTGCTCAGTCCAGCGACGCGTCGAATTGCCGAGGCGCGACGATGGCTTTCGGGGCGGACGGGGACGGACGGCGTGATGGCGAAGCGGCTCGATCAGCCGTACCGATCGGGCGAACGCACGGCGATGGAGAAGATCAAACGGAAGCGGACCGCCGACTGCGTCGTCGGTGGCTTTCGCTACGCGACCAAAGGCAACGTCGTCGGCTCGCTACTACTCGGGTTGTACGATGACGACGGAATTCTGCACCATGTCGGCTTCACATCGAGCTTGTCGGCCGACGAACGGCGACGCGTCACTCCGCTGTTGGAAAAGCTCGTCGGCGGCGAAGGATTTACCGGGCGAGCGCCCGGCGGCCCGAGCCGATGGTCGACGAAGCGGTCGAGCGAATGGCAGCCGGTCGAGCCAACGCTCGTCGTCGAAGTCGGGTACGATCACTTCACGAATGGTCGTTTTCGGCACGGAACCAAGTTTCTTCGGTGGCGCCCCGACAAAGCGCCGTCGCAGTGCCGGTTGTCACAGGTCGCCGAGGCGCGTGCCGCGACGCGACGGCCGCGCAGCGCTCGATGACGCGCTGCGCACGGCTGTCAAAAACGTTGAGCGCGGAGACCTGTACTTCGCCACCGATGCCGCGCGGGCGACAGCGGAAAGGCTGAACGCGTTCTGAGCGACTACGGATTCTGCGTTGCGTCGACTGACGTCTTGAGATCGGCGTTCAGCGTCGCATCGCCGTTGATGATCGTTCGCCAGGAGACCTCGGGACCATTGCGGCGGCCCTTCTCGGTCACCTTCACGCCGTCGGGCGCAATGGTGATCGTGTAGGTCTTCCCATCGAGTTCGAGCTCACGCTTGATCGACTTGTCGAGCTTTGCGGTCATTTCTTCTCCGGGGCGCGGGGTACGCGGGACCCGCCGCAGGCGGGCGATTCGCGGCACGATCACAGACGGTCACATTCAACGCAGTTCAAAGTAGCACCCAGGAAGCTTTGCCGCCCCTCCGGGGTGACGACCCAAGGCCTGAGCTGCCAGGGTGGGTCGTGACGCACATGTTGAGTATGGCCGCACTCGAGCTCCGCTACCCAATGGTGCTCCTCGTCCTGGTGAAAGCCAACGATGCGCCGAGCCGTCATGATTTGCGATTGGGTCCGGGACGCATCTCCATATATGTCGAGGCCGGCATCTCGGTTGAGAATCCCAGTTTCTCGTACAGGCCTCTCGCGTCGCGGGTGAACAGGGTCACACGCCGCAACCCCTGCAGATCCGGGTGAGCGAGAACGCTTTCGACCATCCATTTACCGAGACCGTGCCCTCTGGCAGCGGGCACGACGATCACGTCGGTGAGATAGGCGTAGGTCGCGAGATCGGTCACCGCGCGCGCGAAGGCGAGCTGCTCGTCGCCACGATACACGCCAACGCAAACGGAATTCGCGATCGCGCGCGCGAGCACCGGACGCGTAACGGCCGCGCCCCAGTGGGACGCGTGCAGCATCGTGAGAATGCCTTCGAGATCCAATCGTGAGCGATCGGTGGACAACAATAGATGGCCGCGACGCTCTTCGACGAGTTGGTCGTTCACTCCCGAAAGTTAGGCGGCTCGTCGCGCGTCGTGCGGATCGCAATCTGTCGCTCGATGCCCGTGATCACCGAGTTGGCGATCGAATACAGCGCGACACCGGCCGAGAAGTGCCACGCGATCGCGAGGGTGAGAGCGCCAGTCACGAGGATGGGGATTGCCTGCGCGGCGCTCTTACCTTCCGGGGATACTGCTGACGCCCACGCAATTGCGGCCGCGACGAGGGCCGCAATCACTGCAAGCCAACGATCAGGCCTGGCGACGTCGCGGATCCAGAGAAATGCGCCGGGTTTCGCCACGCCGCGGATCGCTGAATACAACGCCATCGCCGGTGGCATTTGCAGGAGAGCGGCGCCCAATGCCCGTGGGTCCAACGGCGAAATGCCGTGCGCGGCATGCAACTTTTGCGTCTCTGCCATGA
Organism: Gemmatimonadaceae bacterium; assembly: GCA_025934075.1. GTDB lineage: Bacteria > Gemmatimonadota > Gemmatimonadetes > Gemmatimonadales > Gemmatimonadaceae > JAQBQB01. The sequence goes on from JAICYT010000103.1 coordinate 7,158, forward strand.
CCAAGGCGGGCTGATTCGCATAGCGCTTCTTGATGCGCGCGAGCTGCGGCCCGAGTGCCGCCAGCGTCCGCTCCTGCCTCAGGCGCCGCCGCGCGGAGCGAAGTGTCAACGGCAGCATGGCGAGGCGGACGGCAGCGGAGCCAACGAGAATGGCCGTTCCAAAGCTTCCGCCACACCAGTGCGCGAGAACGAAGAGCGCACTCCGCGTCACATCGAGAAGGTTCGACCAGAGCATGGCGACGCACCCGAAGAGGATATCGGCTCTACGCGGCAACCGCCGGTAAAGTTGCGTCGGCGAACCCCTAAACCGACGACCGCGCCGACGCGATCACTGATCTTCCAAGACCAGCATGGTCGACGGAGTTACGAAGCCGTGACGCTCGTAGAGCGGCCGGCTCCGGTCGGATGGCCAGAGAAATACCGAATCGGTCTCGAGCCCGCGGCACTCGCCGAGCAGCGCGTCGAGGAGACGCGACCCGGCGCCGGTGTTCCGGTATTCTGGCCGAACGAAAAAGTTCGTGACATATCCGTGCCGCTCCCGCTCGGCGTTGGGATTCGGCAGCTTCTCGACTATCTGGAGCCAGATATTGCCGACGATCGTGCCGCGCTCCATGAGGACCCAGACGCGCCATCTGGTTTCGTCGGCGACCCGCGATCGCATCCATTCGGTGCAGCGTGGAACGAACTCGGCCGCGCTTTCAACCGGTGTCTGACGTCGTGAACGAAACTCATAGCGCAGCATCGCGAGCGCTGAAACATCGTCCGTCGTCGCTCGGCGAACTTGGGTTTGCGTCGGAGTATTCATCGTGGCCTATCTACCCGACGGCGGGCGAGGCTGCAACGGCTGCCGAGACTTCGTGCGGTGGTCGGGCATCGATATCATTACGAGCCGGGCGCGCCGCGAGCGCTCGACCACCAAACGCCCAATTGAGGTCGTCACCATGAAGTCGTCATTTCGCGCTGCTCTCCTCGTAACGTTCGCCGCTTCAGCCGTCGGTGCCCAGGCATCCAGCGCGGCCGGCTCGGTCGTCCCGGCCGCCTTCCCCGCTCCCGGCGACGCCGCGCCCGACTTCTCGGCAACGGCAACTGATTCGACTGGCAAGGCAATTCCTGTCTCGCTGTCGTCGGTGCGAGGCAAGGTCGTCGTATTGGCGTTCTATCCACTCGACCGCTCGTCCGGCTGTACGGCCGAGTTGGACAAGTTCCGCGATGACTACGCGACGTTGTTTGGCGACGGCGTCGTCGTGCTGCCGGCATCCGTGGACAGTCTCGGCTCGCATGCGAGCTGGGCGAAGGAAGCGCATTTCCCATTCGCGATGATCGCCGACACCAAGAGCGAGCTCGCGACAAAGTATGGCTCGCAGGGTGGCGCGCGGCCGTACTTCAAGCGTACTGTGTTCGTGATCGGCAAGGACGGGAAAGTCGTCTACGCCGACACACGCTTCAATCCACTCGCGCAAGACGGCTACGACAAGCTCGCCGCTGAGGTCAAAAAGGCGAAAGGAGTCTGATGCTCAAGCTCGTCACGTTCGCGCGCGCCGGCCTCTCAGCCGGCGCGCTTGTGTATGGAGGCGGCGTTGCCGGCGCACAGCGCGCGCCGGCGCCCGACACGAACGCGGTCGTTCCCATCACGCCCCCACAAGCGCCGCTGCCCTCCGAGGACGCGAGCCGCAACGTCACGAAATTTTCATTCATCGCGTACGGTGACACGCGCGGCGCGTTCGACGGGACGTTGCCGCAATACGACCATTCGCTCGTCGTCGCGTCGATGCTGCGGACGATCAAGAGCCGCGCTGGCACCGACGACGCCATCAAGTTCGTCGTGCAGAGTGGTGACGCGGTCGTCGACGGGCGGTCGGCGAACCAGCTCAGTGTGAGCTACGTGCCGGTGATCGATCGGCTCACGACCGAAGGGGGAGTTCCCTACTACCTCGCGGTGGGCAATCACGATGTGCGCAACAGCACCTCGCTGGCAGATACTGATCGAATCAAAGGCCTGAAGAACTATTTCGCCGCGAACGCGAAGCTGATTCCTGCTGAGGGCTCGCCGCGGCGACTGAACGGATATCCAACCTACGCCGTCGGCTACGGCAACACGTTCGTGCTGTTCTTCGATTCGATTGTCGCCGACGACTCGGTACAGTTCGAATGGATCCGCCGGCAGCTCGAAGGCCTTGATCGGCGGCGCTATGTGAACATCGCAGCGGTGTTCCATCACCCGGTCTTCTCGTCCGGACCGCACGGCGGCGCCAACGTCGAGATTCAGACCGCCGCATTGCGGCGGCGCTACATGCCGCTCTTTCGCCAATATCACGTCAAGCTCTTGCTCACCGGACACGAGCATCTGTTCGAGCACTGGGTCGAGCGATATGTGGACGCGACCGGCGAGTATCGTATCGACCAGGTCGTGAGTGGGGGCGGAGGCGCGCCTTTGTATGGCTATCAAGGCGAACCTGATATTCGGCCATACCTTCAACAAAATGCTGCTGCGAAAGTGCGTCTTCAGCATCTGGTGAAGCCGGCGATCGATCCCGGGGCGAACCCGCACCACTATCTCGTCGTTCACGTCGACGGACCAAAGATCACGCTCGAAGTGATCGGCGTCGGCTTTGGTCAAGGCTTCGAGCCGTACCGAAGCCAATCGGTGACCCTCACCCCGTAAGACGCACCGTCGACGCCGAAGTTCGATCGCGCCGGGCCTGCTACGCTCCGGCGCGATCGCGTCGCGCGGCCACACGCTTGCCGCGAATCGTCGTTCCGCTCAACGCACGAATGATGTCATCGGCCGCGTCGTCCGGAACTTCGACAAGCGAGAATCGATCGGTAATCTCGATCGCACCGATATCGCGCGAATCGATTCCGGCTTCGTTCGCGATTGCGCCGACCAAATCCGCGGGGCGCACGCCCGCTTTTCGGCCAAGCGCGACGTAGAGACGCGTGACATCCGCGCCGTCTCGGCGACGCGCCTTGCCCCGCTCACCGCGCGGACGTTCGCCGCGCGGACGCTCGCTTCGCGAAGGACGTTCCTCTCGACCCTCGCGCGCACCCTCATTGCGCGAACGTGTAGCGCGACTCGGACGCTCATCGCGTCGAGGCGGCGCCGCATTCGGAATTTCCTCTTCGGCTTCGCGCTCTCCGCCATCGGATGCTTCGTCGGCCAACTTCACCGCGGCCGCGGCGACATCGAGAACATCGTATTGGTCCGCGAGCGCCTCGACGACGCCGCGATAGCTGTCCAGCTTTCCCGAGACGAGCAACTCCTCGAGCGATGAGCGCGTCAGCTCGAGGCGACGGGTGCGAAGGTCGTGCACGGTCGGCACCGACTCGATCGAGATCTTGCGTTTCGTCGCCTGCTCGATGTTGCGCAGCAAGCGATGCTCGCGCGCCTCGGCGAGCGTGACCGCGATGCCTTCGCGACCAGCGCGTCCTGTACGGCCAATACGATGGATGTATGCGTCCGGTGATTGCGGAACGTCGAAGTTGACGACGTGCGAGACGTGCTCGATGTCGAGACCGCGCGCGGCGACGTCGGTCGCGACGAGCAATTCGGATGCACCATCGCGGAACCGACGCATGACGCGATCGCGTTGCTCCTGCGATAGTCCACCGTGAAGCGCTTCGGCCCGATATCCGCGACCGCCCAGTGTTTCCGTGAGCTCATCGACTTCTGTGCGCGTCCGACAGAAAACAATGATCGAAGTCGGTGCTTCCATGTCGAGCACGCGGGCGAGCGCGGCAACCTTGTGCCGGCGCTGTACGATGTACGCGACTTCGCGAACGCGCGGAGTCTCACCTTGTGCGAGATGCTCACGCGCGATGGTGACGCGCACGGGCTCGCGGAGGTGACGGCTGGCAATCGTGCGAATGGCCGAAGCCATCGTGGCCGAAAAGAGCGCGGTCTGTCGCTCCGCGGGAACGGCGCTCAGGATCGCCTCGAGGTCTTCGGCGAAACCCATGTCGAGCATCTCGTCCGCTTCATCGAGGACGAGCATCTGGACCGCGTCGAGCGCGAGCGTTCCGCGGCGAATGTGGTCGAGCGCGCGGCCCGGTGTCGCAACCACGACGTCGACGCCGCGTTTGAGCGCGCGCAACTGCTGCTGCATCGCTTGACCGCCGTAGATCGGCAAGACGCGAATGGCGAGTGGGCGACCGTACTTGTGCACCGCCTCCGCGACCTGCATTGCCAACTCGCGCGTCGGAACGAGGATCAGGCCGCGGATCTTTTGCGCGCCGTCGTCCGACGATCCGATACGTTGCAGCAGTGGCAGCGCGAAGGCCGCGGTTTTCCCCGTTCCGGTGGCCGCCTGGCCGAGCACGTCGCGTCCGGCGAGCAGTGGCGGGATGGCTTCGCGTTGGATGTCGGTCGGCTCTTCGTAGCCAAGCGCGCTCACGGCGGCGGCAAGCGCGGGCGAGAGTCCGAGCTTCAGGAATGCACCATCGTCAAACGAGCTCGGCGGCGTAGCGGTCGATTCAGCAGTCATTTCTCATGCGTGGTCGAAAATCGTAGCACGGCGTCGCCGAGGGCAGGCGTCGTAACCTAAGGCCTGAAGGCTCGTTGCGGCGCTGGTCGTAGCTCGTCTCAATATCCACAAGGTCCGTCAGGAGATGGGTTGTGTCGCTCACGCCGTCGAAAGGATCTCCAGTCTGCATGCACGAGCGTCGTCCCGGGACGACGGTGTGCTTGCATTGCCGCCATGCCGCGCGAGCCGTGTCCCGCGAACGGCGAAAGCGCGTCATTCTTCGCTCGAGCGCCGCCGCCCTGGTGGTTGTGACCGTGGGAGCTGTCGGCGTGCTCGGTGCGGTGGCAATTCGCGCTCGGGGAGCGACCCGACACGCCGAGCAGCGAGTTGCCGTCGCGACGCCGACGCCGCCCGAGACTCCTGTCGCGACCATACCCGCCCCAGTGACTGAAGCGCAGGTTCAAGCGCCGGCCCAAGTCATTCAACAGGCGGATACGATGGCGCACACGACCGTCGTTGCCCACTCCAAGGCACCGTTCGCGCCGGTAGTGCCGCAAGGCCAGTCGTCGTTGCCGGACGGGCCGACCGCGGTGAGAGCCGACAGTCTGGTGACCGTTTCGTTCGATACGCCGATGACCCGCACGCGCATCCCCGCGAAATTCGAGCGCTTGGTGCGTTCGACGCTGACCGCGGTCTATGGGCAGTCGATCGACAGTGTTCTGTCGAAGATTCCAGAAGGTGGCATCGCGCGCCAGGGCGATTTGGTGTCGGAGCTGCCGACGCGCGGCGTGCGGATCCCGGTCAACGCCGATTGGACGATCGCGCTTTTTCCAGAGACGCGTCCGGGGCACGACGGACCACTCGTCGTGCGGTATCGCGTGTCCGTCGTCGCCAAGAGCGAGTAGCGTTCCGGCCTGGCCTCGAGCGAGAGCGCCGGCGTCTGTCTACTAAGTTCATAGTTGACAAACGAAATCGTTCGCTTTATACCTACTAGCAACCTAGTAGAGCGAACCATGGACGACTTCGTACTCGGCGACCGCGAGCTGGACATCATGGGTGTGCTGTGGGACCTCGGGTCCGGCACCGTCGCGGAAGTGCGCGGCAAACTGCCCGTCGACCTCGCGTACACAACGGTGCTGACGATCCTCCGCAATCTCGAAGCGAAGGAGCTCGTCTCGCACACCGCGGAAGGCAAAGCGCATCGCTACTTCCCGCGCGTCGCGCGGACCGCGGCGCGCAGAACCGCGCTCACCCGCATTCTCGACAAGCTGTTTCACGGATCGCCGGAGCAACTGATCGCTCAACTCGTCGCAGACGAGAAGCTCTCGGCGCGTGAGCTCAAGCGGTTGCGCGCATTGTTGTCATCCCACGGCAAAAAAGGCGGAGGCACGGCGTCATGATCGCGTCCTGGATGCTCTATGCCGCCTTGGTCGGCATACTCATGACCGTCGCGGCAACCGCGCTCGATCGTGCAGCGGTGGCGCGGCGGCGGCCAACGCGAATGATTTGGGCCGCCGCGCTGGCGCTCTCGATTGCGTGGCCCGTCGATCGTGGAATCGCGCGCATGACGCCCGAGCGTGTCAGCCCCGTTCGACTCATGCCATTCGCCATCACCGTGCAGTCGCCGGCGGTGACCAGCCACGCTAGCGCGTTGAGTCGAGCGGCCATCGATCGTGCCCTGCTCTTCGCGTGGTGTGGATTGAGCGCGCTGCTGATCCTGCGCTTGGTACGCGGCCTAGTCACGCTGCGACGGACGAGCACGACGTGGACGCCGGCTGAGATCGATGGCACTCGGGTGCGTGTGTCCTCGAACGTCGGCCCGGCGCTCGTCGGCCTCCGATCGATGGAGGTCGTGCTGCCCGAATGGATTCTGTCGCTCGATCAACCCCTCCGCGCCATCGTGCTCAGGCATGAAGAGGAGCATCGCAGCGCACGCGATCCGTACCTCTTGTTCGGCGCGACGGTCGCTGTCGCGCTGATGCCGTGGAATCTCGCGCTCTGGCTTCAGGCAAAGCGGCTGCGGCTGGCGATCGAGCTCGATTGCGACGCACGCGTGCTGCGCGCGCACCCGTCGACCGAACGATACGGTTTGCTGATGTTGACGATCGCGCAGCGCCGATCCGTGGCGCCGACGCTCTTTGCTCCGATGTTGACGGAGCCAACGACCCAACTCGAACGGAGGATCATCGCGATGCGGACAGGCACACGTCGCTTGGCTCGGGTAACGGTATATGGTGGAAGTGTCATCGCTCTCGGCGTGCTGGCATTTGCGTGTTCGCTGCAGTCGGACACCTCGACCGGACCCAAACCAGCTCGGCCGCTGCGAGTCACGGACAATCAGAACTTCTTCGAGTTTCAAGTAGAGAAGGTCGCGGAGCTCGCCCCCGGCAATGCGGCACCGCGCTACCCCGACCTGCTCCGCTCAGCGAACGTCGAAGGTGAGGTCCTCGCGCAGTTCGTGGTCGACACCACTGGTCACGTCGATATGAGCTCCTTGAAGGTGCTCAAGACGACGCACGATCTCTTCACGAACTCGGTCAAGCAGTCGTTGCCGGACATCAAGTTCTCGCCAGCGTTGGTTGGCGGACGGAAGGTCAAGCAGCTCGTGCAGATGACGTTTCCCTTCTCGTTGTCGCAGGGCGCGTCGATCGGACCGGCGGTCCAGCTGAACCCGAGGAACAAACCCGCCGTCGCGCGCGGCAGCCTCGCGAAGCCAGAGACCAAGCTGCCGCCGGGCGTGTACTTCGAGTACCAGGTCGAGAAGGCCGTCTCCCCCGTTCCCGGGAATCGCGGACCCCGCTACCCGGACATTCTTCGCACCGCGAACGTCGAAGGCTCCGTGCTCGCGCAATTCATCGTCGACGAAAATGGAATGGCCGACTCGACGAGCTTCACCGTGCTGCGATCGACCCATGACTTGTTCACGAATGCGGTGCTCGGCACGATCACTTCGTTCCGATTCAATCCGGCCGAGTTGGGCGGCCGACGGGTGAAGCAGCTCGTTCAGATGCCGTTCCAGTTTAGTCTATCCAAATAGCGGCGCGGCTCGACGCGACGATAGCTTCTCGACCAGTCGATTCGCGTCGTCTTCGACGACGAGCA
>JAICYT010000249.1 GCA_025934075.1 Gemmatimonadaceae bacterium
ATGCTCAGTCAGGCGTCGAGGCAGATCGACAAGCTGTTCAAAGTCAAAGAAGCGCACGCCGAAGTGCCGCCGCGTCCGCAGCAGGACACGACCAAGAGGCCAGGGCCGCCGAAAAAAGTCGACTCCGTCATGGTGCTCATCGGGACGATTCTCAAGAAGGTCCCGCGCGACAAGATTCCGCCGGGCGCCTACATCCCGGAGACCACGCACGTCGAGCAGCCGGTTGCAGGGCAGTCGGTGAGTCCAGCCGTTACGGCGCAGCCGCCGGCTGGCGCAGCACGTCCAATCGTTCCGGCACCGCAGTCGCCGGGGCCGAACCAGGCGCCCGCGGTTGTTCCGAATCCGTCAGCAGCGTCGACGCCGGCGGTTCAGGTCCCCGAAGTCGTGAACACCACTCCGCCGGAGATTCTCGACGCCAAGCTTCGTCTCGAGGAAGCTCGTCATCGCGTGAACCGGTACGGCGTCGAGATCCAAAAGAAGTTCTCGCTCGCGGCAGCTTGCATCGTGTTCGTGCTCGTTGGCGCGCCGATCGCGTTGCGGTTTCCGCGCGGTGGCGTCGGCGTCGTGATCGGAGTGAGCTTCTTCGTCTTCGCGGTCTACTATGTCGGATTGATCGGCGGCGAGTCGTTGGCGAACAACAACCTGATGTCGCCATTCTGGGCGATGTGGCTCGACAACGTGTTCTTCTTGCTGGTCGGACTGCTGCTCATCAGCCGGATGGGACGCGAAGGCGTCACGAGTCGTGGTGGCAACATGGGCGAGATGATCGACGCAACGCGCGCGTGGTTCGCGCGCCGGCGACACCGCGTCGGGGTAGGCTCCGACCGTGAGGCCGCGGCACGCGCATCATGAGACACATCGTTCGTCCGCTCGACCGATACGTCTTCAATGAATTTTGGAAGATCTTTTCGGTCACCGCCCTCGGTTTTCCGGTTCTGCTTGTGGTCATCGACCTGGCGGATCACGCACAGGCGTATCTCGACCGGCACATTCCCGGCCGCGATCTCGCCTTGAGTTATTTGTTCTGGATTCCCGACTCGATGTTTATGGTGCTGCCGGCGGCCGTGCTGTTCGCCACCGTCTTCTCCATTGGTGCGTTCACGCGCCACGCCGAGGTGACGGCGGCAAAAGCGTCTGGGATCAGCTTCTATCGGATGATCTTGCCCATTCTGTTGGGCTCAGTTCTCGCCTGCGGCTTGGACCTCGCACTCGGCGAAGTGGTTCCGCTCACGAACCGGCGCCGCACCGAGTTGTTGCGAGAGGATCGCGCACAGGTTGGCACGAACCGCTACAACTTCGCGGTGGCCGGCGAATTTGGACGCGTGTACAAGGCGGGCGAGCTGAGAACCGACATCGGAAGCATCCAGAATCTGCAGATCGAGCGGAAGGGATCCGGCCGCGCTTATCCCACCTACATCTTGGCGGCTGATACTGCGGTCTATAATCCCAAGCGGACCGAGTGGACGCTGAGGCGCGGCGTGCTCAGTATTATCGGTGATACGAGCAACACGTTTACGGTCTCCTTTGCCGCTGCGCGCGACAAGCATTTCACCGAGCTGCCGACCGACATGATGTCCAAGCCGCGCGATCCGCACGACATGCGCTACGACGAACTGTCGCGCTTCATCGCCGCGCTCGAGCGCTCCGGCGGCGATGCGAACGTGCTGCGCGTCGAACGCGCGCTCAAGATCGCGATTCCGGTCACGTGCATCATCATCGCGTTGTTCGGTGCGCCGCTGGCCACGAGCACGCAGCGCGGCGGATCGGCGTACGGCATCGCGGTGAGCCTTGCCACCACGATGATCTTTCTTCTCATGATTCAGTTGACGCGCGCCATCGGGAGCAAGGGCGTGATCCCGCCCGACTATGCGGCGTGGGTTCCCGGCGCGATCTTCGCCACGATGGGACTCATCCTCATGGCGCGAGTTCGGACTTGAGCGGACCGGTCATCGGGTCGCGGGAAACTCAGACCTTCCCGGTCGTTCAACGCACGTCAATTCGGTTCTTTCGGCGCATCACGCGGAACTTCACCGATGTGTTTCGCGACATCGGCGCCCGTACGTACTTCCTCCGCGACATCGCGCGCGCATTCGGCGACCCAGCCACCTACGCGCCGGAAACGATTCGCCAGATGAAGAACATCGGCGTCGACTCGGTGCCGCTCACCGTGATCGTCGCGGCGTTCATCGGCGGCGTCATCGCGTTGCAGACGCGGTATCAGTTGCTTCCGGGCGTCCAGTTGTCGATCATCGGACTCGCCAGCCGATTGATGGTGGTGCTCGAGCTCGGACCGCTGCTCACTGGTCTCGTGCTGACGGGTCGCGTCGGCGGGCGAATGACGGCCGAGATCGGGACGATGCGCGTGACGGAGCAGATCGACGCGCTGGAGACGTTGGCCTACGACCCGATGGCGTTCCTGATCGTTCCGCGTCTCCTCGCGGCCATCGTGATGCTACCGACGCTCGTCGTGCTAGCCGATGCCGTCGGTCTCGGAAGCGCGTACTTGGTGTCGGTACGGATCACCGATGTCACACCCTCCGATTTCATCACGGGACTCCGGCTGGGATTCGGGACATTCCAGGTTGTGTACAGTCTCTTCAAGGCGACCCTGTTTGGGCTGGCGATCGCTCTCGTTTGCTCATATGAGGGTTACATTACCGAGGCTGGTGCGGAAGGGGTCGGCCGATCGACCGCTCGCGCGGTCGTGATCACTTCGACGACCATCCTCGTGCTCGACGCCCTGACGACAGGCGTGCTCGCCCCGTTCCTTCAATCATGAAACGTCGCGACGAAGTCACCGTCGGAATTCTCATCACGATCTCGGTTGTCGTCCTGATTCTCGGGACGCTCTGGCTCGCACGCGGCGGTCTCAAGTCGGGCTATCCGTTGTATACGCGTTTCGCCTGGGGACAGAACCTCAAGCAGGGACAGCCCGTGCTGCTCGCCGGCGTCAGCGTTGGATACGTCGGCGACGTCACGCTGCGGCGCAACGGCTATCTCGACGTCCAGCTCAGCATCAACGACCAATACACGATCCCGAAGGGTTCGACGGCGACGGTCAAGTCCGTGGGAATCTTCGGCGACGTGGCCGTAGCACTCACGCCGCCGATTCCGGTGCCCGCCGCATCATACTCGGCGGGCGACACCTTGCCGCCCGGTCCGCCGGCCGCCGACTTCGATCAGATCCTCAGTCGCGTCGATACGATCGGTGAGTCGGTGAGTGTTCTCGCGCGCGCCCTGCAGAAAGAAGTGATCGAGGCAGGCACGCTCAAAGATCTGCATCGCACGATTGCGTCGACCGCGGGACTCTCGGCGCAGCTGCAGTCGGTGCTGCTGCAGCAGAATCGCAATCTGACGGAGACGATGGCGGCCTTCCGCGCGTCGGCGACGCATCTCAGCAGCGTTGCCGATTCGGCGCAGATCGAAGCGACGCTGGCCAACCTCCGTCAAACGAGCGAGAACGCGGCACGCTTCTCGGCCAATCTCGACTCGACGAATACCGCGCTCCGGAAGGCGCTCGGGCAGTTACAGAACGGGAATGGCACAGTCGGCAAGCTGTTGACCGACTCGCTTCTCTACACGGACATACGGCACTTGGTGGCGCAGACCGATTCGTTGATGGCGGACTTCAAGAAGAATCCGCGCAAATACATCAATCTGAAGATCTTCTAATCAGTGCGGGCCGCGGCAATGTTGGGGCTTGGATCAATCGCTGCGATCGCGAACGGGGAAAGCGCTGGCAAAAATTCAAACCGCCGCAGCCGCGGATGCGGGTCCCGCGTCCACCAATCGCTTGCTCACCGGCTCGACTCTGACGTTGAGCCCCTCGAGCGAACGAGCGCCGAGCAACACCAAACCGCCCGGCTCTCCGAACACGACTTCATCAGTTGTTTCAGTGCCAGCCGCGTAGATCACTACGTAGCCGGTGGCTCGCCGCAGCACTGTTCCATCGGCCTGGCGAAAATGCCAAGTCTTCTTCCGATCGATGCCGAGCGCATCGAGCGTCGTCGCAGGAATCCACGACAGCTCTGCGCGCGTGTCGACCAAGACGCTGGGTAGCGGGGTTCGGCGCTCGGGCGACGCCGGATGCGCAAGCTCGATGTCCGTACGGAATGTTCCCATGTCGTCAGACATGATATCCTCTCTGTACGTCTCGCACGCCATCACCTCGACGCAACCGGAGCTATTTCGCCGCGCTTCGCCCGACCGTCGCGTAGTAGACCGGAATCCCGGCCAGAATGACGCCGAAGATCGCCAGCGTCGGCCACCGGCTGCTCGGATCGATCAGCGCGTTGACGAGCAGGTACACGGTCGCGAGAACGAAGAGAATCGGCGCAATCGGATAAAGCGGCGCTTTGAATGGCGGCGAATACTCGGCTGCGCTCCGTCGGCGGAAAACGAAAATCGACGCGACACCCAACGCGTAGAACGGCAAGATCGCCGTGACGAACGAGTCGGCGAGCTGCTCGAACGTCCGCAGCAGCACGAAGATGATTCCGAGCACCGCCGTTAGCGCGATCGCGACGTATGGCGTCTTGAATCGCGGATGCACGTCGGCAATTTTGCGGAACAACAATCCGTCCGCGGCCATCGCGAAGAACACGCGCGGATTCGTGAGGATCGACCCGTTGAGCGTGCCGAGCGTGGACAGCATGACCGTGAGCGCGATGAATGTCACGCCGGCCGGTCCGATCAATCGTAGCGCGACGTCCGCAGCGACGAGCTTCGAGTGTCGGATTTCTCCCACCGGCATCACGCCGAGGTA
>JAICYT010000160.1 GCA_025934075.1 Gemmatimonadaceae bacterium
GTGGAACGGTGGAACGGTGGAACGGTGGAACGGTGGAACGGTGGAACGGTGGAACGGTGGAACGGTGGAACGGTGGAACGGTGGAACGGTGGAACGGTGGAACGGTGGAACGCGTGCCTCGGCGGAAGTGGTAGTTCAAACCGTTCCTTTGATCCGCGGATCGAGTTCCGCCGTCATCCTTCCACTGCTTCCTTTAGCCGCTGCCACGCCAGCGCGACGTGACGTTCCTCCGTACGAATGTTTCCGATCGCCAGACGAAAAGTGAAACGGCCGTGCAGCTTGGTGTGTGACAGGAACACATCGCCGCCAGCGTTCACGGCGTGCATGATCGCTTCGTTGCGCTGATCGCATTCGAGATCGCTCATGCCGCGGGGCGCGTAGCGAAAGCAGACAAGAGAAAAGGGGACGGGCGCCATCAGCTCCCAGTCTTCGCTCAAGGCCACCCACGCGGCAAAGGTCCGCGCCAGCGTGCAGTGCTCCCGCAGTCGCTCGGCCAATCCATTCGTGCCAAACCCGCGGATGATCATCCACAACTTGAGCGCGCGGAACCGGCGGCCGAGTTGCACGCCGTAGTCCATGTAGTTCACGACGTCATCCTGCTCGCGCGTTACCAAGTACTCTGGCACGAGCGAAAAAGCGCGCTTGAGTACCTCGGGCCGTTTGAGAAACAGCACCGAGCACTCGGCGGGAGTGAACAGCCACTTGTGCGGATTGACCACGAGCGAATCCGCGCTCTCGACGCCGTCGAGGATCGAACGAAACTCGGGGACGATCGCGAGCATTCCCCCGTACGCGCCGTCGACGTGCAGCCACACATTCTCGCGACGACAAATCTCGGCGATCGCCGGGACGGGATCGATGCTCGACGTGCTGGTCGTGCCGACTGTCGCGACACACGCGAGTGGCAGATAGCCGAGGGACCGATCGGCGGCGATTGCGGCAGCGAGCGCGTCGGGGCGCATGCGAAATTCATCATCCGCTGCAATCTTCACGACGTTCTCGAGGCCGATGCCAAGCGCGAGCGCGCCCTTGTCGACAGATGAATGCACATGCTCCGACGCATAGACGCGCAGCCGCGGAAGATCATCGCGTCCCGCCATGCCGCGCTCGCGGACCGCGAGCTCCGGCCGTGATTCGCGTGCCGCCGCGAGCGAGAGCATCGACGAAATCGATGCCGTATCGGTCGTGATGCCGAACCATCCGTCGCTCAAGCCAAGCATCTGGCGGAGCCAATCCGTCACGAGTTGCTCGAGCTCCGTGGCCGCGGGCGACGTCTTCCACAACATCGCTTTCACGTCGAGCGTCGCGACGAGCATCTCGGCGAGAATCGCCGGTACCGACGACGACGTCGCGAAATACCCGAAGAACGCCGGGTGATTCCAGTGCGTGATTCCCGGGATGATCTTCGTCTCGAAGTCCGCCAGGATGCGCTCGAGCGGCTCCGCTTCACGCGGCGGCGACGGGGGAAGCGACGCGAGAATCTCGCCCGGCTTCACCTGCGACAAAACCGGGTATTGCTCCGGATGCTCGAGATACTCGGCGATCCAGTCGAGGACGGAGCGTCCTTGCTCGACGAGCTCGTCCCGCGAGAGATCACCGCTCACAGATCATCTCCATCGGAAGATCTTGAGTGCAATGGCGAAGCAGACGATCAGCCACGTTCCCAGCACGGCCATCTGCGGCCACAGCGTGACCAGCGCGTCGCCGCGGAGCATGCTGGCGCGCAATGCGTCGTTCGTCGCCGTGAGCGGAAGCGCTTTGATGAAAGGCTGAACCACGTGCGGAAAATTCTCCGAGGAGAAGAATACGCCCGACAACACCCACATCGGCAACATCGAGAGGTTCATCAAGCCCGACACACCTTCGATCGTTTTCGAGCGTGACGCGATCAGCAACCCAAAGCCGCCGAATGCCAACGCGCTGACGACGATGATCGTCGCGATCGACAGCCATGAGCCGCGCATCGGGACGTCGAACAACGCGATCGAGAACCCGAGCAGAACGACGACCTCGATCGTCAACATGACCAGCCGCGAGATCACGTACGATCCGAGATACTCGGCACGCGACATCGGGGTGGCCACCAAGCGCTTGAGCAAATTCTTACGACGCTGATCGACGATCGAATAGCCGAGTCCCCAGATGCCGCCGCCCATGATCGTCATTCCCAAGAGACCGGGCACCACGAAATCGATGTACCGCGATCCGCGTTCGCGCACGTGTCGCTCGGCGATCGGCAAAACGTCGCCACGGCCGGCGCCGCGTTGGACGGCGTCGTTCACCATGAGTCGGGCCGTGCGGGCATCGGGTCGCGTATCGTCGTATTGGTACTGAACGCCGTCGACGCCATTCGGTGTAACGACCAGCGCGACGCGTCCAGTGCGAAGCGCGGTCGCCGCGCTGTCTGGCGTGAGCAACTCGACGGACAGCCCAGGGTCGCGGCGAATGGCCGTGGCCAGCGGTTGTCCGCGCGGACCATTGTTCGCCACGGCAACATGGACGACGTCGGCCGGCTTGGCGCGGAACGCGATCCCGAGCCCGAGGGCGAGTAAGATCGGAAACCCGAACGACCAGAAAAGCGCCTCGGGCTCGCGTGTGTATTCCTTGAAACGAACGGTGACGAGCTGCCAGAGAGAGTTGTCACTCATTGCGCAGTTGCCTCCCGGTCAGCGACACGAAGACGTCCTCGAGGGTCGCAGAATGTGTTGTCAACAGGGCGAGCTCTACGTGACGTTGCGCCAACAGCGACAACAATGCGGGCACGGTGCGATGCAGCGCGCTCACTTGCAGTTCATAGCCTCCGGCAAGCGTCCGCGCGGTGCGCACGCCGTCGATGGAACGAAGCGTCGCGTCGTCGATCGGCGGCGAGCCTGGCGCCAGTGAGAACTCGATCACGTGTTCGGCCCCGAGCGATCCGATGAGCTCGAGTGGCGTGCCGAGCGCGATGACCTTTCCATGGTCGACGATCGCCACGCGGTCGCACAGGATCTCGGCTTCATCCATGTAGTGCGTCGTCAGCATGATCGTGCGGCCGAGCGCTTTGAAATCGGTGATCAGATCCCAGAGCTGTCGTCGCGACTGTGGATCGAGTCCAGTGGTCGGCTCGTCGAGAAACAGCAAGTCGGGATCGCCGACAATCGCGCAGGCGAGAGCAAGGCGCTGTTTCTGGCCGCCGGACAGCTTCCCCACGCGTGCATCGCGTTTTTCCTCGAGTTGGACGAGGCCGATCACGTCCTCGACGGCGCGGCCGCGGGCGTAGAAGCTGCGAAACAGCCGAACCGTCTCGTACACAGTCAGCTTTTCGCTGAGCTGGGTTTCTTGAAGTTGAATGCCAAGTCGCTCGCGAAGCTCGCGATCGTGGTGTTGCCATCGGAGCCCCAACAGTTCGACACGGCCTGCATCGGCCGCGAGAAGGCCTTCGCAAACTTCGATGGTGGTCGTCTTGCCGGCGCCGTTCGGCCCGAGTAATCCGAAGCATTCGCCTGCGGCAACCGACAGGTCGAGGCCGTCCACGGCACGAACGTCGCCGTAGAATTTGCGCAGGTCTTGAACGAAAAGTGCGGGCGGCGGATTCGAGATGGAGGAAGCGGACATACGGGCTGAAAGCTACATCCTCTTGCCTGCCGCCGCGTCTGATCGTAGCGTGCATCAGCGTCGTCGGGAGCCACCGTGTTTCGAGCGAGATCCATCTTCCACACAGTCGTGCCGGCGCTCTTGTGCTGCCCGGCGCTCGCGATCGCGCAGGCACGTAGCGGTGTAATCGCTGGCTCGGTACGGGATTCGTCAGGCCAACACCTGAACGAGACCGTGGTCCGTCTCGTGGGCTCGAGCACGCAGGTCTCGCCGGCGATGAGCGACGACTCCGGACACTATCGACTACCAGGTCTCGAGTCGGGCCGCGTCCAATTGTTCGCGCGCCGAATTGGCTATGCGCCGGAGACGCTGAGCGTCAGCGTTGTCGAAGGTCGAGAGCAACGTGTCGACTTCGTGCTCGCGGCCGTACCGGTCGAGCTCCAAGCCGCGCTCGTGAGAGCCGATCCGATGCGCGGCAAGATGGGTCCGTTCAACACGCGTCGCGCGCGCGGCGTTGGTTCATTCGTCACACGCAGCGAGATCGAGAAGCGCCAGGCCAACAGCGTGAGTGAGCTTCTGCGCTACATTCCCGGCGTCGGCGTCATGCAACGCATGGCGGGCGAGCCACAGCCGGTGCGTATGCAGCGGTCCGGCTCATCGAGCGCGCCGCCCAACTGCACCGTGTCGATGTACGTCGACGGCCAGCCGTATCCGAACGGCAACGTCGACGACTTCCCACCGCTGTCGATTGAAGGCATCGAAGTGTACAAGAGCGCGTCCGAGATTCCGGCAGCCTTCCGGACGCGCGACGCGATGTGTGGACTCATCGCGATTTGGACGCGCGACCCCGACTCGGCGAAAAGGAAGCCGAACCTCAACTAGCTATCCGTCGGGCTCTGGCCGAGTCAGCCTTTCGCGTCCTCGAGCGAAACTCTGAGCGATCAGACGCCGTATCGTGGACACAGCCGCTGTTCCTCGAGGCCTCGTCATGCTCTTCGTCCTCGGCGCCGCACTCGCGCTGAATTTTCAAGCTCAAGTTCCGCAGTCGCGCCGTCGGCTTCCCGCGGTGCTCGACAGCGTCGTCGATTCGTCGGCGACGCCGTCCAAGCGACGGCACCATGAAGGCGTTCGTCGCCCGGTGACGGCGGAAGTGTTGGCAACCGCGTTCAAAGACCAGACCGCCAAGATCACGTTGTTGCGTGCACGAGCCGCGCGGCTGACGCAGGATTCGTCGCTGGTCGCGTACGATGCGATGGCCTATCAGCGCATTTCCGCGGGGCTGGGCTTCTCCAAGATCGGCCGCGATCGCCTGTTGTTCCGTCATGAAAGCGCGGCGCGCATTCAATGGCAACAAGGCGTCGGCGTCTGGATGGAGGCGCGCGGATCTCGCACGGCTATCCCCGTGGCGCCGAAAGAGGCGCACGACGAAATCCGCGGCGAGATGAACGATCCGGACATGAATGCGTCGATTCCGTATTTCCCCGGCTATGAACCCCTGTGGATCGGGAGCGACATGGCGCGTTCGCAGGTCGACGAAACCGAGTTGGTGCATCCGATCGCCGACGGCGCAGAGGCGTACTACACTTACCAGACCGGTGACTCGATCAGCTTCACACTGCCGAACAAGACTGTCATTCGATTGCGTGAGCTCAAGGTTCGGCCGCGCGAACCAAAATGGAATCTGGCCGTTGGCTCGCTCTGGTTCGATACGAACTCCGGGCAACTCGTCCGCGCGGCGTATCGTCTCGCGATTCCCATGGACATCTGGGCCGTGGCAACGGAAGACGATCCAAAGTCGATGGATGATGTCCCGGTCTGGGTCAAGCCGATGATCACGCCGATGAAAGCCGAAGTGACGGCGATCGCGGTCGAGTACGGACTGTACGAAGGGCGATTCTGGCTCCCCCGGCTGCGTCTCGCCGAAGGGAACGCACAAGTCAGCTTCATGCACGTTCCATTCAAGATGGAAGAGAGCTTCAAGTACGCGAGCGTGAACGGGAAGGACAGTCTCCCACCGATCAAGATCGCGCAGGCTCCGACGCGCGCGCGAATGCCTGACTCGCTTACCGACGAGCAACAGCAGGAGTGGCGCGATTCCGTGCGTGCCGCGTCGCGAGCGCGCGTTCGCGCGTCAAACGACTCGATCCGACGTGGGCTCAAGACGGCAACAAGGCGCGTCTCGCAGTGCGATACGTCGGACGTGCAGATCTCGACACGAACGCGCTACGACTCGACGCTGCCGATCGCGATCAAAGTGCCGTGCGACGCGTCGAAGCTCGAGAATTCGCCGGATCTACCTCCGTCCATTTACGATCCCGGCGAGGAGCTGTTCGGCACGAAGGATCTCGATGCATTGAAGGCCGAGGCGCTCTCGCTCAGCGCGCAGGCGCCGCTGCAGTTCAACATGTCCCTGCTACCGCCGCCGACGATCTCATTCGGGCCGTCGCTGATGCGCTACAATCGCGTCGAAGGATTTTCCGTCGGCGCGTCGGCCGAGCAACAACTGGGCGGTGGTTACAGTGTGACCGCGCTCGGGCGCATCGGCTTTGCGGACTTGGAGCCAAACGTCGAGCTGACGGCGACGCGAACCAATCTGACCAAATCGGTTTCACTGAGCGGCTACAATCATCTCGTGTCGGCGAGCGATTGGGGACACCCGCTGAGTTTCGGCAGCTCTTTCTCGGCACTCATGTTCGGGCGTGATGAGGGATTCTATTATCGCGCGTCGGGCGCTGAGCTCACCACGTCGCGCGACACGCCGTTCGGCGGTGCGAGAGTCGAGTGGCGCGCGTTTGTCGAGCAACAACGCACGGCCGCTGTGAAGACGAACTTTGCGCTGAACGGCTCTGATTTTCCGGCGAACCTGCAAGCGCGACGCGGCACGTATGCCGGTTTGGGTGCGCGCATTACTCACGACTACGGGCTCGATCCACGCGGACTCCGCATCTTGTCCGATCTTCGCTTCGAGGCAGCGAGCGGGGATTCACTCTACGGACGCGGGGCACTCGACCTTACCGCGTCTCACGGATTCGGTCGGCTCGCGGGATCGTTGACGCTCGCCGGCGGCAGCTCGGTCGGCGGACTTCCAGCGCAGCGTCGCTGGTATTTGGGCGGCTCGCAGACGGTTCGCGGACAGTCACCCGACACCGCGCAGAGCGGCAATGTGTTCTGGCTCACTCGCGCCGAGATTGGCTCGAATGACGCGAGCGTGCGTCCCGCCGTCTTTGCAGATCTTGGATGGGTCGGCGATCGCAGAAAGATGGCCGAGGTTGGCCGGCCGATGAGCGGCGTTGGCGCCGGCGTGTCGTTCCTCGATGGTCTGTTCCGATTCGACGTCGCGAGAGGCGTGTATCCGCGCAAGCAATACCGAGCGGACCTGTATCTCGAGGCGAAGTTCTGAATCCGCGGGGAACGTTGGTACAGGATTCTTACATGAGCGGCCATTGACGCCCTTCTTCCCCCGATTAGCTTCTCATTCATGACGTCCGCCCAAACCATGTGCTGCTGCATGTGTATGTGTTGTCTCTGTTGCCAACCGGCATCCGAGGCTCTGGGCGTTCGCATGTAGCAGCGATTTTCATTCGCGACTCGCGCTCCGATCCTCCACCGGATCGGGGCGCTTTTGTTTTCTGACGAGCGCGGTCCGGTCCGAGTGATTCGAGCGTCAGCGTCGCCACCTCGAGCGACCCTCAACCCGGACAACCATGCAACCGATCGCGGTCTACCACGAGCATCCAGACTGGTTCAAGCCGCTCTTTACCGAGCTAGAGCGACGCGACCTACCATACGTCCGACTCGACGCCTCGGCGCACGAGTTCGATCCGTCAGAAGACGACGTCCCGTATTCGTTGGTTGTCAACCGAGCGAGCCCCTCGGCATATCTGCGCGGCCATCGTCAGTCGACGTTCTACACGCTGCATTGGCTTCGTCATCTCGAGCGCATCGGCATCCCGGTGGTCAACGGATCCAAGGTTTACGGATTCGAGCTCTCGAAAGCCTCGCAGCTCGATCTCCTCGAAGAGCTTGGTCTTCCGTACCCGCGCTCGCGCGCGATCAACGAGCCATCACGCGCGGTCGACGCCGCGAAAGGTTTGCGATATCCGGTGCTCGTCAAAGCCAACATCGGCGGCAGCGGTGCCGGCATCACGCGCTATGAATCCGAATCGGCGCTCGCTGGCGCGGTCGCTCGTGGCGAAGTCGACCTCGGCGTCGATGGCGTCGCGCTGGTTCAGGAATCCGCACCCTTGCGCGACGGACACATCGTGCGCGTCGAAACGCTCGGCGGAAATTATCTGTACGGGATCAAGGTCTATCCGGCCGTTGGCTCGTTCGACCTCTGTCCGGCCGACGCGTGTCAGACGACGAACGGCGTCGAGCTCGTGCGCGGCGCATGTGCCGTGGACGCGCCGAAGACCGGCTTGCGCGTCGAAGGATACGAGCCACCGCGCGAGATCATCGAGCAGGTCGAAGCGATTTCTCGACGCGCCGGGCTCGACATCGGCGGCATCGAGTATCTCGTCGATGATCGCGACGGCAAGCACTACTTCTACGACATCAACGCGTTGTCGAACTTCGTCGCCGATCCGGAGAGTGTGATCGGGTTCAATCCTTGGCGACAGTTCGTCGACTACATCGTGGAGCGCGCTGTTGGCCGCACGGTGCGAGCAGAGAACAACGCGACGCACGCGGCGCTGCCATGAGGTACGGCTACTGGCTTCCGGTGTTCGGCGGTTGGCTCCGCAACATCGACGACGAAGGGATGACCGCGTCGTGGGATTACGTGCGCCGATTGGCGCAGCGCAGCGAAGAGATCGGGTATGACCTGACGCTCATTGCCGAGTTGCTGCTCAACGACATCAAGGGAATCGATGCGCCGTCACTCGATGCGTGGTCGACGGCTGCCGCACTTGCCGCGGTGACGCAGCGTCTCGAGCTCATGGTTGCCGTGCGTCCATCGTTCCATCCGCCCGCGATTTTCGCCAAGCAAGCAGCGAACATCGACCGCATCTCGAACGGGCGCCTCTCCCTCAACGTCGTATCGGCCTGGTGGAAGGACGAGGCGCGCCGGTACGGCGCCGAATTCGACGAGCACGACGACCGCTACGCGCGGACGAAAGAGTGGCTCGATGTTGTCGACGGCGCGTGGAGCGACCCCGCGTTTAGTCATCACGGCCGCTTTTACAATCACGACGACATCATTCTCGAGCCGAAGCCTGTCTCACGCCCGGGCCGCCGACGTCCCACCATCTACGCTGGTGGCGAGTCCGAAGCCGCGAAGACGATGATCGCTCTTCAATGCGATGCGTACGTCATGCACGGCGACCCCCCGGAGCGCATCGCTCCCAAGATCGCCGACATGCAGCGTCGGCGCGAACAAGCTTCGGAAGCACTCGGCATTGATTTGCCACCGATGCAATTCGGTGTCGCGGCGTACGCGATCGTGCGCGACTCGGAGCGTGAGGTGACCGCCGAGATCGATCGCATCACCAATGTCGCAGTCGGTTCGCCGGGATATCACAACTATCGTGATTGGATCGCGAACACGAAGCTCGAGCAACAGGTGAGTCTGCAGGATTACTCTGTCTCGAATCGCGGCCTCCGCGCCGGACTGACCGGTACACCCGATCAGGTTGTGGAACGCGTCGCCGAGTTCGCCAATGCGGGCGTGGATTTGCTGTTGCTGCAGTGTAGTCCGCAACTCGAGGAGATGGAGCGATTTGCTGACGAGGTGATTGGGGCTCGAGTGTGAGTAGTCGTGAGCTGTTCATCGCGGAGTCCGCGGAACGGCACTGGCCGAAGCTGCTTTTTACAATACCAGACCGAGAGATCTCGACGTCGA
>JAICYT010000105.1 GCA_025934075.1 Gemmatimonadaceae bacterium
GTCTTGCCAACGCCAGTGTCCGTTCCCGTGATGCCGATACGAATCATCTTCCCTCGGTAAACTCGGCAATCACGTCATAGGCGCGCGCGAGATCTTCGCTGGTCGAGCAATACGGCGGAAGCAGATACACCGTATCGCCGAGTGGACGCAGCAGCACGCCGCGCTCGAGCGCGAAGGAGCGGAGCGCTGGACCGATACCACTGAGATAACCGCGATCGCTCACTGTGAGGTCGAGCGCGATCATGGTGCCGAGGACGCGAACGTCGTGGACGCCCGGCAGCGCCGACAGTCGGCCGACGGCGGCTTCGTGCGCGCGTTGAATGGCGCGTCGACGCTCGGCTGACCGCGCGTCGAGCAACGCAAGCGACGCGAGCGCCGCCGCACAGGCGATCGGATTCGCCGTGTACGAGTGGCCATGAAAGAGCGTTCTCTTACGATCCGCCGAACGAAAGCCGTCGAACAGCGCTTCGGTCGCGAGCGTGGCGGCAAACGGAACGAAGCCGCCCGTAATGCCTTTGGAAAGGCACATCACGTCGGGCGCAATGCGGGCGTGCTCGCAGGCAAACAACGGCCCGGTTCTGCCGAACCCGGTCAGCACTTCGTCGGCGATGAGCACGATGTCATGCCGCGACGTGATCGCGCGAAGCGCTTGCAGTTTGTCAGCGGGCCAAACACGCATGCCGCCCGCGCCGAGCAGCATCGGTTCGACGATCACCGCCGCGATGTCGCGGCCACGTGAAGCAATGAGATCCTCCAATGCACCCGCCACGTCGTCAGCGACTGGATCCGGCAGTCTTGCGACCTCGAACAAGTGGCTGGCGAATGGATCTGTGAACACACCGCGAGCGCTGACACTCATCGCGCCGAAGGTGTCGCCGTGATACGCGTTCTCGAGCGCGACAATCAAACGCCGCTCTTCGCCGCGATGCTGCCAGTGCTGCAAGGCGATTTTCAGCGCTACCTCGACGGCGGTCGAGCCGTCATCGGAAAAGAAGACTCGCGTCAGGCCGGCCGGCGCCCGCTCGACGAGGGCCTCGGCGAGACGCACTGCCGGCTCGTGCGTGAATCCGGCGAAGATCACCTGCTCGAGCGTCCGCGCCTGTTCGGCGATCGCCGCCGCAATCTCGGGCTGCGCATGGCCATGCAGCGTGACCCACCATGATGAGATCGCGTCGAAGACGGCGCGGCCCGAGGCGTCGTGAAGATAGGCGCCCTCCGCACGTGTGATGGCGACCGGCGGATCGACGATCCCGTGCTGCGTGTACGGGTGCCAAACGTGGCGCTGGTCGGCGCCGTCAATATCGAATGCGGGCGGAATCACAGCGCGAGGACGCGCTCCAGCGCCGTTGCAAAATCCGCGAGGTGCGCCGGCGTGTGAGAGGCGCTGATCGTCACGCGAAGTCGCGAGCTGCCTTCGGCGACCGTCGGCGGCCTGACGGCGCCGACGAGAAAACCTGCGTCACTCAGCGCGCGACCGACAGCGACCACCCGATCCGCTGCGCCGATCAGAATCGGCAGAATATGTGCGTCGCGTTCGCCGAGTACGCCGATTCCCAGCGATGCGATGTGTTCATGAAGCGCAGCCGAATTCGCGCGCAGGCGTTCGCGTCGCCACGGCTCGTCGATGGCGATCTGAAGACCGGCACGACAAGCGGCTGCCTGCATTGGAGGGACAGCGGTCGAGAAGACGAAGGAACGCGCCCGATTGAGCAGGAAGCGACAGAGCGTCGAAGAGCCGTAGACGAACGCGCCCACGGCTCCGAACGATTTGCCGAACGTGCCGACGCTCACGTCTACCTCACCGTGGAGGCCAACTTCGCTGGCCGTTCCGCGGCCGCGATCGCCGATCGCACCGACGGCGTGTGCATCATCGACATAGGTCCACGCGTCGAATCGTCGGGCGAGATCGATGAGTTCAGGCAATGGTGCGCGATCGCCGTCCATCGAGAACACTCCGTCGGTGATGATCAGCGCGCGACGCGAGGGCGTTCGGTGCCGCACGAGCAACGCCTCGAGCGCATCGGCGTCGGCGTGCGGGTAGACGTGCACCGTCGCTCGGCTCAACCGGCAGCCGTCGATCAGCGACGCGTGGTTGAGTGCGTCGGCGAAAATGGCGTCGTCGCGTCCGACCAGTGCCGGAATGATGCCGACGTTTGCCGCATATCCGCTCGAAAACGTCAGCGCGCGATCGGCGTCGAAGAAAGCCGCGACGTCGGCGTCGAGCGCCTCGTGTTCCGGATTGTTTCCGGAGATCAGTCGGGATCCACCGGCACCGAGCCCGTGATCGTTCGCCGCAGTCGCCGCAGCTTGGACAAGGCGAGGATCGGACGCGAGGCCCAGATAGTCATTCGACGAGAAGTCGACGACAGGCCCGAAGTCGGTGTCGACGACCGCACCCGTTCGACGGCCGACCGACCGAAGGACTCGCTCGAGATTTTGGCCGCGCAATCGCGAGAGGTCGCCGCCGAGAATGTCGTCGAGCTGGGAACGATTGACGGTGGAGGCTGTAGGCACGCCTGAGGGTAATACGCTCGGACCCACGAGCCAATGTTTTGGCGAGTCTCATTTTTGTCGCGATGAAAAGCAAATGAGGGTTGTCCCGTCGCAGGTCTTCTACCTAACTTGACGCCGCCAACCCAGGTGCGGACGGAGGACACCAATGACGCCACCGCAGCGAGATTCCGAGGACCGTCCGGTCGCGGCGTTGCTCGTCCCCGATATCATCGCGATGCTCGATGAATCACCGGCCGACATCGCGGCGGAGACGGAGGAGATGCATCCGGCCGATCTGGCCGACGTCGCCGAGTTGTTGGAGCGCGACAAGCTGCAGGCATTCCTCGCCGCTTTGGGTCCGGCCCGCGCCGCCGACGTTCTCGAATACCTCGACGAGGAGCTGAGAACGGAGTTCCTGGAGGCGATCACGCCGCGGCAGGCGGCGGAGCTCGTCTCGCAGATGACGCCGGACGATCGCGCCGACACGCTCGAGGAGATCTCCGAAGAGCACGCAGAGGAGATTCTCTCGGAGATTCCGTCTGAGGCGCGCAAAGAGACGGAAAGGCTTCTCGCGTACGAGCCGGACACCGCCGGCGGCTTGATGACGACGGAGTTCGTCTCCGTCTCGGCGGATATGACGATCGAAGATACCTTGGAGAACGTACGCGCCGTGGCGCGGTTGGGGCGCCGCGAAGCAATGCACGTGATCTACACGACGGACACACAGGGCCGCGTGGTCGGAGTGATGTCGCTGCGGGAGCTGCTTGCCGCACCGTCGGGCGCGAAAATCAGCGACATCGCGTGGACGGAAGTCGTGAGCGTGTCACCAAGCTCCGATCGCGAGGAGGTCGCGCGGGTGATCGCGAACTACGACTTGGTGGCCGTGCCGGTGGTCAGCGAGTCCGGACACATCATGGGCGTGATCACGGTCGACGACGTGATCGATGCGATCCAGGAAGAGCAGACGGAGGACGTCCAGAAGCTTGGCGGTATGGAGGCGCTCGACGAGCCGTATTCGCAGATCGGCTTCTGGCGGATGATCAAGAAACGGGCGGGCTGGTTGAGCGCACTATTCCTCGGTGAGATGCTGACCGCGACGGTGCTCGGCGCGTATCAGAAGGAGATCGACCGGCAGACCGTGCTCGCACTGTTCCTGCCGCTCATCATCAGCTCCGGCGGCAACTCGGGGTCGCAGGGAACGTCGCTGCTCATCCGCGCGCTCGCATTGCGCGAAGTCACTGTGCCCGATTGGTGGCGTGTCGCGCGTCGAGAGCTCGCGACGGGGCTCACGCTCGGATTGATCTTGGCTGTGATCGGGTTCGCGCGCATCGAGCTGTGGCAAGCGATGGCGGATCATCACTGGACGGTGCTCGGGTTAGAGCTCGGGCACAATTACGACATCACGATGGTGAATGAGCTCCCGGTGTTTCACGCCGGTCAGCACGATCTGCTGGCGCTCACTGTCGCGATCTCGCTCGTGGGCGTGGTGTTGTTCGGAACTCTCGTGGGGTCGATGCTGCCATTCATCTTCCGTGGGCTCGGGTTCGATCCAGCGAGTGCGTCGGCGCCGTTCATCGCGACATTCGTCGACTTCACCGGGTTGATCATCTACTTCAACGTCGCGCTGCATATTCTGTTGCGATAGCGACTGGGTACGTTGGGAGACGCCGGTCCGGCCGTCGCCGAGATCGAGTCTGGACTACACAGTGTCCTTGCTGTATTCTGGTGTCGTGTCGCCTCCTTCCCGCGGCACGACGTTGCACTCCCGCGCAGCTGCAGATGGTCACCCCATGCCCTCAGGGAGGTCCAGATGGTCAAGCGTGTCGCGATGCTCTTCGGTGTCATTTTCATCATCGTTGGCGTTCTCGGTTTCACCGTGCCCGGTGGAATGCAGATGGGAGACGCGACCAACGCACCGAAGCTCCTCGGACTGTTCCCGGTCAACCTGCTTCACAACCTCGTACACATTCTCTTCGGTGTATGGGGCCTCGCCGCCGCGCGCTCCTTCAGCGGCGCCGTGGCGTACTGCAAGCTTGGTGGAATGATTTACCTGGCGCTCGCCGTCATCGGCCTCGTGGCGCCGACGACCTTCGGTCTGATTCCGATCGGAGGCAACGACGTCTTCCTACACACGGTCCTCGGCGTTCTGTTGGTGTGGGTGGGCTTCATGGCCAAGTCAGAGGTGGGGACCGCTGCCGCCACGGCTTGACGTCGCACTCTCTAGGGACAATGCAGTGCAACGAGCGGGGTGGCTTCGGCCGCCCCGTTTTTTGCATGAGTAGAGTCACATGACGACGCCAGAACGTCCGAGGCCAGGCGCACGCCCCGTCACACCAAAACCGTCGCGGTCGACGCTGGCGAGGGCCGTTGGGGGTTTGCCGCTGCCTCCGCGCCTCGCAAAGCCGCCGGCACCCCGCGTGTCCAAACCGCGCGGCGCATCACCGGCGAAACCGTCGCCCGCGAAGCCGCGGTCCGCGCAATCGGGAAAGCCGCTTACCCGCGGCGCTGGCCGCGGTACGGTCGCTGGCCGGCTCGGCGCCTTCAACCCTGGGCGGCCCAGCTTGTCGTCGCTGCAGGGTGAGCCGCCGAGAAAACGCCGCTAGCTTTGGCAGTAACCAGAGAGGATGGCGATGGAACGGCTCAACTTGACGATCGAAGGAATGACCTGCGACCACTGCGTTCGCGCCGTGCGCGGGCGACTCGAGCAGACGCCCGGCGTGAAGGTGGACGACGTGCGCGTCGGCTCCGCAGTGCTCGAGTATGACCCGGCGGCCACGAACGTCGACGACATCGAAGAAGCCATCGCGGACGAAGGCTACACCGCGTTCGTCGCGGACTAGCGGTACTGTCTAGACGCCGCTTTTCACGAAGCGCACGCTGGTTTGCGCGAGATTCGCGCCCGCGGCGTGCTCGTCGGTCATCGGGATGATGCCAGTCTCCAGCCACGCATGCTCGCCCCGCATCACTTGCTGGGCAACCCGATACATCTCGGCGTCGTACTGACCGTAGAAGTTCTCGAATAGCCGGCCGACGCGCTGTTCCGCTGCGCGACAGAACAGGTCCGCCAACGCTTCGGCTTCGTGCGCGCCTTGCTTCCGGAGCATGTTGGCGCGCACACAGGCCGCGGTCATCGCGAACAGCTCTGCGCCGATGTCCACCGCACGAAAGAGAACTAGTTGGCGACGCTCGAGCTTCGGGCCAAAGCGCACCATGGCGTGGAAGATCGCGCGGCCAAGCTTGCGCGCGTGGCGCTCCGCGTAGCGCATGTGGCTCGCGAGCTTTCCGAACTCCGAAAACGATCCGGGGACTTGACCCTTGCCGACCCAGCGAGCCGGATACCACGCCGGATAGAACTTCATGACGCGTCCAAACGCGGCGGTTCGTTCGCTCTTGGTCGAGCCTTTATCGACGAGCGCGAACGCTGTCTTGAAATGATGATCGACCGCTTCGCGCGCGATGAAGAGGCGCATGATCTCCGACGATCCCTCGAAGATCAGGTTGATGCGTGAGTCGCGCATCGCACGCTCGATGGGAATCGGACGTTCGCCGCGCGCGCGAAGCGAGTCAGCCGTCTCGTAACCGCGACCACCGCGGATCTGGAGCGCGTCGTCGACGATGCGCCAACCGTGCTCGGTGTTGTACATCTTCGCGATCGCCGCTTCCAACCGAATGTCGTAGTGCCCGCGCTCGGCGAGTCCGACCGTGAGTCCGGCGATCGCTTCCATGGCAAATGTGTTCGCCGCCATCATGCCGATCTTCTCGGCGACGGCTTCGTGCTTGCCGATTGGCGCGCCCCACTGCACGCGCTCCTGCGCCCAGGTACGCGACGCTTGGAGCAGCGCCTTGGAGCCTCCGGCAGCGCTCGCAGGAAGTGTGAGACGCCCGGTGTTGAGCGTGATCAACGCGAGCTTGAGTCCCTTCCCCTCACCCCAAAGAATGTTCTCCCGCGGCACACGCACATTGGTGAATCGAATGACGCCGTTCTCGATCGCCTTGAGTCCCATGAAGCGGCAGCGGTGCACGACTTCGACGCCCGGCCAATCCGCCTCGACGATGAACGCGGTGATCTGCTTGCGTTGCTTTCCGCCGATGACCGCATCCGGCGTGCGCGCCATGACGACGAACAACTCGGCGCGCGTGCCGTTGGTGCACCACAGCTTCTCGCCGTTCAGAATGAAGTACTTGCCATCGTTCGTCGGCGCGGCGTTCGCATGCATGTTCGCCGGATCGGAGCCGGCGTCGACTTCGGTGAGCGCGAAAGCGCTGATCGATCCTTTGGCGAGACGCGGGAAGTATTGGCGCCTTTGTTCTTCGGTACCGAAGAGTTTGAGGGGCTGCGGTAATCCTATGGACTGGTGCGCGGACAAGAGCGCGGTGAGCGAGCCGTCCTTCGACGTCACCATCGCCATCGCCTTCACATAACTCGAATAGGACAGTCCGAGTCCGCCGTATTCGGTCGGGATCTTGATGCCGAACGCACCCATGTCGCGCAACTCTTGGACGTATTCCTCGGGAATCTCGCCCGTGCGATCGATCATGTCCGAATCGACGCGCCGCAAGAACGCCTCGAGCTTGTCGAGAAATGGTTTGGCTCGCCGAATTTCCTCGGGATCCTCGGCAGGATGCGGATGAATCAGATCGAGACGGAATCGTCCGAGGAATAGCTCGCGGACGAAGCTTGGGCCCGACCATTCGCTCTCGCGCGCCGCTTCCGCGACATCGCGGGCCTCTTTCTCGGAAGCGAGAGCGCCGTCGCGCTGTGACATGGGTTACTCACCTAAACACGTGTTCGGACCCAGACTGTGGTACGGCGATGCCGCCCAAATGAGTCCCCACCTAATTGGGGTCAGACTCCATTTCGCGCAAATGGGGTCAGACTCCATTTCCAGACCCCCGAATAATGCATCCTCCGCGCCCAAAGAAAGTGATCGCGCACGTCGGGTTCGCCGACCGGCTGACGGATTGGCTCCTGACGCACTGCCCGTTCTCCGCGCTCACGCTGCTAACGCTCGTCGTGGTCGGGTTGAGCCTGGCGGTACCCCGCCCGGCACTCATCTTGGCACCGATGGTCGGCGCCGACCTGGTTCTCAACCTCGTTCGACGCGCACGGCGTGGCAGGAAGGACGATTCGCCGCCGACGATGGGCCCGCAGGCTGTTGCTTGACCACGAACCCCGCGCCGACAAGCGCGATGAGAGCGAACGAGAACCACTGGATCGCGTAGCTCAAGTGGGGTCCTTCGTCGAGCGGCGGGACGGTCAGCCGCGCGAGGCGATCAGGCGCAATGACCGAGTCCCCGAGTGCGACGACGTAAACCGGCGCAACGGGATACGGCAACGCTTTCGCAACGGCGGAGTATGACAGTCGCGCGATCACGCGCGGCCGGCTGGCGTAGCTCGATCCCGGGCCCGACGGAAATTCCTCGACGTAGCCGGTGAACGTGGCGCTCGTATCGCGCCATTTGCTTTCGTCAACCGTCGCCCCGTCGGGCGAGTAGACCCAGCCGCGATTCACGATCACAGCTGTATCGCGCCCCGGAATGCGAACCGGCGTCAGAAAATTCACGCCCGGCGAGCCGCGATACGATCGGGCGGCAAAGATCAGCTCGTGCTCGTAGTCCGCAACTCCGGTTACGCGAACGCGACGGAACCGGGCTGACGCCGAGTCATGCGGCAGCGCCGCGACGTCCACAGCCGTCGAGTCGAGTCGTGAGATTATCAGCGCGTTTCGCGCTTTGCGTTCCGTCCGGCGACGAAGTTGCCAAAAGCCCAATCGAACGCAGACGGCAGCAATGACGATGGCGACAACGACGAAGACGCGGGTTCGCGTTGGAATCAACGGACGTCCACGTCGAACGCGCCGGTGAGCACTTGGGCACTTGGTTTGACCTGAACCCAGATGCGGTAGCGGCCGGGTTTAGGGAACTCGTACGGGAACGTGAGCTCGCCCGACATCGACATCCCGGACATCGCACCTGGCAACGCGCCGGCGCGGAGACGACCGTCGCTTGTCGTATCGCCGCGGTCGCGCAACGCAAAAAGCTCCTGCGAGACGGTGGCCACGGTGCCCATGGGATGCAGGTGGATGAACACGGATCCGTCGTCGCGCACAACAACCGCGTGCGCCGCCATGCCCATGTATGGTTGGAGTTTCGCGACATCTCCCTTCGCGTCGCGAACGACGAAGTGGAGATCGGTTGACTGTCGCGCGCTTAGCGGACTGGCCTCGCCCTTCCAAGACATGGTGAAGCCGTCGCCCAATGGTGCGACAGCGCCAGCGGCGACGTGAGTCGCGACTGGAGTGACTATCCATACGTCATCGCTGTCGGACGGCGACACGGCTCCGGGTGCGTCGGGCAAATCGAGTGTGTTCGTGACCGTCAGGCTCAGACCATTCTCGAGCGTCATGTCGCCAAAGAGTCGGTAATGACCGGCTGGCAACGCCGGAACTTCGCCTGTGAAGACGAGCGAATCGGTTTGTGTCGGATGCAAGTGGGCAAACGCATCCATCTGCGGAACGCGCATCAGGAAAAGATGCATCATCTTTCCATGATCCGGAGTCACCGGCGCATAGATCGCCTGAAACTTTGCCGTGTCATGAACCGCGAGCCGGAGCGTGCGATGCGTCGCGTCGACGGTGACCGTCGGGTCGGCGGCTGGAGAACCGTACATGTTTCGCTGATAACCCTGGTCTTCGGCCCGCCACCATCTCGCCCCGCCGAAGATGATGAGCGCCAAGACCGGCGCCGCAATCGCCATGACGACGTTCGCGTGGCGTCGCCTGGCCGGATCGAACGGTTGGCCTGGAGGCACCAAACTCTCGCCGACAGCGGCGCGAACGATCGTGAGCAGTCCCGCGATCAGTAGCGCGCCAAGTACGATGAGAATTCCACTGAGCGCCGGGGACAACGGCAATCGTCCGGTGGCGAACGAGGCAACTGGAACAATTGCTGTTCCCGACCCACGCGCGCCCGACACCGTGACGTACACGCTCAATGATCCGTACGCCATGAGCCAGAGCTGACCCGTGTACACTCGGTCTTGTCCAGCAACGCGGCGCATTTCGTCGCCCGCCGGCGCGCCCTTGAGCCCAGTTCGCCAAAACACGGGTCGAATCAGCACGCGCTGCGCGTCCGTCGCGTTGACGCGGACGATCACTTCAGCCAACCCAGGGACGACTTCCGGCGGGCGCACGATCACGCGCACCGGATATGGACCCGCGTTGCCGTCGAACAGCACGTTCGGGCTGCCGATGTGCGCCGACGCAACCGTTGCGACGGCAAGACTCAGCGCGACGACAGTCAGCCGCCTCATCGCCGAACGCGCGTCATCCAACGACCCCGCATTAGCCCGAGCGCACTCGTCAGCGTCGCGATGGCCATCGCGACCAGCAAATGCGCCACGAGCGGCCAGGATCCCGCCTCAGGCGGATCGAACCGACGCGTGAGCGCTTCGTACTTCGGGTTCATCCAATAGACGAAGTTGTCGGCGTTGAACAGACGGCCCTGCGCCAACGGATTGTGGATCAGGAACGACGCGAACGGCCATTGCGCGGCGAGGAACGTCACGACGAAGACGACGCCGAGGATCGCGGACAGCGGAAGCGTCGCGAGCTTTCCGTCAAAGCGGTGCAAGACCAAGTCGAAGAAGAACGCGGGCACGATCACCAGCAGTGGGAACGAGAGCGTGACCATGTGCGTGATGTGCTGATAGATCGGTCCGAGCTTCGGTGTCGCCGGGAACAGCTCGATGACCCACATGAGCACCAACATCAAACCGGTGAAGCACGCGGCGGCGCTCGTCGCTGCCCACGGCAGCTTGATGGCGCGTCCCATCGCCGCCAGTGCGAGCGGAAACGCTGCCGCGGTGACCTCGTAGAAGGTCGCGCTGTGCATCATGCGCCGTTCGCTGTATTCGGTCAGGAAGAGCGCGAAGTTCATGATGAGAAAACCACCGGTCAGCGCGAGGACGACCGCGAGGCGCCGTCGCGTCTGTTCGTCTGCACGGTTTTGCTGCGCCAGCGTCAGCAACACCGCACCGACGACGATCGCGAAGATACCGATCGCCAGCACCGCGTGCGGCGGACTGATGATCCGCACGTCGAGGCCGTACGCGTTATGCCACCAATTGTCGAACGGCGCCGACGTCAGCATTGCTCCGCAGCCCCAGATCGACAGCCATGCGCCGAGCGGGGCGCGGAAGCCCCAGAAGCTGACGGAGGCTTGGCGCTCGGCCTCGCTGCCCGCGAAGGTCGTCTTGAGGGCGACATAGCCGGAGCTGATGCCAGCGATCAGTCCTCCGGCTTGAATGAGCAGATGTGCGGGCGTCCAGAACGTGTCGCGGCCAATGGACATGTGCCACGAGATGTCCCAGTAGACGCCGATCATGACGCAAGCGGCCGCGAACACCAGCGTGTACGCGTGCCAGAGCCGCGATGTCGCGACCGTCTGGTGGGCGACTTTCGATTGGTAATCGGGAATCGAGCTGACAAGCGTCGCCATAACAACTCCGTTCGAGGCGATCAGCGCACTCCCGATAAGATTACGCTGGCGACCGTCAGCCAGGCAGGGGCTCGCCGGTCGTCGGATCGATTCCAGCGCGGACTTGGGAGACGCGGTTGGTCGGAAATCCGCCGCGACGCGCGTGCTCCTTCACGAGCTCCGCATCGGAAGCGATGTAGACACAATACAGTTTGTCGTCGGTCGCATAGCTCTGGATCCACTGAATGCTCGAGCCGAGGGCCTCGAGGACGTCGTTGGATTTCTTGGATACCGCTTGGAACTCGGACGGCGAGAACTGGCCGATGCCGGGAATGTCGCGCTCGATCAGGAATTTTGGCATGTCAGGTGTGCTCGATGTTGAATGTTGGACGAGGCATTGGGTCTCAATTCATACGCGAAATCCGCCGCAGACCGGACGGCTACATTTCGAGTGTCTCGACAGCCCGGCGGAGCCAACACATGACGTTCGATCTCGCAGACGGCCGACTCATCCTCGAGCGCACGCCGCCGACTCTGCGCGCGCTGCTGACCGGGCTGCCTGATGCCTGGACCCGATCCAATGAAGGGCCGAACACCTGGAGCCCGCACGAAGTCATTGCGCACCTGGTCAACGGTGAGCGGACCGACTGGATTCCGCGTGCGCGACTCATCCTCGCCGGAGATCGGACGGCTAAGTTCGTTCCGTTCGACCGAGAAGGATTTTTCGTCCAGGGACGCGCGCTGCCGCTGTCGGAGCTCTTGGAGCTATTCGCGATCAGTCGCGCCGAAAGTCTCGCCGCGCTCGACGGAATGGGCATTGGCGAACGTGAGCTGAATCTTACCGCCCAGCATCCGGGCTTGGGCGAAGTGACGATGCGTCAGCTGCTATCGGCCTGGGTGGTTCATGACCTCGGACACATCGCGCAAGTCAGTCGCGTGTTGGCGCGTCGACTTCGCGACGACGTCGGGCCGTGGACTGCCTACCTCGGCGTTTTGGGAGCCGTTTAGAAAAGACTCATCTGTTCGCCGAGCTTCTCCGGTTCGACCGGAGTCTGGCCGAGCAGACGTTGTAGCTCGCGCGCCGATTCGGGCGAGTGGCCGGCGAAGTGGTTATTCACGTAGCCGAATACTTCTCGCCCTTGCTCCGCGTACGGCCACAGCACGCCGACCCACGCCTCGATCTCGGCGGTTCGATCGATTTGGATTCGCGAGTAATCGACGATGCCTTGGTCGGGGCCCATCCAACGCACGTAGAGGAAGTCAGCCGTTGGTCGAGACGCGAGGGCGAGCATCTGCTTGCGCTGAATCCAACGCCCGTCGCTCAACGTGAGCGCGACGTCGTGTTCGGCGAGGAGCGCGAGCAATCCGTCATGGATCCAGCCGCGCTGCCGAAACTCGATCGCGAACCGGATGTCGCGCGGGAGCTTCGGCAGAAACTGGGCGACGGCCGGCAGCTCGGTCGGACCGAAGTCGGGGCCGAGTTGGATGAGGACGGGGCCGAGCTTGTGGCCGAGCTCGCGCACGCGATCAAAAAACTCTAATGCGAGGTCGTCCGCGTCGCGCAACCGGTGCTCATGGGTGATCTCCTGAGGCAGCTTGAGGGAGAAGACGAAATCATCCGGCGTCCGCCGGGCCCACGCTCGCACGGTCTTCGCCGCGGGGATGCCGTAAAAGGTCGAGTCGACCTCGACGGTGTCGAACGCGCGCGCGTAGACGGGCAGGAATTCAGCCGGTCTCGTCCCGACTGGATAGAACGGTCCTATCCACGCGTCGTAATTCCAGCCTTGTGTTCCGATATGAATTTTACCGGCCATGGGTTGAATCGGCACATTCCGCTGAAGGACGTCAAGAGTTCATATGGTTGCGCACGGTCTCGTTCTTGCCCCGATTGCAGTCTCGGAAGACTCGGGGAGAGCAAAACCATGACCGACTCAGACAACCGCGACCGCGATTCGATCGACGGTCGAATCGAGCGCGCGAAAGACGCCGCGCTTTCAGCGCATGACGACAACCCGAGCGTGGCCGACGAACTCGGCGAAGCAACCGGCGGCATCTCCGGAGTGCTCGTCGGCGCGGGAATCGGATCGGCCGCTGGGCCCATCGGTACTCTGATTGGCGGCATCGCCGGCGCACTTGGCGGATGGTGGGCGGGGCGCGCGGTCGCCGAGGCGGCACGTGCGTTGACGCACGAAGACGAAGCGCATTTCCGTGGACACTTCGACTCCCTGCCGCAGCGACCCGCGGACCGGGCGTACGACGACGTACGTCCGGCGTATTACCTCGGCCAGATCGCGAGTCACAACCCGAACTTCATCGCGCGCGAGTTCGACGAAGTCGAGCCGGAGCTCGAGCGAGGCTGGGCGTCCCACGGCGACAAATACGGATCTTGGACGACGGTTCGCACCTACGCCGCCGAGGGATTCCAACGCGGTCGTTCGAAGCTCGACGACTCAGCCCGCCGTGCGAGGGCACAACAGGAAGGACGCACCGAGGGTGAGTTGGAAGATCGGCGATCCTAGTGCCGATGAATTGCTGATCAGTCGGCGATGGGAATCGGCGCGAGCCCGCCCTCTCGAACGAAGGTCACCTGTTCGCCGCCGTCCATGCCGACGGCGGCGAGCATGCCGAAGTGCGCGCTCATTGCCGCGTCGAAATGAGAGGGGCGATTTGGGTGGCGCGCTCGTGCCACCGCTTCGGCTTGCGCGTACTGCAGTCTGTTCGCGCGCACCGTCTCTAGCGCCTCGAGAAAATGCTCTGTCGCCGGCCGCGGTTCGATGGCGCGAGCGCGATCGAAGGCGTACAGCAGCTTTCCGTCTTCGACGACGCGTTTGAGGTCGGCGCCCGATAGTTGATCGGTCGCGGCGGCCAGGCGATCGATGTCGACAACGCCGATCGACTGCGGAAGACTCGCGCACCTGTCGCGGAGGATCGCCCGGCGAGCCTCTGTGTCCGGAAGCTGGGTTTCCAGCCACAGCTCGATGCGTCCCGACCGCACGAGTGCCGGTGGCAAGCCGCCGACGTCCATCGCTGTGAGTACGAGACAGACGCCGCCAGCACTTTCGCTCTCCAATCCGTCGAGCATCGTCAGCAGATAGCGATAGAGGCCCGGATCTTGGCCTTCGAAGATCACATCGCTGTCATCGATGAATACGACCGCCGGCGCGTTGCGCATCGCTGCCTCGAATACGCCGTGCAGCTGCTGATAAAACATAGGCGTTCCGGCGATTACAGTTCCGTCAATCAGAAAGAATTTTCCCCGCAACCGATGTGCGAGCGCGCGACCGATGGTTGTCTTGCCGGTTCCCGGCGGACCAACGAGCAGCACGCCGCGCTTGGGCTTGAGCGAAAGCTCCGTCGCTAGCTCGTTGTGCTCCAGCGGCAAAATGACGTTTGCCTCGAGCGCGCGAAGCACATTGTCGATGCCCTTGAGATCTTCGAGTGCGACGGCCTGTACCTCCCGCAGGTCGACGTTGCTCACGAGCTGCGCTGATCTGAGATAATCGATGAAGACATCGGTTGGCGTTTCCTGGATCGCCGCCGCAAGCTGCGGACGCACCGATTCGCTCGCGCGTCGCAGTTGCGTGGCGCTCATGCGACGCGCATAGCGGTGAATCTTGGTAAAATCGAGCGCCGCGATTTGGTCTGACGGCAGGTA
>JAICYT010000247.1 GCA_025934075.1 Gemmatimonadaceae bacterium
GACCAGGCCGCGCGCGATCTTGATGCTCGCGGTGCGAACTTCCGTCGCGACGTTCCCCTCGGCGTCATGATCGAGACGCCTGCAGCCGCACTCGCGTGCGACACGTTCGTCGGTGACGTTGCGTTCTTCAGCATTGGCACGAACGACCTAGTGCAGTACACACTGGCGGTCGATCGCGGCAACGCAAACTTGGCGACCCGGTTCACTCCGCTGCACCCAGCGGTACTCAAGCTCATCCGGCGCACGGTCGTTACCGCGGAGGAGAATCAACTGACCGTGGCCGTGTGTGGTGAGATGGCGTCGCAGCCGCTCATGGCGTTCGCCCTCATCGGTCTCGGCGTGCGACAACTGAGCGTCGCCCCGCGATCCGTGCCGCTGGTCAAGCGTCTCATGCGCGGAATCTCCGTCGAGGTGGCCGAGGCCGCGGCCCAAAGCGCCCTCGCAGCGGGTACCGCGTCGGAGGCAGAGGCCGAGCTGCGAAGGCATCTAGGACGTGTGACGGGTGGAGAAGCCATCATTGGCGACAGGCTTGAGGGTTGAGCGTGGAAGGAATGTTGGCGGCTTCGCCGCTTAACGGCATCGGGCGTCTTCGGCGCATAGCGGCGCGGTTATAGGTTCAGGTGGTGTCGCTCCGTAGTTTGGTTCCAACGCAGTCACGCGGCGCGGAGCGCCGCGGCACCTCCCGTCAACGCTCCACCCTCAACCGTCCACCCTGATTTCATGTTTGATCGCCACCTATTCACCTCCGAGTCGGTCACCGAAGGACATCCGGACAAGGTCGCTGATGCGATCTCGGATGCCGTGCTCGACGCGATCCTCACCGATGATCCGTCGGCGCGCGTCGCATGCGAGACCCTCGTCACGACCGGACTCGCCTGTGTGGCGGGCGAGATCACGACGTCGACGTACGTCCACGTTCCCGATGTCGTTCGCTCCACGATCGAGCGCATCGGGTACAATGATCCGGCGTTCGGATTCGACAGCACGACCTGCGCGGTGATCAGTACCATCGATCGACAGTCGCCGGACATCGCGATGGGCGTCGACGTCGGAGGCGCGGGTGACCAGGGGATGATGTTTGGCTACGCGACCGATGAGACGGAAGAGCTCATGCCGATGCCGATTTTGCTTGCGCATCGCTTGGCTGAAGAGCTGGCGAGGCAGCGTAAGAATGGTGAGATCGCGTGGCTGCGTCCCGACGGGAAAGTCCAGGTCACTGTGGTGTACGAGGACAAGCAGCCCGTCGCTGTCGACACGGTGGTCGTCTCGGCGCAGCACGCCGCGAACGTCTCGTCGCGAACGATCCGTAACACGCTGATCGAGCAGATTATCGAGCCCCTGATTCCCGCGGAGCTCCGACAGAAAAAGATGAAGTATCACGTCAATCCAACAGGGCGATTCGTGATCGGTGGCCCGCAAGGCGACGCGGGATTGACCGGTCGCAAAATCATCGTCGACACATATGGCGGCATGGGCCGTCATGGCGGCGGCGCCTTCAGCGGCAAAGATCCGTCGAAGGTCGATCGCTCTGCGTGTTACGCGGCACGATGGGTGGCGAAGAACATCGTCGCCGCGAAATTGGCGCGCCGCTGCGAAGTTCAGCTCGCATACGCAATCGGCGTCGCCGAACCGGTTTCCGTAATGGTCGACACGTTCGGGACGTCCGTCGTTCCGGAGGCTAAGATCATGGATGCGGTTCGCGAGGAGTTCGATCTGACGCCGAAGGGAATCATTGCGGCACTCGACCTTCGCAAGCCGATCTACAGCGCGACGTCGGCGTACGGGCACTTTGGACGCATGCCGAGGAAAGTTGGAAAGGGTCGTTCGTCGATGACTGAATTCACATGGGAGAGAACGGACCGTGCGGCCGCACTGGCGCGCGCGGTTCGCTGATGGCGGTGATGCATGATTGAAGTCGTCGTATCGCGGCTGGGCATGGATCCCGGCACGCAAACCTACGTCGTCGTGCTCCAGGAGAAGGGAGGAGCACGCCTGCTACCGATTTGGATCGGACAGGCCGAGGCGGAATCGATCGTCGTGCAGATGCAAAGCATCAAGCGCGAACGTCCGATGACGCACGATCTGTGTAAGAACATGATCATCGGACTCTCGGCGACGCTTCGACGCGTGCAGATCACGCGCGTCGAGAACAACACGTATTTCGGCGAGCTGCACTTGGAGCGCGGCGGCGAGATCGTGCAGGTCGATTCGCGTCCCTCCGACGCGATCGCGATCGCCGTGCGACTCGACGCGCCGATCTTCGCCGCCGAGTCGCTGCTCATGCTGCCGGAAGAGGACGAGGAGGAGGACAGCAGCGAATCATTCTCGCCTCCGACGCCAGCAGAACGCGACGCATCGGAGTTGAGCGCCGAGCAGCTCAAGAGATATCTCGAGCATCTGCGTCCTGAGGATTTTGGCAAGTTCAATCTGTGATACCGCCAGCTCAGCGGCCTGACTCATCGCACGCCGAGCGGCGCGTCGACGGTCGCGTCGTTCGCGGAACGCGCGAAGGACAGCAGCCCGTCGCCAACCAGTGGGTGGTGCTGCATCGCGTCGGTCCGGATCGCGCCGGCCCGCTGGACTCGACGCGGACAGCGGCGAATGGGCGCTTCAGCATACGGTATCGGGAGTCCGGAGACACATCGGCGCTCTACTTCGCGTCGACGTCCTACGGCGGTGTGGCGTACTTCACGTCGCCGTTGCGCACGCCAGTTGTGCGGGGCGACGACGCGACTCTCACGGTATTCGATACGACGTCCGGGCCGGTGGCGATAAAGGTGGGCGGACGTCACGTCATCGTCGGCGCGGTCCAACCAAACGGGCGGCGTCCAGTCGGCGAAGTGTACGATCTCGAGAACGACAGCACCGTGACGCTCGTCGCGCGAGACAGCGCGAGTCCGCTGTGGCGCACGCAGCTCCCCGCGCAAGCATCGGACTTTCAGGTCAATACGAGCGGCGGTCTTGCGCCGGGGGCAGTGTCACAACGCGGATCATCGGTCGGCTTGTTCGCGCCGCTGAGTCCGGGCATTCGGCAATTCGCGTTCACGTACGAGCTTCCGTCGAACGCGTTTCCGCTGACGTTGCCGATTGATCGCGCGACGGGTGTGCTCGAGGTGCTCGTGCAAGATCCGTCGGCGCGCGTCGACGGTGTGAAGCTGCGCGAGACCGCGCCGGTG
Source organism: Gemmatimonadaceae bacterium (assembly GCA_025934075.1). Lineage (GTDB taxonomy): Bacteria > Gemmatimonadota > Gemmatimonadetes > Gemmatimonadales > Gemmatimonadaceae > JAQBQB01. The sequence goes on from JAICYT010000247.1 coordinate 3,177, forward strand.
AGCGCCGACGGCCGGACGTTTCGTCGGTTCCTCGGGCAAGATCTCACTGCCGGCACGGCGATTCGCATCGACATCCCGCATTTGATCGGCGCCGAGCGGGAGAAAGTCTACTTCGGTGTAGCTGCCGCGTTGCTCGCGGCGATGGTCGTCGCGCTCGTCGTCGCCGCACGACGAGCGGTGTTCCGTCGTCCACTCACTGCCGCATCGCTGCCTGTCGCGCGGGAGCGGCGATCGCACGCCCTCATGCGCGGACTCGCAACGCTCGATGAGGAGTTCGAGAAGATCGCCACACCCGATGATGCGATGCGTGCGGCATATCAGGCAAAACGTGCCGCGCTCAAGTCGCAATTCGCCGAGGCCATTGCCGAGGAACGCCGGCCGACGTAGTATTCCGCGCATAAGCGATCCACAACTGATCGACAATTGATGGCGAACGCGGGACACGGAAACCGGTGAGATGCCGGTGCGGCCCCGCCACTGTAACGGGCAACGAAGCACGCTCACAGAGCCACTGACCGCGAAGGCCACGGTCGGGAAGGCGAGCGATGCTGCCCGGAGCCAGGAGACGACCCACGTTCGCGCCACGTATTCACAGATCCTCGGGGGAGGACTGGTGGCGACTCGAACCGACCGTCGTCGCGTTTCGCGTTGCGGGCATCCTTCTCCGAGTTCCTCGAGATAGAATGCCCGTCTTTCGTTTCTGCTCATTCATCGCTGCGTTTGCCATCGCGCTCTCGAGCTGCCGTCAGCCCGAACGCGTGACGCGGCAACGCGATGCGCTGCGCGACGATTACGGCATGCCGATCACGATCGGCCGCGTGCCGGAACGCATTGTCTCGCTCAACCCGGCGACGACCGAGATTCTGTTTGCGATCGGAGCCGGTCCGCGTCTCGTCGGCCGTTCGCAGTACGACGTATTTCCCGACTCGGCCAAATATGTGCCAAGCGTCGGCGCTGCGCTTCGCCCGAACATCGAGTCCGTGCTTGCGACGCATCCTGATCTCGTCGTGATGTACGCGAGCCAGGACAATCGACAGGCCGTCGATCGCTTTCGCGAAGCAGGCATTCAAACGGTCTCGTTCAAGAACGATAGCATCGAGCAATTCGCGCGTGACACGCGGTTGCTCGGACGAGTGACGGGAGATTCAGCGCGAGCGTTTGCGCTCGTCGATTCCGTCATGGCGACGCTCGGCCGTGTTCGCGCGGCAACCGCCAACTTGCCGCACCCGACCGTGTTCATCCACGCATGGGATCGGCCGATCATCGCCATCGGCGGCGGCAGCTTTCTGAGTCAACTGCTCGAGATCGCCGGCGGGCGAAACGTCTACGCCGATATCCCGGCGCCGTCGGCCACCGTGACGCTCGAGGACGTCGTGAAGCGGAACCCGGACTACGTGCTCGCGAGTCCCGTATCGGCGCCGAAGATGCGGGCGAGTGCGTTGTGGAACGCGGTGCCGGCGATCCGCGCCGGCAAGCTGCTGGTGTACGACACGACGCTGGTGGGCCGGCCTTCCGTGCAATTGGGTGCCGCGGCCGTGTCGTTGGCGAAGCTCATCCACCCCGGCGCGTTGCGCTGACCATGTCCGCGTGGCGGTGGCTCGGCCTCGTGATCGTGCTCCTCGCGGCGTCGCTACTCGCCGTGGCAGTCGGTACCGTGAGCATTCCCATACCAGCATTGTGGAATGCGCTGCGTCACGTTGGCGACACGATGCCGATCATGGTCGTGTGGACGTTGCGCATTCCGCGCGTGGCGTTGGCGATTCTCGTCGGCGCCGGCCTCGGCATGTCGGGCGCCGCGCTCCAAGGCACCATGCGTAATCCACTCGCCGAGCCGTACCTGCTCGGCGTCTC
>JAICYT010000029.1 GCA_025934075.1 Gemmatimonadaceae bacterium
CGATGACCAGTCGAAAAAGTGCTGGTCACCGTTGTGGTCACCGTTGTGTACTAGAAAAAACGGCCTGCCGCGATCGGCAGACCGTTGGTTAAGCCATCATCTGGTGAGTTAAAGAGCGGGCGACCGGGCTCGAACCGGCGACGTCCAGCTTGGGAAGCTGGCATTCTACCAACTGAATTACGCCCGCGTGCCTGGAAGCTAACTCCAACCCTCGCCGGGCAAAAGCGTCGCGCAAACTCGAGGCGCGAGATCATCAGCATGACGACGGTTCGATCGCGATAGCGGACCGGGTTGTCACCGCACGAGGCGCTCGAGGAACTCGGGCTCGGCCTGGAAGTGATCGACGTGATCGGGCGCCGTGTTGCCAGCAAAGCCGAGCAGCTCGAATCGGCCGGCGTGCACCTCGCTCAGTTGCTGCATGCCGCGTGGACCCCAGCGCAATACGGGGTGCGATGCAGTCCCAGCGCGAGCAGCAAATAATCGGCAGCTTCGGTCGTGCTCGCAAACGTGCCCGGGAAGATCTCCGAGTGTGTGACGAGAAATCGCTTCTCTCCGCGCACCGCCGCCTGCGCGAAGCGAACGAACGCCTCGAGATTGTGCGGATCGAGCGTTCCGCCCTTCTCCATTACCAGTCCTTCAGGGACGTACGACGTGTGCATCCCATCGAGCAACAACACGGCGTCCACGCGAGCAAAGTGGCGCGGCTCACGGAGAATTGCGCGAATGGCACCATGACCAGCGCTGAATCCAACGAGTGTCACGCGCCGAAAACGCGCCTCTTTGCCTGACGACTCCGACATTTGGCGCGCGATGCCTGCCAACAGCGAGTCGAATGCAGCGGGATCGGAGAACGCGCGGTCGCAGACGCCTGACCCTGCGCCAAGATTCACGACGGCCGCAACGATGTTCTTTCCAAGTCGCGAGACGGCGTATTCCGGAAGCCACGCGGCGCCGAGGAAATGGACGACGAGATCGATGTCGTCGCCGCCGCGGAGTTTGCCCGGATACCAGACCTCGACCGGTTTTCCGTCTGGCCCGGGGAACGAGCGGTGCACTCCCGCTAGCTCGCGCGGCGTGAGTCGTTCGTGCTCGCGCGTTTTCTCGACCATCGGCGACGGGTTCTGCGATGCAACAGGCGGTGCGGACTGCGCGACCACCGCCGACGGCATCACGCTTGCGGCGAAGGCTGCGGCGAGTATTGCCGTGATTACGGTCGCCACAGAAGCATCACACGCGACCGTTCAGGGTCGCACGCCGCGCCGATCCAACTCCTGCTTCGCTCGTTCGTTTCCCTGCGCTGCCGCTTTCTGAAACCACTTGATCGCTTCGGCGTCGGACTTGTTAATGCCCTGCCCGTTCGCGTACAGCATTCCGAGCGCGAACTGCGCGTCCGCGTTGCCATGCGACGCGCTCGCCGAATACCACTCGGCGGCCACCGGAAAATTCTGTGCGACGCCCAAACCGCGCTCGTGCATCATGCCGAGCGTGTGCTCAGCGAACGCGTTGCCTTTGCTCGACGCCGCTTCCTTCGAGCACGCGCCGAGCGCGCGTGCCCAATCGCTGCGCCGCGCGGCCTCCGCACAATCCGACACCGTAACGCGGTGCGTGGTGTCCGGGGCTCTCGCCTCGGATTCGAGTCGCGGTGGCCACGTGAGCGATTGCCCAGGAAGAACGTTGAATGTCTGCCTGGCCGGCTTGTATCCGCGCGCGCTTGCCGCGAGTGTGTGTGAACCCGGTGCCAGTCGAACTATCTGGCCCGACACCGGTGCATCGTCGATGCTGATCGAAGTGCCCGCCGGCAGCCCGGAGCTGATCCGGACCGTGGCGGAATCCACGACGGCCGCAAGGCGAATGCTGTCGGCGCGAATGCTGTCTCTTCGCAAACTGTCGATGCGGGCTTTCTCCGCGGCCGCTCGGTCATTCCGATGCGCGTTCTTCGAGGACACAACCGAGAAAAGCCATGCGATCGCGGCGATGATCGCCGCTCCACCCAGGAGCATGGCCCAGATCGGACGCCCCGGCCGTGGCATCGGCGCTGATGGTTGCGGCGCCAGAGGTGCAACAGGAGTCGGCGGGGTTGGAAGTGGGGACGGTGCAGGTTGCGCGGTGATTGGCGGCGCAACAGCCGCCGCGACAGGCTTGGCCGGCTCGTCGAACAGCGACGCGATGACCTCCGGCAAAATTCCCGCCTGATCCAAACCCAGCACGCCCGGGCTGCCGGTCGGTCCGCGCTCGAAGCGCAGTGCCACGATGCGTGACGTGTTGGTCGTTCTCGCGATGAACGGGATGGCGCTGCCCTGATCATCCGCGACGGGTCGAATCTGCTTGCTCGTGATCTGCCCGAGCAACTCGTAGTTATGCCGACCCGCCTCGCTCTTTACCTCGAGCCATTCCGCGATATTGAGCGACTGCGTCGCGTCGTTCAGGCGAGCAGCCGTCAAACTCGTTCGGCAATTTCCACAAAATCGCACGCCGGCGCGGAGCTGCGACCCGCACTTGGGACATTGATCGCTGCCGGCGGGCACGGCCACCCCGATTTTTCCAACGACCTCGACGTAGTCCGCCGACAGCACGAGTCGCAACACGTCGAGGCGCATCGACTCGCGACGTTGCGCGAGGTAGGCGACGCCGCTCTTCGCGCCTTCGCCCACTTCGCCAATCTCGCCCAACACGTCGTAATCCGATCCGACCGCCCGTCGCACCTCTTGCAGCCGATAGTCGGTTGGCGCGGAGGGCGGCTGCAGCGGCGGGGTCGGTTTCGCCGCGGGCATCACTCGGGTCGGTCCGTTGGGATCGTCCATGCCTATCTCCAGTACTGGACCATATAGTCACGTTGATTGGGCCGGCCATTGCGGCGCCCAATCACGCAGAGCGCGAGGTGATCTTTGGCGACGTCCCACGCCTTCTGCGCGTCGACCTTGGTGTCGGCGAGCAGCAGACGCCCGTTTCGGTCTTCAATGCTGAAGCCAGCGGCGCCGATGTTCTTGATCGAGAGAGTCGCGCGGTCGTACTCGCGACAATCTTCTTTCGGAATCGAGCTCGGCACGTTCGTCGGCACGACCCAGTAATCGATGATGTAGTCGCTGCGATTGAGTCGCGTATTGGCGCGCCCGATGAAGCACCGGCCTTTGTAGCGCCGACCCAGGGCGAGGACCTGTCGGGCTTCCTCCTCGCGATCGAGGGTGGCGAGCACCGCCTGTCCGTCGGTCACGCGCCAGCCCACGACCTTGTCTTTCGACAGGTTGATCGACGCCGGATCGTAGGCGATGCAATCCTCGGCGGCCGCCTTGGTCTCACCGATCTTTGGTTCAAGAACTTGAATGTCGACCGTCGCCGTCTTGGCCTCGACCTGCGCGGTGATCGTCGCGGTGCCCGCGGCCTTCGCGGTGACGCGGCCACCGCCGACGGTAACAACCGTCGGGTCGCTCGATTGCCAGATCGGATCGCGCGGCAGAATGTGGCCCGTTCCATCTTTGGCCGCCGCGTGCAGAACGGTGGACGAGCCAATGCCCAAGCTCAGTCTCTTGGGCGACACGGTGAGCGATTCGACGGTCGCGGGGGAGACCGCCACCTGAACGGTCTGGCTTTTCTTCCCCGATCGCGCCGTGATGGCGGTCGATCCCTTGGAAACTCCGGTGACGACGCCGCTACTGGAAACTTTGGCGATCACCGAGTCGCGAGACGTCCACAGGATGGGCGGACCCGTCGTCACCGCTTCGTTCTTCGAGTCGATCACCGTTGCCGCGATCGGCGACGACGCACCGACGGCCACTTGCACCGCCTGCGGAACGACAGTCAGCGTCAGTTGATTGCGCCGACTGATGAAGAGAAACGCCGCCGTGCCGGCGATCAGCAAGAGCGGCGGTAACCACAACGGAATCAGCGCGCGATGCACGAACTGTCCGACGATGGATTTGCTCGGCTCGGATGCACCGCCCGCAATGTCCGGCTTCGCGGTGATCGTGAATGTGCGAACGTCGGCCGTTCCCAGCGGCCGGAGTCGCACCGAGGTCACCAATGGAACGTCCAACGTGGCACCCGGCTCGAGTGCGACCTCCGACGTCATGAGGTGATAACCGAGCGCTTTCTCGTCGTCTTGCCCGCTCAGTGAATATTTTGCCGCGGTGTTGCCTTGGTTGCCGATCGCGACCGAAAACTCACCGTGTGTCCAACCGCGGGCCTTGGGCGGAACGAGCGCCAGCGTCGTCTGCGCAAACGGCTGCACAACGAACGTCGCCGGTGCGCTTCCCTCCTCTCCCGGGTTTTCGCGCGAGCCCGCCACGATCGTCACCGGATATGTTCCCGCTCGACTCGTTGCGACTTTCGGTATGACGATACTGAGCGGAATGACGGCGCGTTGCCCGGGGTTGAGTCGTTGCGGTTGAGACGGCGTTTGCACCCAGCTCTCATTCACACCGCGCGCGGCGAGCGAAAACGCGTCCACGGTACGCCCGCTGTTCATGAGCGTGACCGTGAGGATCGCGAGTTGGCCGGGCACGAGATTCAGGGTTTCGCGCTCCAGGACGACGCTGATCCGGCGCGAGTTCTCCGTCGGCTCTCGGAATACCTTCTTGGCGTCGCCCTTCGGCTCGACGGGCGGCGGAAGCGTTGGATCGTTGTTCTCGGCTTCGGCGGGACGCAATGCGAATCGCTTTCGCGTCGCCGAGGCTCCGTTGTCCTTCTTGGGTATGATGCGATCGGGCGCAGGCGCGACGGCGGCGCCGCGCCACACGACCAGCGGTTGGCCGGGCAACTTGTTGATCTCCTGCTGCAGCAGTGCCGCGAATTCGGTCGCGGTTTGGATCCGGCTCGCGGGCTCCTTCTCGAGCGCGCGAAGAATCAGTTGCTCCAAGGTCGCCGGGATGTTCGGCAGGAGTGATCGCGGGGGCGCCGGGATGGCCGTCGCGTGCTTCGCGAGTGCATCGCCGAGGTTCTTCACTTGGAATGGCGGGAATCCGGTGACGACCTCGTACAGCACGACGCCGAGTGAATAGAGGTCGCTGCGCGCGTCGAGCGGCAACCCACGGAGCTGCTCCGGCGACATATATGGCAACGATCCGAATGCGATCGAGCCATCGATCGTCAACCCGGTTTCGGCGAGGCGCGTGAGACCGAAGTCCGCCAGCTTGATCGTGTCCGCCGCCCCCTGCTCCTCGACAAGAAAATTCTCCGGCTTGAGATCGCGATGCAAAACGCCGCGCGCGTGTGCCGCCGCGATGGCCTGAACCGACTGGAGCGCGAGCTCGAGCGCACGACGCAACGGCAACCGGGTGTCGCGCTGAAACAGGAGCGTGCGCAGCGAGCCGGTCGGTATGAAATCCATAATGATGAAGTACTGACCGTCCTGCTCGCCGAACTCCCGGATCGCCAGCACGTTGGGATGACCGATGTCGGCGGCGGCCTGCACGATCGGCCGGAATCGTTCGGCGAACGACGCGTCCGTGGTGAGGCGCTCGTGGAACAGCTTGACCGCGACGATCTCGCCGGTGCTGATATGCTGCGCGCGCATCGTTTGCCCGAGCGCGCCGGCCGCGAGCGGCAAGTCGAGGCGGTACCGGCCAATCATCTTTCCAATGGCGCTCGTCATGAACTGGTCTCCAATACGTAGCCGACGTGCGCCGGCTTGTGCGCGCGAACGAGGCGTTCGACGAAGTCGCGAGACACATCGCTGTACTTCGGGATGGTGATCCGGAAGACGAACGGTCGATCGGGATCTTCCGTGATCGTGACCGGTTGGCCGGTGCATACCTCGAGCATTCGCGTCAATCCATAGCGCGTGCCGCGCCACCAATACAGTTGCATTGCCTCGCGCACCAATTCACGGCGACGACGTTCCGGCCAGTGGGGATCGAGCTCGAGGTTGAGCCACTGCGCCATCCAGGCGAGCATGCGCGCGGGACTCGTGGCCGGCGAGAAATACATCGCGATGTGTTCCTGGCGCTGCTCCAGCGGCTCCCAAATCGCCTCGTAGATCAGCAACATTCTGCCGAGGAAATCCGATTCGTGAAAGATCGATGGGAGGTGGCGTGCGTACCGACTTCGATCGTCGACTGGCAGCGGCGCAGGCCACGTGGTGCGCGCGACAACGGCGGGAAGCTCATCGAGATCCGACGCCGCTGGTTTGGCGTCCGGCGGCGCATACACGGGCCGCAAGACGGACGTCGCGGTCGTCTCGAGCTCCAGCGTGAGCACGTACGGTCCGATGTGAACTTCGAGCCCCTGCTCGAGGGGAACCGGTTGGCCCGGGAGCAATCTGACCGATCCGACGAGCGTTCCGGACCCGCTTCCGACGTCGACCAGCATCGGCTGCCCCTGATCGAGGCGAACTTCAGCATGACGACGCGAGACCGCTTGATCGCGGAGGACGAGGACGTTCTCCGGAAGGCGTCCGATCGTGAGCGTCGCCGACGACGTGATCTCGAGGCGTTGAAGAATCGTCCCCTCGAGCGAGGCGACGAGGGTGTACGTGGTCGATGCGCCGGCCGCGCGTCTAATCTCGGTTGACACGATGCGCGTCCGAGCAAACGAGTCCTTCGGGAGGCAGCACGAGTCGCGGCGACACATCGCGCGGCGTCGATCCGCTCCCGGGGTCGCGCACGGAAATGTGCAGGTCGTCGACGAATTCGATTCCGGGGACGCGCTGGAGCAGCGCGTAGAGCTCCGAGACGTGGAGGTCGCGCCCGAACGCCCATCCGGTGCCGTCGGGGCCACCCGAATACGGGTTGAGATAGCGGTAGAGCGTCGCTTCGGCGCGACGCCGCGTCTCGATCTGCGTCGCGGACGTGCTGTGCTCGGGCAGGCGAACCCGCGCGTTGATCGACACCCAGATGAGCTTCGGCGACACGACCTCGAGCGACGTGCCGAGCAGACGCCGCTCGTTTAGATAACTCTCAACAGACCGTTTGAGGTCGGCCGACAACGTCAGCCGCTCGGGGGCGATGTATCCGGTCGGATCATCGACCTGCGGCAAGACGGCGAGCAGCACGTGACCCGGCGTCGGCGCATCCGGCGCACCGGGCTGCGCCCACGGAGCGACGCACCGCGCCCGTTCGACGCCGGTCACCTGTCGCGCGAGTACCTCGAAGTCATCGGCAGTCACGGCGCGCGTGCGCGTGCGAAGCGTCTGCGGCGCCCGCACCTTGGCGTCCTCGATACTTTGCGCGTCACGGCCGCCGATGGCGGATTCACGATTGATGACGCGCGCGATGTAGGGGATCGACGACTTCATGACCGAGATCATTCCCTTGGGCACGTTCCCGACAACGCCGCCGCCGCGCTGGTAGCGCGAGAAGCGGAGCACGGCGTTCTTCGCCGGCACGGCGCCAAACCGGTACACGGATCCGTCGGGCTGCAGCAGGGCCGGTCCAAGCGTGATCGTCCCCGTCGTCGCATCGAGCACGTAATGCTTGTCGTCAGGTTCGGATTCTCCGAAGTCGGCGACTTCCTTCCAAAGCTCGGATTCGGCACCCGGGTGAATGACCATGAGATGATCGCGCGCCGGATCCCGTGCCAGCAGCGGCGCACCGAGCAAACGCAGCGACTGTCCGGGTGTGCCGTCGGAACGGCCGAGCGTCTCGTTGACAACGGTGACGGCATGACGCGCGGCGATCGTGATCCCGCGTGATTCGATCTGTAGCCGATCGATCACCGGCGATTCTTCGTAGGTCTCTTTACCGACAGGCTCGATCATGCGACAGCGCAGCCAGTACGCCTCCAAGTCTCGGAACGTGACCTGCGCCATGGTCGGAAGGTGAAGCACGGTCTCGCCCGACCAGTTGAAGCCACCGGTGCCGTCGGACTCGACGTCGCACTTTGCCCACCGATCGCCGCCGCCTTGCCACACCTCCCAGACCATCGGCGGGCGCGTGGGATCGACGCCGACGCCATGAGCATTCTGGCAATCGACGATGAGGGCCAGCACGTGCTGGCTCATGTCACCCTGAAACGCGAGGTAGAATGCATCGCCTGGTTCCGGGTGCGACGAGAATACCGGAATGCCGCGCCCCGGCATGTCGATCTGGCTGAGGTCGTGCTCTTCCCATTCGCCTTCGCCGCGCCGCTCGATATCGCGCGTGAACGCGCCCGCGAGCTGGGGGCGGCGGATCGTCGCACTACGTTCCGTCGAGAACACGATGGCCGGGCTGGTCTCGGTGCGAATCGTCGCGATCTCGGTGTCTTCAGGAATGACGACGTCGGCCGACTGCGCGGCGGAGAGATAGAATGTCACCGGCGCCCGCGCAGCTCGCGGTGGATCGAGTCGGACACCAATGAGCTCGAGGAACGTGGTGTACATCTTGTCCGGCACCTGGTTCACTCGGTACAGCAGCATATCGGTCATCCAGGCGAACAGCTCGATCAATGCTACACCTGGGTCACTGACGTTGTGGTCGGTCCATTCAGGGCAGTATTGCGGTATCAGGCTTTTGGCCTGATCCACGATGTCCTGAAAGCGTCGGTCGTCCAGCTGAGGGGTGGGCAGCGGCATACGTTCGGTCTCGTTGTGGCGGCCCGGACTACTCGCCAGGAATCCGGTAGAACGGGAACACCAGGGTGCGACGGTCGTAACTCGCCTTGATCTCGTACTCGATATGAATCAGCAGACGTTCCGGATTCGACGGATCGGCGTCCGCTGTCACTTCGCGGAGCGTGATGCGCGGCTCCCACCGGGCGAGGGCTTCTTCGACGTAATAGACCGCGAGGCCCTCGGTACTCGCATCATTCGATGCAAATACCAATTCGTGAATGCGACAACCAAAGTCGGGACGCATCACGCGCTGACCGACTGGCGTGAGGAGAATCATCATCATGGCCTCCTCGACGTCGCGCTCGCGGCGAACGAGCGCAATGCGCCCGCGCGCGTCCACCCCGACGGGAAACGCCCACCCGGTGCCCAGAAAGTCTTTCGATGGCGCGTTCATTACTCGGCCACCATGTGCGCGCAAATAGTCTTTGAGAGCTGCATTGATTGCTCGATCTAGTTCAGGTTGATGAGCGAACCCTTCACGTCCACCATGCCGCCACCGCCATCGATCTTCACACCCGTGCCCTTGATCTCGACTTGCCCCTGCGCCTTGAGCGACAAGTTGCCGTCGCACTCGAGGGTCGCGTCACCCTTGATCTTGATCTTGAGCGCGTTGGAACCGCTGTCGAGCATTATCATGTTGCCGCTCCGGTCCTGCACGGTAATTCCGCCCGCCCCGTCTGCATCGTCGAGCACGATGATGTGGCCGGTGCGCGACTGTATCACTCTTTGCTGAACCTTGCCACCGCTCACGATTTTTCCCTGATCGCCCGGCGGTGCGTCGACGCCGTTCCAGAGGCCGCCAAGCACGTATGGATGGAGCACGTCGTCTTGCTCGAACCCGACGAGCACCTCGTCGTTGATCTCGGGGACGAATTGGATCCCGCGCGTGGGTCCCGCACCGACACTGACGACGCGCGCCCAATCGCTGGCGTGATCGGGCGACAGCCATGGGTACTTCACTTTCACGCGGCCTTGTTTTTCAGGATCCTGGTTGTCGGTAACGATGCCGATGACCAGTCCCCGCGACGCACCCGACGGTTGCGCGCTCGCGCCGAGCGTCTTCAAGAGCGACGTCGGCTCCTGACCCGAAATCGCGAATTGGGTTTGATACCCATCTTGCGGCGAGTACACGTGGCGACAACTCGTCACGAGGTAGGTCCCGCTGAACCGATCGCCAAGCGCCTTGAGCTTCACGGACGTTCCAGCAACGATGCGCGCGTTGCCGACACACGTCCCCTCGGCCTCGATGAACCGACTACTGTGCTTTCCAGCCAGGGCGTGCGCCATTTGGTCGGCTTCGGCTTGCGTGCGGACCGGACGATCGGCCGCGAGCATCGGCGCATCGCGATTGAACGCGGACTGGACGACGTCCGCCGGTTTGCGCGACTCGCCAATCTGCGGAACCCCGTCGCCATGCGTCGCCTGGCCAACGATCTCTTGCCGAGTTTTCGGATCCCATCCGCGCACGGTGACCGACGAGACCTGATTGACCGTGGTCATTCGCGGCCGGAACTCTTGGAGATTGTCGCCCCACTGCATCTCGATCGCCTCACCCTCGGACTTGGGAGGCTCGAACCGAATCCCGCGCCCGTCGGCGAAGAGAACATTGCCAGCCGCCCGCGCGCGGGCATGCAAGAATTCCAAGTCTGTCTCGTTATTCTGAAACAGGTATGGGTGAACGATCGTCGCGTGCTCGGCGGTCGCCGTCATGCCGGCATCGGCCGCGATCTTTTGAATGACGTCCGCGTCGGTCACGTTGAGGAACGATCGCACGCGTCGCCCGCGCGCCAATCGGTGTAGCACGTCGAACGCACGGATCGTGAGATTCTGCGCGCCGACGAGAAACTCGGGCTCGATCTCCACGATCTCGCCGTCGAACAGCGGATGCGTGCCCTTACCCTGTGGACCCTCGGCCGAGACTTTGATGCGTTTGCCCGGCTCGAGACGCTTGTCGTCGATCCACTTCAACGCGGTATCCGTGACGCGGATCGTCGCGACGTCGGGCAGATGGAGGCTGCTCTCGATGACGACAGAGAGCAAAGCCTGCATCAACTCGACGCCCGCCGACTCGGGCATGCCGTCGACGTCGAGAAAAAAGTGACTGATCAGGTTCTGCGGTTCAGCCATTCGGAATCACAAGCGTGCTGCCGGTGCGAAGGTTTCGTGGATCGCTAATGCCGTTCGCCGCGGCGATGAGACGCCATTGTGCGGTATCGCCGTACTCCTCGTGAGCAATGAGATCGAGACGGTCACCCTCCTCGACCGTTCGAACGCGCTCTCCGCCGATTCCACCCGATGTCGGATTCTGAGGCAGCTCCTTCGTATCCTGAATCTGCTGGAACGCGACTTTCGCGGTTGCGCGGACCGGCGTTCCGTCGGGGAGAAACAGAGTAAACGTGACCGACAGGCTCGTGATCACCGCCTCGAACGACCACGCCTTTCCCCACGTGAACTGCACTTTGGGCGGACGCCCTTGTTTGTTCTTCTTCTTCTCGCCGAGCCCCTTGTCGACGAACATCATCTTCCAGAGGTCGTTGATGTACGCCGTGCGGACGTCTTTGGACTGACCTCCGTTCTTCGCACTCTGATAGGTGTCGAACAGGAGATCCATGTTCAGCGTCGCCGGATTCCCTCCGCCGAAATTGAGCACCGGCGTGTTGGCCGCGGCTTTCTGTTCTTTGGGCCAGGAATTCGTCTTCGCGAAGGTGTATTCCTTCGGATTGAAGAGGCACTTGACCTCGACCTTTTCGCCGTCGAGCGTCTTGATGACGGCCTGCGCCAGTTGCGCTGCGCTCATATGAGAACTCTCCTCAGCCTTCGCGGCGGCGTTCGGCCGATAGCCGCCGCTTCAGGACGTCGTATACGCGCCGCGCGAGCGCGTCCAGGTCAGGAGGCGCTGCTGCCTCGCCGGTCGCCCCGCCGTGCGCAGATGGCGCATGCTCCTCTCGATCCAGTGATCGACCACGCTCGGCAAGATGGATCGGCGGCGCGCCGGTGTGCGGCGACGCAATCAACGACGGACCGCCGACGTGGCTCGGCGTCGCCTCGCTGAGCGGCAGTGGCTCCCAGGGAGCCGGCAAAGTTCCCCACAACGCCGAGTCGCGCGCCGACATCGGGTTGAAGTCCTGGGCCGTCAACCGCTCGGAGACCGGCGCACGCTCCCGCGACACCTCGTCGTCAGTGTGTCCGGCGACGCGTTCGGCATCGCTCCATACGGCTCGCTCGACGTGACGAGCCAACCCTTCTTCCGACGACGGCGTCGCGCGCAATTCCTGATCATGCGGCGACGGTTTGCCTGACTGCGGCGTGCGGATGACTGGCGGAATGAATCGCGGCACTCGGCGCTGAGCGACGTGCGTCAGCTCGTGGGCGAGAAGGCCGAGGGTACGCGGCGAACGCTCGTCGTGCTCCGACGGCAAGGCGATCGCCTCGCCTACCGCGACGGCATCGGCGCCCGCTTCACTCACGAGGCGATCAAGCTGCGGACCGCGGACGATTGGCACTGTGGCCGGATCGATCCCGACACGAGGCCGCAGAAAACGTCGGGTCGACTCGAGCAAGGGGGTCGTAGTCGGCGGGGTCGCCGTGGTTGGCCTCGTCGTGTCGTCACGTGGTCGCGAATCGCGACCGCGTGTGTCGGGCGTGATCGGGCTCGAGCGCTGCGGCCCGCGCTCCGCTCCACGCTCCGCTTCGCGTTCCACGACAGGAGCAGACTTCTTTGAAGATGGCGCGTTGGACACCGGATTGCCTGTTGCTTCGAACAACAAGCGACGCCAGTCGTCCATCGAGCGCTCGCCCGCGGGTGACGAGCGTTGGTCGCCGGTGGCTGCTTCCGCCGAGACCGAGGGCTCGCGGACATCAGGCTTGCTCGTCTCTCGCGCGCGCGGCGGGGGCGCCGGTCGCCGCGGACGGCGTACTTCGCTCGGCCGAACGCTGACGGGCGGTGTGCTCTCACGCGGAGGGATCGCTTCGGGAGTCGACGGAGCGCTGGCGCCGTTGTCAGTCTCATCGGTCGGCAGCGTCGGTGCACTCGATGCCATTTCGACTTTGCGGTCTGCGATGCTGGCATCCGAAACCATCGGCTCGGTGTCGACATCGCGTTCTGTCGACTCCGTCTGCAGATCTAAAGGTGTGTGTGTGGGCGCAGCCGTCCGCTGTGTGGGTTCCGGCTGCATCGCGGCCTCATGGCGCTCGAGCGGGACGTCACGATTTGCATCGCGCGATGTGAGCTCTCGAATCATGGAGGCATCGTCCGCCGCATCGGGCGAAGCTGGAGCGTGCGGAGTGTTGCTGACTCGCGCCGCCACAAGATCCGACGCAGACGCATTCACGGCCGGGAGAGGAACAATCGACGGACGGGATTGCGACGGTTGGGAATCGTGCGGCGACCGGCGCTCGGTCGGTTCGTTTGGAGCGGACGGAGTCTCGTCGCGCCGTGCGATCGGAGAATCCGGCGCGGCCAACGAGGTTTGTGTCGAAGCTTCGCCGTCTGATGCCGGCGGGGACGGCTCGCGACTGGCCAACGACGCCGCGGACGGAGTGCTGACCGAAGCCTCGGATTGCGTCGGACGAGGCGAGGTGGCGCGGGCCGAGACATCGCCCGCGTCGAGCGCTGGAATGCTCCGAAGCGTTTTCGTCTCTCGTTGACTCGTTGCCGCAGAATCGGCAGACGCCGGAGTAGACATTCGGTCGTCTGGTTCAGCCGTGCCGCCATGCGTGCCGCCATGCGTCGCCCGATCCCTGCGCACCTGGTCCAGCGCCATTGCGCGAACAATTTCGCTTGGCTGATCGGCCGATGGAACGAGCGAGTCGGGCGGTGCGACCGCCGATGGAGGAGCAGGAGTGTGGTCGCGTGACGCATCGACGCGCGGCGTCTCGCCGACAGGAGCGTTTGGCGACGCGACCACTGCGCGTGCGACAGTCTGTGCGAGAGGAACGTCGACGGTCGGAGCGGGCGGGCGCGGCGTCGGTTCGCTGGGCAAACGAGCGGCCTCCGATCGGCGCAGGTGCGCCGCATCCGGTGGCCGCGCGGACCGCTCCGATACTTCTCGTCGAATGTCTTCGATAGCGGGAGTCGGGCGATACTCGTGCGCCAGAACCCGCGAGTCATCCATCTCGTCGAACGTTGGCGGCAAGTGCGGTTCCGCGATTTCCAAGTCGATTCGCCGCGGCGAGCCGGCGAAATCCGTCAACATCCTCTCGCGCCAATCCGGTCGCGGCAGCAGTAGCGGACGCGCCGAGTACCGACGTGCTGACGCAAGCCCGGCGAGCCCCAGCATCCGGGCACTCCGAGCTGTTCCGGCGAAACGCTGACCGCCGCCGATGAGCGAGCGACGTCTTCGCAACCACCCTAGGATGGAATGTGCGGGCACGGGTCAGTTGGGGATCAGCCCCTCGTGCGCGAGCTCGAGGGTCTCGATTGCGGCATTCTTGCCATCGGCCGCGAGTTGCGGACCGATCCATTTGACGGGAAACGCATTGGCGAAGGACCATTTGGCGAGCTCCTTCCCCTCGGCGTCGTAGACCAACACATCGACGTGACGATACTTGAGCTTGCCCTGGAGAATTTCAGAATACCAATTAAAGAACTCATTCGAGGCGACGATGCCGCGCTTGAGCGTGAGGTTGCTGACTTTGGTGCGACCAGGAAGCCGGTGCACGAAGCCGTTATTGCCGCCCTCTTCGTATTCGGTGACGACGGTCTCGACCTGCAGCCCGCTCATTTCGGTGAACACGGCGGTCGTCATGCCGTCGATCTTCACGTAAAAGCGGCAGTTCGCCACACCGTCAACGGGCATGATCTACCTCGGTCCAGCGGGGCCGCCCTGACGCGCGAGCTCCAGACGGAGCTCCGCGAGCAACAGGCGGTAGACTTTTTCGGCCAGTTTCTCCACGTCGACCTGTGGCGCCGGAGATCGTGGGGCGCTGGCGGAGAGCGGCTCCGGTGATTTCATACTGCCGTCACATCACGTTATGCCGCGGGAACCTGGTTGAGATCGAGCGGAAAGCGCGTGCCGCAAGCGGGACATTCTGTCTCGACCAATTGCTCTCCGGCATCGTTCAGGCGAACGAACAGCTCCTGCAGGTAACCGAAATCGGCGGCGTACAAGCGTTCAATCGCGGTGGGGCCAACCGATGTGATGCTGCCGAGCCGGGTCACGACCCGGCTCAGCAACACTACTGGAGCGTACGCCTCGTTCGCCCGCACGCGCGGATCGCCGGCGACTTCCACTTCATCGCGGGCCGTCGCGAGACGCATGGTGCCCTCGCGATGGAGCGTGCCCGCATCGTCGACGTACCCGAACGGCAGCGTGAACTCGAATTCCGTTTGCAGCATACGCTCCTCCGCGGCGAGATCAGCTGACGCGCGTGTACCCTTCATGCGTGATCTCCAACTCCTCGATGCCCACCTCGTTGTTCGTGGCATTGGCCGAGGGACCCGTGAGCTTGTTCGGCCACGCCTGGACGAAATCCCAGCGCGCGATCGCCGCGTTGTGCTGATTGTACATCACGATCGAGCCGTTCTTGCGCGCATCGTCGACTTTCCCTTCCTCGACCTGCTTGCGCCACTGCCACATGTCCATGGCGTCGGTGATGCCGCGCTTGAGCGTGATGTTGTTCCACTTCATGCGGCCGGGAACCTTCTTCATGATGAACTTGCCCTTGTCACCGCTCGCTTTGTATTCCACCACTTCATTCTCGCTGCCCAGGCCCGTGCATTCGCGAAATGCGCCCTTCACGGAGCCGCCGAAATCGATGGTGAAAAACGCAGATACTAGGGGATCAGCTTCGGCCATTGTTCACTCCTGAGATTTGTACGTGACGTGGTAACGCTATTTGTGAGAATGGGGTTGCGGCTCGGCGGGAGGCGCGTGATTACGCGCCGCCGCCAGCGTATTGGCTGAACCGGAAGACGACGAACTCCGCCGGCTTCACCGGGGCAAGTCCGACATCGATGACGAGCTGACCGCGATCTCGCACGTCGGACGGATTGTTCTCCCCGTCGCACTTGACGAAGAACGATTCGTCAGGCGAGGCGCCGAAGAGCATGCCGTCACGCCAGCAGCCGGTGAGGAACGCACTGACGTCGCGGCGGACGCGGGCCCAAAGATCCTCGTCGTTTGGCTCGAACACGATCCACTGGGTACCGCGGTCGATCGACTCCTCGACGTAGTTGAACAGCCGACGGACGTTGATGTATCGCCAGGCGGGATCGCTGGACAACGTGCGCGCGCCCCAGACGCGTAGCCCACGACCGACGAAGGAGCGAATGCAATTGATGCCGCTCGGATTGAGCACGTCCTGCTCGCCCTTCGTGATCTGGACCTGGGCGCTCAACGCGCCGCGCACGACTTCGTTCGCGGGAGCTTTGTGCACGCCACGCTCGTTGTCGCTGCGCGCGTAAATCCCGGCGATGTGTCCGCACGGCGGCACTTCGATTGGCTGGCCGTCCGGGCCATCGACGGTAAGCCACGGATAGTACAGCGCGGCGTACTTTGAATCGAAGTTCGAATCGCGCTCACGCCATTTCTTCACTTCTTGCGGTTTGAGGTTGGGCGGCGCATCGAGGATCGCCATCCGATCGCCCATGCGCTCCGAATGCGCGATCATCGCGAGTTGAACGGCCTTGATCTTGTCGAGCGCGTCCTTCTTCTCTTGATCGGAGGCATCGGGACCGAGAGGGAACGCCGAATAGAGATCGGGGGCGCAGACCATCGTGACGTCGTCCGCCACCTCGAGCCCTTCGATGCCGGAGCGTTCGCTCGCGTCGCCGATGAAGTGCTGTGAGCGCAACTGCGAGACCGCGCCAGTCGTCGCCGGCTGTGCCTTGATCGTGAACGTGCCGACGCCCGGTGTCCGTTCGGCGACCGATCCTTGGCCAGGCAGTTCGGTGAGCATGATCAGCTTGCTCGTCTGATTCACCGTCTCGACGACATTCCTCGTCGCCTCGCTGACATTCTTTCCTCCGCGCTTGCCGAGCGTCACGTTCTCGAAGGTCTCTTCCTGGCTCCCCATTTTCACCTTGAGGGTGAATGTCCCCTCTGGCGCGTCATCACCAACCGGTGGGGCAACCTCGATGTCGATGTCCGACGACGGTGCGTTGCGCGCCGCGGCCGTCAGCGTTGGCAGCGTGCGACCACCGCGACCGAGCAATTGCGTCGACGGCATCTTGAGCGAGGCGCCTTTCCCATTGGCGCGTGCCCCGTCAGCGTCGACCCGCGCGACATAGCAACGCCCACCTCCGTTCAGGAAATAGCCGTATACCGCATGCGAGAGAAATGCACCACTCACGTGCGGGTTCCGGTGCCCGCCTTCCTCTTCGGCACCGAAGGTTTCGACGTATTGCTGCCAGTTCGTGATGAGCACAGGCCGATTCGCCGGCCCGGCCGGAGCGATGCCGACGAATGCGGCCATCGCGGTACCGACGCCTTCGATGGGTCGCGTACCGGTGTTCACTTCTTGGATGTAGACTCCTGGCGACAGGTACTCGGGCATGGTCGCGGTCTCCTCGGTGGCGTGGTGGAAGTGAGCGGTGGACGGCTAGTCGGCTACGAGGTCGTATGAATCGGATGGAACTTGAACTGGAACGAGCGTTGTTGCACCGGAGGCATTTTCGAGCTTGAGTGTCAAGGACCCAGGCTCGAGTCCGGCGAGCGCGAATTCGCCGCTCGCGTCGGTCACACCCCGCGGGCCGGCGCGGCCGTCGACCGACACGCGTACGCCGCTGAGCAGAACCCCTTTGCGATTGCGAACGCGGCCACCGATCTGCGTGCGTGTGTCGGGTGTTGCGTCCGTCGTCGCCAGAGAAGCGAAGCGCTCGGTCCGCGTGAGGACGAGCGGCGCGCTCGTCGCGAGGTCGAGGTCGAGCGGCACCGTGACGATGTACACCAGCGATGGACGCGGCGGATTCTCGAGCGCGGACCAGACGTCGAGCGGACGCGGCGCATCGTCGGCCCCCGCGACTCTTCCGGTCACCGGAAGATTGAACGCGCGAATCGATTCCGGGAGCAGCTCGGCCGGAATGGTCGGATGCTTCATCAACGTGCTGAGCGCCCGCCAGATTAGAAGATGCTCATCCTCGACGACCGTCGTCAGCGCGCTAATCAAATAGCGGAGATCGAAGCGCCGTGGTGGAACGCGATGAATACCGCGTCCGTTCGCGCGCAGCGTCTCCGGCGACGTCTGGCGTAAGTCCGTGTTCTCGCGAATGTCGAACAGGAAGAAGCTGAGTGTCGGCCGAGTGCGCGCGCCGACCCACGCCTTGAGGGGTGCCTCGAACGCGACGTCGACGTCGCCCGCCGGGATGTTCCCCCGGTCATAGACGAGTGTGCGAAGTGAGCTGTGAAACTCGGTTAGCACGGACGACGATACCGGTCAACGAGCGGATTGATAGTTCCCGGCAGCCGCGCAAAGCCGGCGCGAGAAGGGATTTGCGGAAACGAGGCAGAGCCGGAGTGCAGTCGCGGCCTCGCGCTGCTGAGGCGACGATTGTGCATCCCGAAACCGCGCCGCGCAAGGGGCGCTGAGGACCCCGAGCCAGCGACCTCCGCGACATGCGGTTGACAAACGGCGTCCACGCTGTAGTGCTACGCGAGTCGTTCGACGGTGAATTGACGCTGCCATGACGCATGTCGAAAGCCAATTGCTTCACCACATCCTTTGAGCCGATGCGCGGCCGAATGACATGACTGCTCAGCCCGACGCCGCAGCGCGCGCAACGCCGTTGCAACCGACGACCGATCAGCAGCGCCTCGTGAGCGCGCTCCGTCGCGTACGCGTGCTTCTAGAAAACGCCACGGCGCGAAGGCTGTCTGAGAATCAAGGTCTCCCACCTAATCCCGATGTAAGCGTCGAGCATGCGCCGTCGAGCGCTGACGCGTTGGCCGCGCGGTTCCGGCTTTCGCCGTTCGAGCGAGACCTGCTACTCCTCTGCGCCGGAGTCGAGCTCGACACCGGCATCGCGGCGTTGTGCGCGACGGCGAATGGCGACCCGCAGCGGCGTTACGCGACGCTGAGCCTGGCCATGGCCGCACTCCCCGGCGCGCATTGGAGCGCGCTCACTCCTTCGTCGACGCTCCGACGATGGCGCCTCATCACCGTGGCAGAAAACGGAGTGCTGACGACCGCGCCTCTGACAGTGGACGAACGTGTTCTTCATTATCTCGCCGGCACACCGCACATGGACGAGCGACTCTCGGTCGTCGCGGAGCCGCTCCCGGTGACGAGAACGCTGGCACCGGCACACCAAGCGATCGTCGAGCACATCGTGCGTCTGTGGAGCGCCGATCGGCCTTCCGGAGCAGTGGCACCGATCGTCCAGTTGGTTGGAGACAGCGGGAGTGATCGCGACGGCGTCGCGGCAATGGCGTGTGACGCGCTCGGCATTCGTCCCTATCGGGTGCGGGCGGAGCTGCTTCCACGATCACCAGCGGACTTGGATCAGTTCAGTCGTCTCGTCGAGCGCGAGGGCGTACTCGGGAAGTATGTCATCGTCCTCGATTGCGACGCCCTCGACGACTCCGATCGAACGCTGGCTGTGTCGGCGACACGATTCCTCGAGCGGACGCTTGGCGCCATCTTCGTCACTACGGTCAAACGACTTTTCACGGCGGCGCGAGCATCGGTTGTGTTCGAGGTTCCGCGTACGACGGCGGGCGAACAACGGATCGCGTGGAGCAGCGCACTCGTGGGCAGCGCTCCAAATCGCGAGGACACCATCGACGAGCTGGCGGCGCACTTCAAACTCGGAGCCGACGCGGTGCACAGCATCGCGGCGGAAACGACCGCCCGCGGACCGTTCGCAAGCGAAGCTGAATTCTCGGCCGCGCTCTGGAATGCGTGCCGGCTGTACGCGCGACCACGCATCGAGGCATTGGCGCAACGTATCGAATCGACGGCAGACATGGACGATCTCGTCCTGCCCGACGTCCAGAAGGAAACTCTTCGCGACATCGCGGCGCAGGTTCGCCACAGCGCCACCGTCTACGAACGCTGGGGCTTCGGCGGCCGCGGGGCGCGCGGGCTTGGTATCAGCGTTCTGTTCGCCGGCGCCAGCGGCACCGGAAAGACGATGGCCGCGGAAGTTCTGGGAAAGGATCTCCGTCTCGACGTTTTTCGGATCGATCTTTCCGCCGTCGTGAGCAAGTACATCGGGGAGACGGAGAAAAATCTCCGGAAGATCTTCGACGAAGCCGAGGGTGGAGGAGCCATCCTTCTCTTCGACGAGGCCGACGCACTATTCGGCAAGCGAAGCGATGTGAAAGACTCGCATGACCGATACGCGAACATCGAGGTCAGCTACCTGCTGCAACGAATGGAGGCGTACCGCGGCCTCGCGATCTTGACCACCAACCTGAAGAGCGCGCTCGATACGGCGTTCTTACGCCGCATCCGATTCATCGTGCAGTTCCCTTTCCCCGATGCGACGCAACGCGCAGAGATTTGGCGGCGGGTTTTTCCGGCGGATACACCGAGAGAAGGCCTCGATCACGAACGTCTCGCGCAGCTCAGTGTTTCGGGAGGCAACATCCGGAGCATTGCCATGAACGCAGCGTTTCTCGCCGCCGACGCCGGCACGCCCGTGGGAATGGGAACTGTGCTGCGCGCCGCACGCGCGGAATACTCCAAGCTCGAGAAGACGCTCACCGAATCCGAGCTGCAGGGCTGGGAGCGATAGCGGCTCAGAGGCGCGCCCCGACGCAAGTTTTTCGGATAATGCCGAGAATCTTGGTCGACCGCCCACTTGCGCCAAATCAGCCGAGCCGCATCATTGGGCGCGAGTCCATCTTGGCGGCACGACAGGAGACACGATGAGCGATCGGCGAGCGCGCCGCGAACGGCAGCGCAGACCCGACATCCAAAGCGCGAGTCAGCCGGCTACGCGATCCGCTCGCGATGCATTGGCAAATCCCACGCAGGGGGCGCCGCTCGACGGCGCCACCGAAGAGCGTCTCGGCTCTGTTCTCGGCCATGACTTTTCGAGTGTTCGGATCCATCACGACATGGAGGCCGATCATCTGGCGCGCGAGCTCGACGCGCGCGCGCTCACGAGTGGGCAGCAGATTTCTTTTCGCGCCGGCGCCTATGCGCCCGAGACGACAGACGGGTTGCGAGTGCTCGCGCATGAGGCAGCGCACGTCGCACAGCAGGCACGCGGTGAGGTCGAGGCGACGACGGACGAACGTGGGGTGGCCGAGAACGACGCCGAGGCGAATGAAGAATCCGCGCATGCGGCCGCGGACGAAGTGATGCGTACATCGGTCGCCGATGCCGCGGCTGCCGCTCACGCGCCGGCACCGAGCGCGGTCGTGCAGCGGTGGCCGTGGGACGACGACGACCAAGCGAAGGCCGCGGCGGCGCCCGCGGCACAGAGTGGCGGCTCGCTGTGGGACACCGTCTCGAGTGTCGCCGGCGGCATCATGAGCGCTGCTCCGACGGCGCTCTCGCCGATCAATCCCGTTGTAGACACTGCATCGAAGGCGCTAGGCGGTGAGGCGAGTGGTCTGTTGGGAGGCGGCGACCTCCTCGGCCTCGCCGGCCTCGCTGGCAAGATCTCCGGGGTCGTCGGGTCGGTACAGAGCGGCGTCGAGAGCGGAATCGATGGCGCCGTTGGAGGCATTACCGGGGCTGCGAAGTCAGCCTATGGTGCCGCGGACAGCGCTGGCAAATCAATCGTGAACGCCGAAAGCGGCGCCTGGGATGCAACGAAGGGCGCGTGGAACTGGGTAGACAGCAAGTACAGCGCGAAGAACTCCGACGCCTCCAAGCTGCAACAGCAGATGAACGGGGGCGTGAACGAGAAAGGTGAGAAGGAAGAGGGTTGGGTCGACAAAGCCGAGAATTGGCTCAAGCAGGGGAACGACAAGGTGCTCAAGTCTGACGACAACTCGGTCCTCGGTTCACTCGAGAAGGCTAGCGCGTGGATGGGGAACACGACCGTCGACATGATGGGCGGCGTCGTAAAGGGCGGGATGGATCTCGCCTCGATGGGCTACAATGCCATGGCCCACCCGATCGACTCGGCCGTCGGCATGGCCGGCGGGGTGCTGAGTATGGCGGAGCACGTCCCCCTGATCCCCGGCATGAACACGACGGTTAAGGCACTGCACGGCGCTTATGACATCGCCACTGGCAATGAGAAGGGGCAATACGGTAAGGACTGGGGCGAGCTCGGCTCGCACCTGTTCGATCCGCGGGTCTCCGCCAACGACGACCTGAATTTCGCCGCCGGTATGGGTGGGGGCGTCGACGCATGGAAGGCGAAGCCGGGCGAGGCAGCGGCGCGCACAGTCACCAACCTTTTGCCGATGCTACTCGGCGGCGAGGCCGCGCCGGTTGCGGATACGGGTGCGGTCGCCGAAGCGGCGAGCGAGGCGCGCATCGTCAGCCCGCTCGCGACCGAGGTGCCGCCGCCGACCAACGCGGGGCCGATCAGCCCACTTGCGACGGACGCGCCGCCGCCGACGACGTTCGGGTCGGCGCCCACGGTAGCTGCCCCGCCCATCGAGCTGCCGCCCGCAACGGTCCCGAATCCGTCGCTGCCGTTCCGGCCAACGCTTCCGGTCACCCCACTGCCGCCAATTCCGGAGGCGCCGTTCCCGTTTCCCGAACCCGGCATCAATCCGTTCGCGAAGACGCTGCCGGGCTTCCCGGGACCGCAGCCGTTCGATCCCGGCATCGTCGTGCGTCCAGGCCCGGGGTTCGAGCCGCCGCCGGCGACCATTCCCGGGGGGGCGCGCACCCCGACGATTCCGGGGCTCGGACCGGTGTTCGAACCGGCGCCGCTTACGCAGCCGGGGATGCCGACGATTCCCGGTGTGGGACCTGGACGCACGCCGACGATCCCGGGGATTCCCGATCCATTCATCGAGCCGCCGCCCGACACGGTACCGCAGTCGCGTCCACCGACATCGAGCGGATTGCCGTCGTCACCACCGGCGGGACCGGAAACCGTCGTTCGCGATCCGGCGCAAGCGATCCTCGACAAGGCGCGCGAAGGACAGGCGTGGGGCAACACACCGGGCGCAATCGAGGGAGAGATCCTCGGGCTACTCGGCAAGTTCAAGGACCCGTGGCGCATGCCGACCTTCTGATTCCCGGCCGCATCGTGTCACCACTCGCTCGCGAGCGTCGTCGTCTACCGGCCCCACAGATGCACGCCGTCTTCGATTACCAATTGTTTGATAATAGCCGTCTGACAATTCATCGAGCGGGCCCGCCTCGTTATCGATGTTCAATCGGCATGCCCAACTCCCGCATCAACTCTGTCACACTCTTGCCGCCCGGAGTGTCGATTAGCAGCTGAATGAGCGCACCGGGGTCCATCCCTCGGGGTATCGCCGGTAATCCGCCCAATCCGCGCTCTGTCGGCACCGCGCTGCCTTGCGACGCCGGAGCGTCCTGCGTTATCGGACCATCAGGGATCGTTGATGGTCGCGGTTTTGTCGACGGCAACGGCTCTTCCGCCGGCACCCCTGGAATGTCGATCGGCTGGCGTAGCGTGTCGCCCGGAACGGATATCGGATCCTCTCGCGGGATCGGCGGTCCTTCTTTCGGTCCGCCGGGTAACTTCGGTATCGGATCTGGCGCGATCGGTTCGCCCGGCAGTTTCGGAAACTGCGGGCCGCCCGGAATCGTGTCCGGCGGAAGCTCGGGGACCGGCACCGTGGGGGCACCCGCGTTCGGGTAGAACGGATGGTTCGGATTGATCACGACGGGACCGCCGCCTGGATTGATCACAGGCGGCGAATCGCCCGGCCCCACGATTGGAATGTCGGGGTTGAACGGTTTGGGAATCGGTACGCCCGGAGGAGCGTACGGCGTGCGGAGGGTCGGGGGTGGATCGCTAACCGGGACTGCCTTCGGTTCGGCGTTCGCAACATCGGCCGCCCCTTCGCCTCCTTCCAATTCCCCCGCTCCCAGCAGCATTGGCGCAACATTGGTTCCGGCACGGGCGAGCATGTCCGCCGGATTCTCTTTCAATTTGCCATATGCGTCGGCCCAGTCTTTCGTGCCGGGCGCGAGAATTCCTCTCGCGAGATTGGAATCGAACTTCGCGTCATCCTCCGCCTGCTTGCGCGGGTCGAGAATGTGACTGGCTAAATCGCCCCACGATGATCCGTACTCCCCCTTGTCATTCCCTGACGCGATGTCGTAGGCGCCATGCGCAGCCTTGAGCGTCGAACCCAAGAACGGAATCGTGGAGTTGTGTTCCATGATGCCCTCGATGCCCGACGCTGCATCAATGGGATGGAAGAACGCGTTCGCGACGCCGCCGGCGAGGTCACCAACACCTCTGACTACCCCTCCGGTGATGTTTGCCGTGGTGGTGTTGATGAAGCCGGATGCCTGAGCGAGCTGCTCCAGCACAGGAATTCCGGCGGCGGACGCCTCCATCTTCTTGCTGCTGTCTTGGGCACTCTTCTCATACCAATCGACTCCTGCACCAAGCGCTTGAGTGAGCGAGATCGGCTTCGATCCACCCCAGTCGATCTTCGAGCCCTCACCCGCGGCAACCGGTTTGAAATCGGTCGACTTCTGGTACGCGTCGTACCCTGCTCCCGCCGCCGATTTGGTCGCGTCCCACGCACCAGACGCCATCGAGCCGAGACTGCTCAGGATGCCGCCGTCGGCGCCGCTCGCGGGCGGCTTCGCCGGGTCATCGTCATCCCACGGCCAGAGCTGAGCGGTCCCTGGAACGACCGAGCCGGCCACGACTCGCGCGCTGCCACCACTGGACACTGTCGCAGCGGCGTCACGGGCCTCGTGCTCCGGTGGTCCATCCGCTGCATCGGTGTTCGCAACCGCATGTTCGAATTCGTTCGATCGAGGCTCACTGGACGTTTGTTGAATGACATGCGCCAACTCGTGCGCGAGCACATGCGACCCAAACGCCGTCTCGGGAGCGAAGGCGCCGTCGCGGAAGAACACCTCTCCTCCCATCGCGACCGCACGAGCTCCAAAATCGCGGGCTGTTTGATCACCCTCCGCGCCGTCGTGGACGCGAACGTTTGCGAACGAGTGCCCGAACCCGGACTCCATCGACTGAGCAACCGCCGGAGGGAGCGGGCGTCCCGACTGATTGGTGTGCTCTCGCGACGTCGGGCTGGTATCGGTTGCTTTTTCTAGTGCGCGACGAGCTACGCGCTGGTGCATGGTGCGGCTCATGTGGCTCCGTCCCCTTGGTCGTTCACGTCATCCGCCGATCATCACCGTCATACAGCCCATCGCGATCGACGACACCGCTGTTGCTTCCTGGACCGTATCCCCGACTCTGCAAGCCGGGAATTTGTTGATCAACACCGTCTGACTTCCGTTCATCACGACGCCCATTCCATCTGGGATCACGACTTTCACGATCGGACAGGCCAGTGTGTCGGCACCCGATCCGAGCATCGCGTTCGCGACATTAGCGACTTGCTCGATTGCCGTCTTGACGAGGTTCGCTTGCGCCGCCGGCCCGGCCGGTGAGCCTGCCGTCGCCGTGGCCACGGCCTGCGCCTGCGCGATGGCACTCATTGCGGCGGCAACCGCCGCGGCGATCGCCGCGGCGCCCGCCGGCGACAGCCCCCTCCATGCGGGCATTCCGCCGATCATGACATTCGTGCTACCGGGGCCGGGAGCGAGCGGGCCGCCATGCGCACTCGTATCGCCGACCCGCGCGGCCGGTCCTTTGGGCATTCTACGATCCCCTTCCCGATTTCAAGCCGTCGATGAACACCGCCGACACTTTATATGTCGCAGATGGCCGGTACTTCGCCTGGAGCGCGGACCACAGCTTTGAGATCTCCTCCGTCGACAGAAACTCCGGAGTGATCGTAATCTGATCGACTTGGTCGGCGAGCGCGGAGTTGGCGAGTGCCGCCTGCGCCGGCGGAATGACGCGACGATCGCGCGTGTGCGAGAGCGCGGCGAGTGATGATCGAATGCGCTCTCGCTCGAGGACGGGCGACTCGTGCAGCAGCTGCAACGCATGTCCGAGCAGAATCTCGGTCTGAAAATCCTGGGCGCCGTACGCTGTGAGCAAATAGTGAAGTTCGAGTCCCATCGGACGATGACCGTTGCCCGCGGATTTCATATCCGACCGCATCCCCGAATGGGGCGTGACGTGGTAGAGAAACACATTGAGCTGCGCTTTCTCGTCCGCACCGGACGTGACCCGATCCGGCGGAAGCGCGGAGACCGTCGCATCACCACCGATCTTCGCGGTCACGCCGGCGCTGGCGAGGCCGTTTTCGAGCAAGTCCTTGAGCAGCGCGGTGACCGACGCGAGCGCGAGCGCAGTTGACATCGATGTCGATTCGAGAGGAGTCCGGGAACGCTATCCGGTCGCTTGCAGCTTGCGGAGTGCCTGCTGCGCCGGCGCATATGACGGGAATTTCTCGAGCGCCGCGCGGCAGAGATCGATCGCGCGCGCCTTGTTCCCGCGATCCTGCTCCTCGAGCGCACGCGAGTAAAGTCTAATTGCCAGAAGCTCATCGTCGCGTTTGACCGGCCGCGCTCCCTCGTACACCGGCGTCTGCATCGCTGGCAGCTTCATGGCATCGTTCAGCTTTCGCGCGAGCGCGGGAATCATGTCGAGCAGATTCTTCGCGGCGTCGCGCTGATCGACGTCGGCCTCGTGCTCCGACGTCTCGACGTCGACCGCGGACGCCGTGATGACCATCTGATCTCGAGGGTCGACGACGAATGCGCCCATGATCATATGTTGCGCGCCGAGCAGTCTGCCAATCCGGACACGCGTGGCCGCGTCGATGCGGTCAGCCGGAATGTTCTGCTCGGCGAGAAGACGCTGCAGTTGTTCCCGCTCGACGACCCGAATCCGGCAGTTGGCGCGAAGCGAGACGACCATCATATCGGCGATCCCCTTCGACAGCGGCGCGAAATCCGTGCGGTTGGTCAGCGCACCGTTATCGAAGTACATCACGGCCACGGTCGGGCGACGATCGGGCTGCGACGGACGCGGGCAGGAGCGCGAGTCCCCGGCACTCGCCGCCGACGATGCCGTCTCGGGCGTTGGCCCGCCGGTCGCGGCGACTCCAGACGATTTGCCGCAAGCCACGCCCGTCGCGAGAAAGACGGAGACGAGGGCGGCGGCTCGGAACGACTGCATATCGTTCACCTTCTTGGCAGGTTGGGAGTGTCGCCCATCGGTTGTGTTACACACTCTCCGACAGCGCGCACCGACTTCCGTTGACCGGAGTGGATTCGTATGCTACGCCGAGAGTCCGCATCGTCTCGTCCAGCGCAGGGAGTCGTAGTGCCAACGAAAGAACCCGACGAACCACCAGGCAGTGCTTCGAATCGGCACGAGACCTTCCCAGGCCCAGACACTACGAGCGCCTCGAGCCCGGCGCAAGATGAAGCGGCGCACGCAGGAATATTTTCGGCGCCAATCAACCACGAGGTCGTTGCGAGCGCGGGACACGACCGCGCCGGTCATAGGGTGCTCCTCGCTCGCGAAACGGCATCGAGTGCCATGCCGACCGCGGTATTGAGCGCGAGCCTGATCGCGCTGTTCACCGATGAGTCGAACGCCGGGGGGCCGCCTGTCGCAACCGTGCGCGTGCTCGAGCGCGAGGCGATCGCACCGTCACGCGAGTGCCACGTATGCGGAACACCGCGCGTCGACGCGGTACGCTTTTGCGAAGCATGCGGCGCGACGCTCTCGATCGTCGTGCCGAGCGCGCCACCCGCCGACTCGGCCATCGCCCGCTACGAGGCCGTGAAAGCGTCGACCGGCGAGCAGCTCACGCTCGTTGGCGAGATGCCTGCGTCGGACGGGAGCAGCGTGTATTTCGCTCGCGAGCCGCATCCGAACAGTGTGCTCGTCGCCCTCGTTCCCCGCTCGACTGAAGACATACAGGCACCGGGGGCCGAGCTCACCCTCGACGCGATGCCGGCGATCGATGCGGTGCAGCCGTCATTTCCTGGATTTCATGCAGAAAGCAAAGATCGGAACGAACCTACTTTTCCAACTCCGTCCGTCGCCCCCGCCGCGATTGCCGAAGATCCACTCGTTGGCGGATTGATCGACGGCAAGTACCGCGTGCTTCGCAAGCTCGGGCAAGGCGGCATGGGCGTGGTGTTCGACGCTCGGCACGAGCAGCTCCGCGCGCGCCGCGCGATCAAGGTGATGCATCCGCATCTTCAATCGCGCCCCGATCTCGTGACGCGCTTTTATGAGGAGGCGCGAAACGCTGAACGCGTGAAGCACGAGCACGTGTGCACCGTGCACGACTTCGGCTCGAGCGACGGCATCATCTACATCGCGATGGAGTTCATCGACGGCGAGCCGTTGTCGGCGATGATCAAGCGACAGCGCAGAATCGCGCCGGCGCGCGTGAGCACCATCGTCGCCCAGACCGCGGCCGCGCTCGACGCGGCGCACGCGCTCAAGATCATTCATCGCGACGTGAAGC
>JAICYT010000210.1 GCA_025934075.1 Gemmatimonadaceae bacterium
GAAGTCGCCGTCGACGTGACGTTGGCCGGAACGCTCGGACATCGCCAACTGCGCGTTCGCACGCCGCGCCCGTTCGAGGATGCAGGGCGGGTGAGCCAAGGCGCGTCAGGCGCAATCATTCTCGAAGGTTCGTCGCTGCCCGGGCTTGTCGCTGTCGCGCTGTCGGCCGACGGCGACGCAACGACGGTCGTCGATGGACAGAACTACTCGCTGCGGCGTTCGATTCGCATCGCCGCCGGCGGCCGCGAGCAGATCGCGTTCTATCTCGCCGTCGGACCCGAACGAGACGGCGCCGAGGCGACGGCTGGCGTGCTTCGTCGGCGTGGGTGGCGCGAGTTGTTGGGGTCGACGCGCGATGCGCTCCAAAGCTTGGAGCAGACGACTGGACACGCGGCCGTCGACCGGTTGATCAACCGCAATCTTCTCTTCGCATATTTCTTCGGCGTGGGTCGCGCGCTCGACGACGCACAATATTACCTGGTGCGAACTCGCGCCCCGTGGAATGGACATGGCGTCACGGTCCGCGACTGGGAAGCGCTGATGTGGACGCTGCCCGCGGTGCAATTGGCCGATCCGCCGCTGGCCCGCGAGCTGTTGCTCCGCATGTGCGAGCTGCACGGCTACGCGCCGGGGCGCGGCGTTCACTATCTCGACGGCACGCTGTTCGAGCCCGGGTTCGCGCTGGAGGGCGTCGCGAGTTATCCCGTCGCCGTGGACCGATATGTCCGCGACACTGGTGACGATCGCGTCGTCGACGAGCCGGCGCTTGCCGACACGCTGTATCTCGCGGCGGAAGATCTCGCCGCGCGGCGCGACAAGAAAGTCCCGCTCTACTCGACCGAGGTGAGTCCGTCGGGCGTGCCCGTCCCGTTCCCATTTACGCTGCATGCGAATGCCGTCGCGGCACAAGCGCTCGAGATTCTGCGACGCACGCTCGATGAGGAGACCGCGCGCGGCCTCGAGGACCCCGACGCCGTGCGCGCTGCGCTGCATCGCAATTTTCTCATCGAAGGAGACGGGCACTCGACCTTTGCGTCGTCGATCGATCTCGCCGGTTCGACCTCCGTTGCGGACGACCCCGCGGCGTCGGCGTTCTGGCTTCCGCTATACGAGACGGTGCAGCGTCACGATTCCACCTATCGTCGAACGGTCAAAGCGATCGACGTCACGCCGCAGTCGCTCACGCAACAATGCGCTCGCCTCATGGGCCCCGATGCCTCATCGGTGTTGCAATGGCTGCGTCGTGCGCCGCTCGATGGTGGGTGCGCCGCTGAAGTCGTCGACGCCGAAGGCCGCACGGCAGCGAACGGTGGCGACGCGTCGTTGTCCGGGTTGCTGGCGTGGTCGGCCTGGTACGCGATCAACGCGCTTGGCGAACGTCCATGATCTGAGCAGCGCATCCCTCTGTCATAGCGGCGCGGTCGGGAATATATTTCGCGGCGCGCGGGAATAGCTCAGTTGGTAGAGCACAACCTTGCCAAGGTTGGGGTCGCGGGTTCGAGTCCCGTTTCCCGCTCTCGCCAACAAGGTGGAGGGCCGAGGGTGAAGGGAAGGTATGCGGCGGCCGCGCGAGCGCGGCCGCCGCTCTTGTTTCCAATCGTTTCACGGCCCGGGTGGCGAAACGGGTAGACGCGAGGGACTTAAAATCCCTTTCCCGCAAGGGAGTCCCAGTTCGAGTCTGGGCCCGGGCATGTGCAGATTCGCACCGTGTTGCAAGACACTCGTCATGAGGATTCTCCAACAAGAGGGATCTGCCGCGTTCCTATCGGTTGCTTTCGCGATAGCCCGCTGGTGGCGCGAACATGTCAGCCCCTACAGGGCCGAGCGAAATGCTGCGCACCTCATCCTTCATCGTGATTAACGTCGCTTGTTTCGGCGGCGCATCGGACGACTTGCTGTCGCTTTGCTTGTTCGCTTGCTCCGCGGCGGCTTTGACTTTCCCAATCAAACCCCCGAAGCCACCACCCTTTGGCTTGTCGTCCGGACTCGCGGCCTTGTCCGCTTTTTCGCCGGCCGCGACGTCGTTGAGGGCCAAGTTGCGATCGAAGTGCATCCCGGCCGGTACGAGTGTTACATAGACGACGCTGCGCAGCGGCGTGCCTTCGACTTTGGCCATCTCCTTGGCCGCCGCCTCGAATCCGACCTTGATGCGCGGGTCGCTGTTGAATGCCGCCTGCAACGACCGCTTCTGCTCCGCGAATGCTTTTCCGACCTTTTGCGCATAGGCGCGCTGGAATTCCGCCATCGCCTTTGCCTGCGGTGCGTCCTTCGCGATCCACTGGTCGAGCAGGAACACGAGGCTTCCGACCTGTTCGGTCTTTTGGCCTTCGGGCGTTGCTTCGCCTTCGATGGTGATCGTCATGAACATGCGCTCGGAGTTGTAACCGGCGATGTTCTCGTGCTGCCCGGGGCGATCGACATCGACGTGATACTTGAAGTTCACGTCGCCTTTTGGCGCGTCGGAGGCCTTCGTGCTTTTCGGAGTGCCGGCTTGCTTCGCGGCAGCGTCATTCTGCGCCTGTTCGGCCTGACGCATCGCGTCGGCCATTTGATCGAACGTGAACGATGTGTAGCTCTTTTGCTTGTGGTCTATGCTGATGAGGCGACCGGCGTCGGCATCGATGATACTGGCCGTGTTTCCAGATTCGGTGCGCAACTTGTGGCCGGAGATGTACGTCGTTGTCGGAAGGTCATGCATGTTGCCGCCGCCACCGAACTTCGACGCGAAATTCATCATCGTTCCGAGCGCGCCTTGGAAACGAACGTCGGTGACACTTTGGACCGTGACGCCCTGACTCATCAGTCGCGCTGGCAGCGTCGCGACGATGAAGACGACGGAAACAAAATTCCCTCGTGTGATTGCTCGCATGGTGGCACCGCCTCTCATGTCGGTTGGCGACGGAAGTCCGGAAATCTCGGGCTCCATCGAGCGAAATAGAGAATTGTTGGTCGCTAGAGCCTACCTGCGGAACAAGCGCGCCGCAACGTCGTCCGGCGGATGCGCGGTCTGTTCGCTACTTCCGATGCGCGGACCGAGCGACGAGGCCGCTGAGCTGTTCGTCCGACAACAGCATCCAGCCTTCGGGAATCGGAGCGAGCCGAAGCGTTGCGGCCTGTCCTTGAAAGGCGAGCCAGCCGTCGCGCAGTTCATTGGGGATCATTAAGCGAAATTGGTCGCTTCGGCGGCGATCGAGCGAGTCACGTGGTGTATCGCGACGATCACTGGCCAACCGACGCTCGACAGCCCATGGATCGACCTCCCAGGCTTCCCAAACATGTCCGGCTGAATCCGTAAAGCGTCGGTAGTTCATTGGCCTGCGTCGCTCCAAGACGTAACGCAAAGGATCAAGGGGCAAGACGTGCGCCGAACCGCGGGATGAGCCGCTATTGTCCAAAGCAACACGGGCCAACGCTCGACCTTTGAGCGCGGGCCCGTGTCGACTCGACGTCGTCGCGGAGAACGACTAGAACGGAATTTCGTTCGTGTCGATGGAGTACTGCGCCATCGGAGCTTCAACAACCGGTTCGGTCGCGGCGTTGATCGGGCCACTGGCAGTGCTCGCGCCAGACGCACGTGCCGGCCAAATGACGCCATCGCAGCTCCGCGACCGGCACTTGTAGTCGGGCGCCTTGGGATTTCGCTTGGAAAGTCGGTTGTCCCACATGCGGCCGCCGCACTTGGGGCAGCTGGGCTCCTCCGACGCGAGCGGTCCGGTTACGGCTGGTGCCGACTCGTTTTCCGGCGCTCCGGCGTCTTCGTTGGCGATCGACAGATCACCCCGCCCGACACGCGCCAGACGTCGCGCATACGATTCAGCCGGATCCTCGAGGGGCTTGGCGTATTTGCCATCGCCGTCGACACGCACCCAGTTCTGCTCATAGCCGTACAACTCATGCGCGATGCCGTAGCGAACCGCGGCGCGCTTGAACGCGTCGGTCGCCGCCGACTTGTAGTCGCGGCCCGTTCCAACGTCCTCACGGATCACGCCCAGAATCTGCAGGCGCGCCTTGAACGAGCAGTTTGCATCGTCGTGATCGTCCGACGCCAGCGTCGGAAGCAGCTCGAGCGTCAGGTCCCATTCGCCCGGAACGACCGCGTCGAGGCGCTCACGCACCGTGTTCGCGTCCACATACGCGACGAACCGCGCGAAATACTTCCCGTCGCGCTGAACCGCGCGTCCATCCTGTCGCCAAGAGATCACCCCAGCCGGGAGCGGCGCCGACAGTTGAGCCCAGATGTCCACTTTGTCTACACTCCTTTCATGTCTCGCGATCATGCTCTCATCCTTCCGTTGTGAGTAAGTCCGTTGCTGCCACTGTTGCCGTGCGCCATCACCGAGACTTGCTGAACCTTCTGAACCTTCTGAACCTTCTGCGAGAACTTCTTCGCAGGCGCGACAGCGGGACAGTCGCGTCCATGCTCGCAGTACCAGCCGTGACGATCGAAAAAGACGAGATGCGCCCGAACGCCATCCGCTAACTCCTCGTTGATCCGGAACAACTGCTGGACCGACGTGCCGGCCCCACATTTCTTCTGCGGATCGAGTGCGGTGACCCGGAACGTGGAGGCTGGAACGGGGCGCCGCGGACCGACTTTCACCTTTCCGCGATTGCCCGCCTTGCCCTTGGCCCGCTTGCGACCACCGGCCTTCCGAGCACCGGTTGATGCACCAACTGGTGCATTCTTCGCCTTCGCCTGCTTTCCCGACCGTGCGACCCTAACAGCCCCAGCTTTCTTGACTTTCGCCACGTTCTCTCGTAGCCTCCAGGTAACGGATGTAGCTGAAATTCGGGGTCTGTTCGGTGCTCGAAATGTAGCATTTGTTACAGGAACGGTCAATGGAAGTGGATCCCCAAATCGGCGAAGAGTCCGGCTTTCCGGAACTCACGGATCTCGGAAAGCGCATCGAGATGCTTCGTATCGAGCGCGGATTGTCCAAGCAGTACTTGGCGCGCTACGCGGGCACGTCGCGCCAGCAACTGTGGCGCGTCATGACCGGGAAATCCGAACTGACGGGTGCGCTTCGCACTCGACTCGCCGACGCCCTCAACGTCGTCGCGCTCGAGTTCGACATGAACATCGCGCGGCCCACGTCGACCGGGACAAATCGCGCCGTGTCGGACGTGGCGACGCCTGCGCTGCAGTTTCCGAGTTATTTGGCCGACCCTGCCGCCGTCGCCCGAACGCTGTCGACCATGCCGTCCGGCGACCCGGGCCGAGCGCTCAAACGCCGGTTCCTCGACGCGCTCGAAGACATGGCCCTCAGTGCCGACTGCGTGCTCGACGCGCGCTTCTTCGAACTTCGCCGACGCGTGCTGGCTGGGGAGCTCTAACAACCTTCGCGGTCCGAGTCGCGCCGGTTCTTTGACTGGCTAACTTTGCCGTCATGACCGACGTCGTCGCCCTTACCGCGGAACTTCTCACGATTGATTCGACCACCGGCGCCGAAAACGGCGTGGTGGATTTCGTCTCGAAATGGCTCGTCGCCCGCGGATGGAACGTGACACTCCAAGAGGTCACGCGTGGACGCACGAACATCTGGGCGTCTCGATCGGGAAATGGCGTCACGCTCTCCACGCACCTCGACACCGTGCCGCCGTTCATCGCCCCGCGCCTCGACGGAGATCGCTTGCATGGTCGAGGGGCGTGCGACGCCAAGGGAATTGCCGCCGCGATGATGGTCGCCGCCGATAACCTCGCCAATAAAGGCGAGCAGCGCGTCGACCTGCTCTTCGTCGTGGGCGAAGAGAAAGGATCCGACGGCGCTCGCGCGGCCAATCGGCTGTCGGCGACGAGCCGCTTTCTCGTGAATGGCGAACCAACCGAGAGTAAGTTGGCGAGTGGCGCGAAGGGCTCGCTTCGCGTGACCGTGCGGACACGCGGGCGCGCGGCGCACTCAGCGTATGCTCATCTCGGCGAATCGGCAATCAAGCCGATGTTGACGCTGCTTCCGGAGCTCGACGCACTGCACCTGCCGACAGATGAGGTCCTCGGCGCGACCACGCTCAACATTGGAACGATCCGGGGTGGCACGGAGGCAAACATTGTCCCCGCTCAGGCTGAAGCGGAGATCATGTTTCGGCTGGTCGGCGACGACGCACCGGTTCGAGCTCAGGTCAAACGCTGGGCGAAGGGACGCGCCGAGATCGAATTCGGCTCCTACATTCCGGCGCAGCATTTTCATGTGATCGACGGATTCGAGGTGGCACCTGTCGCCTACACATCCGACATTCCGCTGCTCGGACGTTGGGGTACTCCTCTCATGTTCGGCCCCGGTTCGATTCATGTCGCCCACACACCAGACGAGTTCATCGATGTCAACGAGCTGCGCGCCGCCGTCGACGCCTATGAGCGAATTGTGAGGAGCCTACTCGACGCATGAGTCCTGCCGCATCGTCTTCCGTGAAGCGCCGGCGCGTCGCGGTGCTCGGCGCCACGGGCGCCGTGGGTCAGGCGTTCATCCGCCTGCTCGCGAATCACCCGTGGTTCGAGCTGACGGAAGTCGCCGCCTCCGAACGGTCGGCGGGCAAGTCGTACGTCGATGCCACGCGGTGGATCGGAGGCGA
>JAICYT010000232.1 GCA_025934075.1 Gemmatimonadaceae bacterium
ATTGAATCGTGCGTGTAGATGTAGATCACATGCGCCTTCATGATGGCCGCCAAGCGAACCGCCGGCCGCATGTAATCCGAGAAAATCAGGAACGTTCCACCATATGGAAGTACGCCGCGATGCAACGCCATGCCGTTCATCATCGACGCCATCGCGTGCTCGCGAATTCCAAAATGCACATAGCGCGCTGCGTAATCCTGCGGCGAGAAATTCTTCCATGCCTTGACCGACGTGTTGTTCGACGGGGTGAGATCCGCCGAGCCGCCGACTAACTCGGGCAGCGATTCCGCGGTCGCGTTCAACGCCGCGCCAAATGCCGCGCGACTCGCGATGTTCCCGTTCTCCTTCGTGAACGACGGAATCTTTGCGGCCCACCCTTCCGGCCGCCTGCCCGCCAGACGTCGCTCGAGCTCGGCCCAATCCGTTCCATAAGCACTCTTGTACGCCGCCGCTTTGGCGTTCCAATCAGCATGCGCCTTGGCACCCTTGCCCTTCGCTTTTCGAAACTCCTGGAGCGCTTCGTCTGGTACGAAGAACGGCTCCAAACTCGGCCAACCAAGATTCTTTTTCGTGATCAACACATTCTCGGCGCCCAGTGGCTCGCCGTGGGCCTTTTCGGAGTCTTGCCTGGGACTGCCGAAGCCGATGTGCGTTCGGGTGATGACCAGCGTCGGACGCTCGGTGTCCGACTGCGCTTCGGCGATCGCGCCCTCGATCTGATCGAGGTCGTTCACGTCGTGGATGTGCAGCACCTGCCAGCCATAGCCCTCGAAGCGCTTCGCCGTGTCGTCGGTGAACGTGAGGTCGGTCGAACCGTCGATCGTGATGTGGTTGTCGTCGTAGAAGCCGATCAGTTTCCCGAGCTTGAAGTGTCCAGCGAACGACGCCGCCTCGTGCGAGATGCCTTCCATGAGATCGCCGTCGCTACAGATGAAATAGGTGTAGTGGTCGACGATATCGTGTTGCGGCTTGTTGAACGTCGCGGACAAATGGGCTTCCGCGACCGCCATACCGACCGCGTTCGCGATGCCTTGGCCGAGTGGGCCGGTGGTCGTCTCGACGCCGGGCGTGTAGTCGTGTTCAGGGTGGCCAGGTGTCCGACTCTCCCATTGCCGGAATTGCTTG
Source organism: Gemmatimonadaceae bacterium (assembly GCA_025934075.1). Taxonomy (GTDB): domain Bacteria; phylum Gemmatimonadota; class Gemmatimonadetes; order Gemmatimonadales; family Gemmatimonadaceae; genus JAQBQB01. The sequence continues at coordinate 1,126 of JAICYT010000232.1, forward strand.
ATGTCATCGAGGGTGAGGTCATAGCCGCTCAAGAAGAGGCAGCTATAGAGCAGCATCGACGCGTGGCCGCACGAGAGCACGAAGCGGTCGCGATCGGGCCAGCTCGGGTCGGCCGGGTCGTGCCGCATCGTGCGAGTAAAGAGCACGTAGCCGAGTGGCGCGAGTGCCATCGGGGTGCCAGGATGCCCGGACTCGGCTTTCTGCACCGCGTCCATGGCCAGCGTGCGAATCGTATTGATGCAGAGGAGATCGAGGTCGGTTTGTGGCATGGCGGTCGGTGCGTGGAGTCGTGTGGTCAGCCTTCAATAATAGTGCTCCGGGCGTTTCATTGAACGGCGCTTGGAGAGGCGTTCCTCGTCGGCCCGATTTCGGGTGCGTTACGGGTGCTGGAAAGCTGTCGTCCCCTCAGTAGCCGCCCCGCATGCCCCGATCGCCGACCCGTGCCTGAACAGCAGATCCTTCGTCGCTTCGCGTCTCAGGATGACACAAGAGTATGACCGAGCTCGACGCTGTCGTCGTCGGGGGCGGCTTTTATGGCGCGCGGCTCGCCTTCATGCTGGGCGGACTCGGGCAGCGTGTGCTCCTCGTCGAGCGCGAAGCGGAGCTGCTGGCGCGAGCGTCGCTCCGCAATCAGGCCCGCGTGCACAACGGCTACCACTATCCGCGTAGCATTCTGACGTCGCTCCGGTCTCGCCTGAACTACGCGCGATTCAGCGACGAGTACGCTGATTGTGTCGACCGCTCGTTCCCGCACTACTACGCGGTCGGCAAGCGCATGTCGAAGATCACCGCGTCACAGTTCAGCGAATTCTGCCGCCGCATCGGAGCGCCGCTCACGTCTGCGCCGGCGGCAGTCAAGAAGTTGTTCGACGCCGATCGCATCGACTCGGTGTTCGAGGTCGAGGAGTGCGCATTCGACGCGACGAAGCTTCGCCGTCGAGTAGCACGCGAGCTGGCCATTTCCGGCGTCGAGGTCGCACTGAAGACTGAAGCCCGGCGCGTGGCTCGCCGCGGAGATGACGGAGCAGTCGTCACACTCGAACGAGATGGCGACGAATTCCACGTCGAGTGCGAGCTCGTACTCAACTGCACATACTCGCGACTCAATCGCCTGCTCGTCGATTCGAGCGCGGCGCCGATTCCGATGAAACACGAGCTTACGGAGATGGCGCTGATCCAACCGCCGCCGGAGCTGGGAGGCGCAGCGGTCACCGTGATGGACGGGCCGTTCTTCTCGATGATGCCTTATCCGTCGCGCGGACTGTTCACGCTGAGTCACGTGCGCTACACGCCCCACTGCAGTTGGCATGACGCGGGCGACACACCGATTTACGACGGCGACCCGCTACTCTCCAGCCGCGCGTCGCGCTTCGTCCACATGGCGAGCGACGCCGCGCGATACTTGCCGGCCATGCGCGGGGCGCGCTACGTCGACTCCCTTTGGGAAGTGAAGTCTGTGATGCCACGGAGCGAGCAAGACGACAGCCGGCCCATCCTCCTGCGTCGCAGCGCGGAACACCCGGCGTGCATCACCGTCCTCGGCGCAAAGATCGACAGCGTGTACGACGTCGAAGACGCACTGCGAAAACTCTTGGCCACTGACGCTCCAGCCGTCGGCGCTCACGCATGAATGAATCGCTGATCTCGATCGTCGCGCCGCTCGAGGGCGATACAACCGCGACGGTCGTCGCGTTCGTCGAGGAGACGGTCGCGGTGTTGCGCCAGCTCGTCACGCATTACGAGATCATTCTCGTCGACGATGGCGTCTCGCCGGAGACGGTGGCCGGTGTTCGCGCCTTGCTCGAGCGGTATGATTTCGTGCGCTTCCTTCGTTTGTCGCGCCACTTCGGTGAAGAAACGGCGATCGCCGCAGGTCTCGACGTCGCAATCGGCGACTACGTGATGGTGATGCTGCCGAATATGGATCCACCGTCGCTCATTCCGGAGTTCTTCGAGCGAGCGCGGGCGGATACAGACATCGTTTATGGCGTCAGGCTGCATCGCAAGAGCGAGCCGTTCTGGTATCGGGCGGGCGCTCGCCTCTTCTATTGGTACATCAACTCCGTCGTGAAAGCGGGAATCCCCAACGACTCGACGCAGTTCAGATGCATGAGCCGCCAGGTCGTGAATGCGATCACGCAGATCCGCGATCCCGACCAATATTTGCGATTACTTACGTCATACATCGGGTTTCGCAAAGAACCATTGCCATACTCGCCGATCAATCGTACTGGCGAGCCGACGGTGCGGCCCAAGCGCGAGGCCGTGAATCTCGCGCGCGCCCTGGTGATGGATCACACGACGCATCCACTGCGTACGGTGATCTGGATCGGGGTCGTGATCGCGCTCTTCAACGCGGCAGTCGTCGCAGTGCAGGGCGGCCAATTGCATGACGCGCTCGCGTTCCTCGTATTGTCGGTCATGCTCGCGTTCGTCGGCGAATACGTTGGTGGATTGTCGCGCCGCATGCGCGATCGACCGGCGTACTACGTTCGCGAAGAGCATACGAGCTCCGTCTTGTTGAGAGAAGAGCGACGCAACGTCGTCACGGGATGATGCCGTGATGCAGGCGATCGCCGCGCGTCCCGGAGTGCCGGCACACGAGCGACACGTGTTCGGCCCGCGGAAAAATCGGTACGCCGTCGCCGTGTTCGTGATCAACGAAGGCGAGCGGATACGCACGCAGCTTCGCGAGATGTCTGCGCTCGCCGATCAGATCGACATCATCGTGGCCGACGGCGGCAGCACCGATGACTCGCTCTCGCTCGACTCACTCGCCGAGTTTCGCGTGCGCGCATTGGTCATCAAGCGCGACGCCGGCCGCCTGAGTGCGCAGATGCGGATGGCGATCGCGTTCGCGCTCGAGGAAGACTATCAAGGCCTCGTCGTGATCGACGGCAACGCCAAGGACGACATTGCGGCCATTCCGCGGTTCATCGCCCTGCTCGACGCCGGGTACGATCACGTTCAGGGCTCGCGCTACATTCCAGGCGGACGTGGAATCAATACACCTGCCAGCAGAGCGATCGCCGTTCGAGTGATGCACGCCCCGATGATCAGTCTCGCGGCCGGGCATCGCTACACCGACACGACGAATGGCTTTCGCGCGTACAGCCGGCGCTTGCTCACCGACCCGCGAGTGCAGCCACTGCGCGGCATCTTCTCTGGTTACGAGCTCCATTACTATCTTGCCATCCGTGCGGCACGGCTTGGCTTTCGAGTGACCGAGACGCCGGTGACGCGCCGGTATCCTTCGCAAGGAAAGACGCCGACCAAAATCAGTCCCGTCAAAGGGAACCTTCTCATTTTGCGCACGCTCATCTCGGCGGCCCTGGGCCGCTTCAACCCATGAATCAACCCATGATCGACCAATGACAAGCGACGAAAGCTCGGCGTTGATCGGCCACACTGGATTCGTGGGCAGCAATCTGCTTCGCCAGCACAGGTTCGACGCGTGCTTCAACTCCAAGAACATCGAGCAGATTGCCGGACGTGGCTTCGATCTCGTCGTCTGCTGCGGAGCCCGCGCCGAAAAGTGGAAAGCCAACGCCGAGCCGGACAGGGATCTCGAGAACATCCAGCGACTCACGCGGGCGTTGGAGCAGGTGAACGCGCGGAAGGTCGTACTCATCTCGACGGTCGACGTCTTCCTCGACCCGGTCGGCGTCGACGAAGAATCCCCGACGCCGACGGCTGGTTTGGGTGCGTACGGCCGCAATCGCCGGCGCCTCGAGCAGATCGTCGCCGGTCGGTTCGACTCACTCATCGTGCGGCTTGTTGGTCTGTACGGGCCTGGGTTGAAGAAAAACGTCATCTACGATTTCCTGCACGACAACAATGTCAAAGCAATCGATTCGCGCGGCCTGTTTCAGTTCTATGATGTCGGCCGTTTGTGGGGCGACATCGAGCTCGCCCTCGACCACGAGTTGACGCTCGTTCATCTTCCCACCGAGCCGGTGAGCGTGGCCGACGTCGCGTGCGAAGGATTCGGAATCGACTTCAAGAACGAGGTCAGTGCAGCGCCGGCGCGCTATGATGTGCACACTCGCTACGCCCGACTCTTCGGCGGGTCCAATCCGTACATCGAGACGAGAACCGAAACGCTCGAGCGAATCGCGACGTTCGTCGCCGCGGCGCGGAAGCGGTGACCCACGTGAACCTGGCTGTCTCCAACATCGCGTGGGAACCGAGCCAGGACGATGTGGTCGCCGACGTGTTGCGGCGTGCGGGAGTTGGCGGCGTCGAGATCGCGCCGACGAAATGGCGCCAGCGTCCGCTCGAGGCGTCAAGCGCAGACATCGCGGCATATCGCCGCCGCTGGGAGGATCGCGGTCTGCCGATCGTGTCGCTCCAGGCGTTGTTCTTCGGCCGTCCAGATCTCCACCTGTTCGGCGACGCGCGAAGCCGCGCCGAGATGCTCGCGTACCTTCGCGGGATCATGCAACTGGGGGCCCGGCTTGGCGCGCGCGCTTTCGTGTTCGGATCGCCGAA